>JBEGTL010000245.1:0-11221 GCA_041179425.1 Pseudomonadota bacterium | reverse complement strand
GGGCAAGACGGCGTTGACCAACACGTCGAGGGTGCGCAAGCGCTGCACCAGCTCGGCCGCGGAGCGATGCGTCACATCGATGAGCACGATGTTGGTGTCGACAGGATGCACGGACAGACCGGGTACGTCGGCCAGCTTGGAAGCGAGCTTTTGGGCGAGCGCGTGATCTTCGCGCAGACGATCGCGCTGATGTTCGAGCGCGTAGAGCGCGGCCGCGCACAGCACGCCGACCTGACGCATGCCGGCGCCCATCATCTTGCGCAGGCGACGCGCAGCCTTGATGGCATCGCGCGAGCCCGCCAGCGCCGACCCGACGGGGGCGCCCAGACCTTTGGAGAAACAAACGCTCACCGTGTCGGCAATACCCGCGAGCTCGACCAACGAGGTGCCCGAGGCGGCTGCGGCGTTCCACAGGCGCGCACCATCGAGGTGCACCGCGAGCCCGAGCGCGCGCGCCCGCTCGCTGACTGCGCGCGACTGTGCCTCTGGCCAAATCGCTCCGCCCGCTCGGTTGTGTGTGTTCTCGAGGACGACCAAGCTCGGTCGCGGCAGCAGGTCGGCCGGCGCGTGGACTGCACGATCGAGCGCGACCACGTCGAACAACCCACCCTGCCCTGCGACGCTGAACTGCACCCCGGCCCAGGCCGCCGCCGCGCCCGACTCGAACGCCATGCAGTGCGTCCCCTCGCCGACGATCACCTCGTCGCCGGGACGGCAGTGCAGCAACAGTGCGATCTGGTTGGCCATGGTGCCGGTGGGCACGAACAACGCGGCCTCTTTGCCGAGCAACTCGGCAACTGTGCGCTCGAGCTTTTGCGCGCTGGGATCCTCGCCGTAGACGTCGTCCCCAACTTCGGCTTCGGCCATGGCGCGGCGCATGGCGGGGCTGGGTCGTGTCACGGTGTCTGAGCGGAGGTCGATGATCACGCGGCGGAGCATAGCCAGCGAACCGATACCCGTTCAATGGACTGCGACGCCCAGCCTTAACGAAGTGGGGGCCCGGCGGTACATGTGGCGGGAAGCTGCTCTCACGCGAGCACCTCGACGGTACGCCAGCACACCCGCGCACGAGCCGCCCCAGACCCAGAATATGAGGGGCCTACTCCCCGCCGAGCGGGGCAGCAAAGAAGGCGTCGACGTCGTCTCGACGCTTGCGCGTGTCTTCGTAGCCGAGCTCCATCAGGCGCTCGATGTACGCGCCATCGAACGCCAAGTAGCTGACCAGATCCCAACCTGACTCGCCGGCCGCGCCGATCCCGCGCAAAAGGTGGCGAAGTGTCTTGGGGAACAGCTTGTACTGCTCGACGGCAAGACTCCCGAGATCGCGCGACGGGCGCAGCACGAGCAGCGGGATGCGCCGTAGCGGATGTTTGAGTCGTACGTGCTGATCCATGGTCAACAGCGAGAGCGTCGCGTTGATGCGCTCCATCCGCTCGACGTCGGAGTCGAGCGAATCGAGAAAGATGGCGTTGAGCATGACGCCGCTGATCTCGGAGATGCTCGGGGTGTCGCGCGGCCCGGTGCGATTGAGGGCGTTGGTTTCTTCCGGTGTGCGCGCGTACCGAATGCCGATCGCGAGAACGCGCTGTGCGCCGAGGTGAATGGCCGGGCTGATGGGTGCGGAGAGTCGCACGCAGCCGTCACCAAACCATCCGCCGTCGACTTCGACCGGCGGGAAAAACATGGGAATGGCCGAAGAAGCCATCACGTGCGGCACCGTGATCGACTCGCGCAAGCCCAGCCGACTGGAGCGGAGCCACGGCTGGATCTCGGGCGCACCCTCGAAAAACGTCATCGCGGTGCCCGTGTGGTAGCTAGTCGCGGTAACTGCGGCGCCGCGCAGGACGCCGCTCGCTACGTGACCACGAATACGATCTGTCGGTAACACGCGGTCGAGCAACCGGCGCAGCGGTCGCGTGTCGAGCAGCGCGTTGGCGCGGTTGGCGCGCAACAGCACGCCGCCGGCGCTGACCTGACCGAGCAAGCTCGTCCCAATCGAGAGCAGGCTGCCAAAGTCGGTGCGGTAGACCTTGTCGGGCGTCAGCGAGCGCCACGTCTCGGTCAGATGTGCCACCCCGGCAGCAAAGTCGTCGCCATGGATGGCCAGGCCCGTGCTGTTGATGGCACCGGCCGACGCGCCCGCAAGGATCTGAAATGGACTCGGCGCGCGCAGCAGCTCGGAAAGCGCACGAAGCGCTCCAACCTGATATGCCGCACGCGCTCCGCCGCCGGTCAAAACCAAGCCCGTAATCGGGCCACTCGTGTCTGCCATGTCGCTCCGGGTCGGGCCCACGATCTAGCTGTGCCCAAAACCCGCGACGTTACTCTTTGGCGGGCGGCGCGAGAGTATCGGCGATCTTGGTGTAGTGCTTGATCTCGCGATCGACGTACTTGAGCACACCGCGCTCGTAGCGACCGGCCGTGGTCGCTTCGCGCTTCAGCTTGCGGGCCGCATTGCGAAACAGGCGCAACGTGGGCGCCTCGACGTCGAGGCCCTTGAGCACACCCTCGAAGTCGTCGCCGGCCTTTTCGAGCGACTTGCGAACGTCCTTGTAGCGCTTCGCCCAATCCAAGGCCCACTTGCGGACGGCCTTCTTGGTGATGTTTTGGTTCTTGCTGTTGAAGATCTCGTCGTCCATCGGCGCAGCCTATCAGCTGAAACGCACTGCATGCACTAAACAGCGTTGCAAAACCCGAGAATCGCGTTTCAGGGTTTGACCGCTTCGTGTTCGGTACCGTCGACCTTACTTTGCTTGCGCAGGGTAACCAGCGCTCCAGCAGGCGAAGTCGCCCCACCCAAAAACGCGGTGTGCGCGCTCTCCGAGTTCACTTCTGAGCTTGGAAATGCGCGGTTAAACGGGTATTTCTCCGACCCGGCTTTGTTCTTAGGCGGTTTTGTATGATCTGGTCTGGCCTTGCCCCGGAGCTCGTTTGGGGGCTCATCCCGCGCTTTGTCGGTGTTCTCTACATCATCGCGTTCGGCGCACTTTCGTTTCAGCTCGTCGGCATCATCGGATCGCGAGGCGCAGGTCCGATCGCCGCGAGGCTCGATCGCGCGCGGCGCGACTTCCCGGGCGTGCGGCGATACTTCGACTTTCCTACCGTCTTTTGGCTCAGCGCGACCGACAGCACGATCCGCCTCGTCCCGTGGATCGGGGTCGTGGCCGGCGTCCTGGCCCTCTATGGAGGCCCGATCGGATGGGCGGGGCTGTTCCTCGGCTGGGTATTGTGGCTCTCGGTCGAACCGGCAGGCCTGATCTTTCCATGGGACACCATGCTGCAAGAGATCGGCTTCCTCGTGCTGTTCGTGCCGCTGGGTCTGGCGCTGCCGAGTCTCGAAGCCAGCTCGCTGCCCCTGCCGGCCGTCGCATTCATGTTCCGTTGGTTGGTGCTGCGCCTGATGCTCGGCTTCGCCAAGGTTAAGTTCATCGGCACCGGCAAGGGCGACTCGTTGTACTTGCGCGGCTTTCTGATCTGGGCCCCGCTGCCCACGCCGATCGCCTGGTGGGGTCACCACATGCCGCAGTGGCTGCTGCGCGCCTCGCTCGGGTTCATGTTCTTCGGCGAAGCCATCGCGCCCGTTCTCGGCTTTTTTACGGGTCTGCCGCGCCTCATCTCGTTTGCGGTGATGACGGGCCTGATGGTCGGCATTCACGTCACGGGCAACTGGGGCTACTTCAACCTCGGCTACATCATGGTCGCCTTGTGTCTTCTCGACGCCCAGTCGTCGATCTTCGACATGACGCGCGAGCCCTGGGCGAGCACCAGCTGGCACGGCGCAGACCTGGCGGTCAACATCGCCATGTTGGTGCTGTTCCTCAACAGCATCGTCTACTTCATCGTCATGAACTCCTGGGTCACGCGCACCTGGGTGCACTGGCTGTGGGAGACGCTGACCTGGAACCGGCCGCTGTTTCGTGTGGTGATCTCCTACTTCCGTGCGCTCGCGCCCTTTCACCTCACCAACGGCTACGGGGTGTTTCCGCCACAGTCCGCGGCCCCGCTGCGGCTGGCGCCGGTGATCGAGGGCAGCCTCGACGGCAAAACTTGGAAGGCTTACGGCTACAAGTACCTGCCCACGTTTCCCACCTCCAAGCTGCCCATCGTGGCGCCGCACCACCCGCGCTTCGATCAGGCACTTCACTACTGCGCGATCGGCATCCACGACGGCAGCTTCTTTTCCTCCCTGATCGGCGACGGCACACCTTACTTGGGGTACCTGCGCACGTGCTGGCTCGAGCGCGCCGCGCAGCGCCTCTTGCTCGACGAGATCGAGGTCAAGCGCGAGCTCGGGTACAACCCCTTCCCCGACGCACCGCCCAAGCTGGTGCGCGTCAGTGCCTACGCCCTCGCGCCCACGCGCATCTCCGAATACAAACAGACGGGGGCCCGCTGGCGTGTTCGGCGCGTGGGCACGATGATCTCGCCGCGCGGCCCGCAGCCGTGGGTCGACGAGCAGGCACTGCCCGAGCCCGAGCTGTTCCACCCAGACTTCGTTCACTACAAAAAGCGTGCGTTCCCGCTGCGCGAGATGGTGCGCCTCCACGAGTCGGGCGTGGAGCCAGATCAGGCCGTGCTCACGGTGAGCGATCTGACCGCCGACGAAGTCAACAAGTTCTGGAACGAGTTCATCCCCGCGGTCAACGAGCAACGCGGCGACTGGGGCAACGTCACCGCGCGCGCAGAGGCACTCACCGCGCGCTTCGGCGAAGTGGGCATCTACCGCTTCGAGCGCCTGCTGCAGCGCTTTTCGTGGCTGCTACGCATGCGCAGCGAGGCGCACTTCGTCCGCGATGCACAGCCCAAGATCGAGCTCACCAGCAACTTCCGCTACGAGATGTTGCTGCACGAGATCATCACCGACGGACGCGACGCCTATTTGCAGCTGCTCCGAGAGCCGTCGCACGCGGCCGAGCGAGCGCGTCGCACCACCGACGAGACGCAGCTGTGGATGCTGGCGATGGTTCGCTACGACATGATGATCTTCCACATCCGCACGTTCCGCTGGAACATGATCGGAGACCACGGCTACAAGTACAAAATCCACGGCATCTTCGAGTACGTCCCGGTGCTGTCCAAGGTCGTGCCTCCCGACGAGGAGTTCCGACCCATTCAGATCAAACACGACGACGGAGAGTTCACAGTAGAGGGCATCTACGCCTCTCCCCACGAGCCGGCCCTCAGCCTGCCGCCGGCCAAGTAGACCGCATGAGTGCCCACGACGCAGCGCGCATCTTTCAGCCCGTGTTCGCACTGGTGGCGCTCACCTTCTTGGTCTTGCTGCGCATCCCGTACGTGCGTATCCGCGCGGCGCTCGCGCGGCGCGTCGTCACCGACGACTTCAAGCTCGGGGAGTCGCCGCGCGTGCCGCCCGACGTCGCACTTCCCAATCGCAACTACATGAACCTGCTCGAGCTGCCGCTCCTGTTCTACGTGCTGGCGATCGCCCTCTACGTCACCGGGCACGTCGAGCCGCTGCAGCTGACGCTGGCCTGGTGCTACGTGGCGCTTCGCTTCGCGCACTCTCTGGTCCACCTCACGTACAACGGCGTGCTGCATCGGCTCGCATGTTTTGCGCTCAGCAACTTCGTGCTGTCGGCGATGTGGCTGTACTTCGCGAGCACGATCCTCTAAGGCGTCCGCATGCCGCGCGCCCATACGCTGATTGAACGCGTCGATACGCCCGAAGGTCCGCTCGAGCTGCGTCAGAGCGGCGAGCGCAGCTTCATGATCACCATCGCCGGGCGCGTGCTGATGACCAGCCAGCGCACGCGCTCGGAGCTCGCAGTGGCCGAGCTCGCCTGCGCGGTCTTGGCCGGTCGGCCGGCACCTCACGTGTTGATCGGAGGGTTGGGCCTGGGCTTTACCTTGCGCGCCGCACTCGACGCGCTTCCCAAGAAGGGCACCAAGGTCGAGGTGGCCGAGCTCAACCCGGCCGTCGAGCGCTGGTGCCGTGGCCCCCTTGCCTCACTCACCAACGACGCGGTCGCCGACTCTCGGGTGCGCGTGACCGTGGGCGACGTCAGCGCGCGCATTCGTGAGGCCGAGGGAAGTCCTCGCTACGACGCCATCATCCTCGACCTCTACCTCGGGCCCGTCGACCTGCCCCGCGGCCGCGTCGATCCGCTCTACGGCAGCGAGATCCTCGAGCTTACGGCCGGCGCCCTCAAGCCAGGCGGCGTCTACTCGGTGTGGAGCGAAGAGCCCAACACACGGTTCGAAGAGCGACTTCGTAAGCTCGGTTTCAAGGTCGACCTCGTACGCCCGCAAGGCGGCGGTCCTCGCCACGCGGTGTACGTCGCCATCAAACGCGAGCCGCGCACCACCAAGGGCAAGCCTCGCGCACGCTGAACCGATCTTCGCGCACGCACCCGCGGGGCGCTTCGAGGCGGGGGTGACCGCTCCACAATCTGCGCGGAGGCCCAGCGGTTCGATCCCTTGGCCGCGCGCCTCGGTGCTACCTTCGACGTGTCCAGGAGGTCGTATGAGCCGAGCCGTGCGCAGCAAGTGGGTCGCTCTGGGTTTGGGTTTGACCGCACTGGGTGCGGTCTACACGCCACCCGCGCAAGCAGACGGCATGCGCTGCGGCAACCGTCTGATCTCGGACGGCGACCTCATGTACGAGGTCAAAAACGTCTGCGGCGTACCCGATCAGGCCACGCAGCGCACCGAGCGCCGTATCGTGAGCCGGGTCGTCCAGAGCACCTGCTACGACCCCCGCGGGCAAGCGTATCTGTGCACGACCGTCGTGCAGGAGGCCATCGAGGTGCTGCTCGACGAGTGGTACTACGACTTCGGTCGTTCCGTGCTGGTGCGCACCGTGACGTTCGAGGGCGGCCGATTGGTGCGCGTCGTGACCGGCAGCTACGGCACGAAGGACACGTAAACAGCTGATCGGCAGCTCCGAGAGCCTTACGGGTCGCGCAGACCGAGCCGAAGCGGCCCCTTCAGCGGACGCGCCTTGACGACCTTACCTTTTTGACGGACCTCGATCGTGCCTGCCTCGACGAGCTCTTCGGCGACGTCGCGGATGAGCTGCATACTCGCGCGCCAGGTCTCCCCGCCGATAGCTCGCGCAACATCGGACGGGCAGATGGTCTTGTCGGGCGCCCGTTGACGCAGCAGTGCGCGGATGGTCGCGGCGGCGCGGACCTTTCGTTCTGCTTCGCTCGCCTGTTCCCACCACACGGCGCCACGCTCGCCGAGTGCGATCTTGGCGTCTTGGACCCGGTCGCGCGCGGCTCGCTCGGCCAACGCATCACTCGCACGCAGGGCAGCGCTGACCGCGCGGCGCGCACTCATGAGCTCGTTGACCAGCTGCTGGCGAAACGCCTCAGGAATGGACGGGTCGGTGCGTCGCCACTTCCGCCCGTCGATGGTCAGGTGGTGCTCGCTCGTCGCCTCGATTTTACGCTTCGGCTCTCGCACTTGGAGGAGCCTGACGTTTGTGCGTCAGACGCGCATCTGGGCGATCAGTCCCTTTTCGAGGGTGGAGTCGCCGAAGTCGTCGAGGGCGTTGCCCGCTGCGTTCTTCACACCCACGGCCGCGCCGATGGTGTTGAGGAACTTGTTGTGCGTGACGTACTTGTTGCTGGCCTTGTTGCCGGCGTCGACGTAGACGCCGTTCTTCAGGGCACCGCCTGCGCTGCCCGCGCACACGTACGGGATGTTTTGTTTGCCGTGGGGCGGGCCGTTGGCCAGGTCGTTGAGCCACACCGCCACGCCCTCGTCGAGCAGCGAGCCCGTGGGCGTCTTGCGCGCGTCGAGCTCGGCAATCAGCCCCTTGAACATGCCCGCGAACAGCTTGTCGATGTCGTGGTGTTTGACGTCGGCGTCGGCGATGGCGCTGCCCTCGGCACCGTCGGAGTTGATGCGGTGCGAGATGTGGTGAAAGCGCTCGTACTTCTTGCCGTTGATGGTGAACTGCGTCTGATCGTTGCCGTTGCCGATCTGAAGCGTCACGGCGCGGGCCTTGCCGCACGCCACCGCGATGGCGATCACCTGGCTCTGGAACTTGACGGTCTGCAAGATCATCGCGTCGCTCTCGGCCTGGCTGGTCGTGAGCTTGGTGATGGGGTCGAGCACATCGCCCGTGAACGTGCACTGCTGCCCGGTCGCCATGCCCACTTCGAGATCGCGGATGGCCTGCTGGTGCTGCGTGAGCCGGTCTTTGTCGTCCTTGCTGAGCTTGGGATTGCTCAGCAGGCGCGTCATCTCGGCGCGCACCAGGTCGTTGACGCTCTTGCGGCGCAGTGCGGTAGTGTCGACCGTGCCCGGGGTCGTGGTGGGCGTCGTCACCAGGCCAAACAGGGCCTTGTACGCATTGAACGGGTTGGACTCGGCGACACGCCGGTTGCCGGACGAGCGGTACGACAGCACGTCGTCGAGGTATCCGCTGCGCATGCCTGCGCGCAGCGTGAGCGGCTCGACGCCAGCGCCCGACAGCTCACGCGCGATGCGGTTGTCGATGGACTCGCTCGTAGCCAGCGCCTTTTCGATGTTTTTGCCGTTGGCGCGCGCCGCCGTGAGACAGAGCAGACCGCCCGACGAGTGACCGCAGCCGGCGTCCTGGATCTCGCGCATCTCGACGCCGCGCACGATGAGCAGCTTGGACGCGTAGTCGGCCAGCACGCTCACGGCTTGGTCGCCGTCGGCCTGCATGCTGGCCGTGGTGAGCGCACCCAGGTTCTTGGGCCAGAAACGATCGGGCTCGGCGTTGAGCTGCTGTTGGCAGCCGTTGGCCTGGCGCATGAAGATCGCAAAACTCTGCTTGGTCGCTTGTGCCTGCACGCCCTTGGGGAGCAGACCCTCGAGGACCGGCAGCGCCATCACCGCAGACGCGGCGCCACGCAGGAACACACGTCGTCCGACGTTTGAAGCGCCGGGCTCTTCCGCGCGCGATCCGTCAAAAAAGATACCGCGACGAGACTCAGTCATGGCTTTCCTCATGGTGCAACGGAGACGCGGGTACGGAAGGTGTCGAGCTGGACCAAGGCGAGCAGAACCGAGCGCACGGACGCTTGTGACATGGACGCCTCGCGCAGCGCCTCCCATGCGCCCTTCTCGGTCGGGTCGACCTCTCGTGCCAGCACGTACTCCATCCAGTTGCGCGCGTAGCACTCGTGCACGCGGGGTTCGGCGGCCAGCTGTGTGACCAGATCGACTGGGCCGTCGAAGGTGAGCAACGACTTGGGATTCTTTTTCTTCTCCGCCGAAGTGTAGCCCTGACGGATGGTCAGCATCCCGGTGGCGTCGATGGGCTTACCCGCTTCGGTAGTGCGAACCTTGCCGATCGCGTCGAAGCCTTCGAAAGCAAATCCAGGCGGATTGATCAGCGTGTCGTGGCATCCCGCACCACACGCGGTCTCCTTCTCGTAGACCTCGCGCGTGGTGAGCCCGGTCACGGGCGTGGGTAGCTCGAACATCTTGGGCGGCGGGTCGGGGTTGTCGCAGAGCACCTTGCGCGCGACCATCAGGCCGCGGTGCACGGGGTCGGACCCCTTGCGCGTCGCGTTCTTGCTGAGGAAGCCGACCTGCGTGAGCAAGCCTGCGCGCGTGGCAGGATCGAGCGCCTTTTTCTGGAGCGCCTGGCCCGTGACGCCGGTCAGACCGTAGAGCGGCGCCGTGGTCTCGTTGACGAAAGCGGTAGGCTCGGTGAGCAGCTCGGCGATGCCACCACCGCTGTCGAGCACCAGCTCGAAGAACTTGCGCGCCTCCTCTTTGAGCACGGGGGCCAGAGCGTCGGCGTCGAACGACAGGGACGCGTCTTTGATCTGCGTGCCGTAGGTGGCGATCTGGAACGTCTGCTCGTGGAACGAGAGCAGGATGGGCTTGGCGCGCGGATCGTCGAGCAGCTTGCCTGCCCAGCGCGCGACACCTTCTTTGGTGTCGAGCTCGCCGGCGCTGGCCGCGGCCATCAGCTCGTCGCTGGGCATCGAGTTCCAGAGCGCGTACGAGAGCCGAACCGCGAGCTCGTTGCCCGTGAGCGGGGCCTTGCCCTCTTTGCCCACGACCTTTTCGGCCGACTCGACGCGGTACAAAAAGAACGGGGACTGGAGCATGCCCTCGAGCACCACACGTACGCCGGCCTTGTAGGCGTCGCCGCCGACGATGGTGGCGCCCGCCTTGAACAGCGTGAGGAACGACGCCTTCTCAGCGTCGGTGAGCGGACGGCGGTACGCGCGTCGGCCGAACGCCGCGATGAAGGCGGTGCCCTTGGCATTGGCGTCGGCGAAGTTCCCGGTGGGGGTGATCTTCGCGAGCTGGGCGTCGTCGCCCACGATCTGCGTGGCGACCTTCTCGGCGGCGGTCTGGTAGCGACCCCAGTCGTTGCCAGCGATCACGGCCTCGGCGGCGGCCATCGAGACGTACGACTGGTCGAGTCGCTCCTGCGTGAACTCGGCCGACGCGCCTACGGGCTTGGCCAGCAAGAACAGGTCCTGCACCGTGTTTTCCCACTGTGCGTTGGACAGCTTGGGGAAACGGGTGGTCCAGCCCACACCATTGGGGGAGGCGGGATCGCCGACGCCTGGTGGGCGCGTGCTGGTGGTACCGGGATCGGAGCTGGGGTCGTTGGGGTCGGAGGAGACGTTGTTGACCTTGTCGCCGGTGATGGCGCCGCCCAGGAACGCGTCGGGGCTGCTGATCTCACCCGAACAGGCCACTGCCATGAACGATGCGGCGGCCAACACGCAGAGCGTCGAGCCGCGTGGCCCTTGCCGGCGCGGACTTCGAAAGGGGCGATTGGAGAAACGAACCAATCTCCGAAACATCAAACGACCTCCAGTTACCAGCGGCTACACGCAAGAATCGTCGCGGCCCCGCACAGCTCGGTTGGTAGGTACCCGAGCGGTCGACGATCGGGTCAGCTCAAACGGAACTTTGTGGTCGAAAGGCCGAACAAAGGCGCCTGCTTACACTGTGTGTGCATCGCCTGCCCAGGACGCTCGAGTGCGCGGGCGCGATCCACCGTTCATGCGCTCGGTAGCCCCGCCGCGCGCACGCCCTTTTACGCTGCAGGAGCGCTGTAGGACGCGAGAGAGAGCAACGGATGACAATCGAACGGAGCGTTGTGGAGAGAGGGGAGCACACCCGTGATGCGAGCGGATCCACTATCCCGGGGTGCGGCAGTCCGACCCGGAGAGCTCCCATACCATCCAGCGGCGCGCGGGCACAACCCTGAAACTCGCTTCGAGTGCGGTGATCACCGCTAGGCGCGGAG
>JBEGTL010000244.1:0-11244 GCA_041179425.1 Pseudomonadota bacterium | reverse complement strand
CATCGGTCAGCTGCGCGGGCGTCTCGACGGGGTAGCCCACGTCTTTCCAGCGCACGAAGCCGGGGTTGGCCGACTCGACGTGGGTGTAGCCGAGCTCTTGGAGCGCCTTGGCCGCGAACGCCGAGCGCGTGCCGCCCGCGCAGTACACCACCAGCTTGGCGTTCTTGTCGGGCAGCTTGCCGTCGGCCTGCATCTCGAGGAAGCCGCGCGGCAGGAGCACCGCGCCGGGGATGAAGCCGGCCTTGGTCTCGTCCTTCTCGCGCACATCGACGAACACGTAGGGCTCACGCGCCTCGAGCCTGCGCTTTATCTCGTCCAGGCTGACCTGCTTGATCGCGCCCTTCACTTCTTGCAGCAGGTCCGAGTAAGTCTTCGCCATCGCCGTGTGACTCCTTGCCAGCGGCACGCAGCACGAAGGTGCGCGGCCGGCGGCCGAATATGAGAACCGTGCCACCACGCGTCAAGAGGCCGCGACCCTAGCCACCCTCTGAGGGGACCGGGCGCGCGCCAGCTTGAGACGCAAAAACGCGCCGTTTCGTTACGGCGCGTCTAGTGTAGTGGACTCGGTCTCGAAGTCAGTTCGGAACTCGGCTAGGCGGCGTGCGCCTGGGCGTCCGAGCCGAAGGCGTCGAGGAACCCTTCGCTGCGCGCGTAGTGGCCCAAGGTCTCCTGCAGCTGCTTACGAGCGCGGTGCAGACGCGACATCACCGTGCCGATGGGGCAACCGAGCTGGGTCGCCACTTCGCGGTAGCTGAGGTCCCCGAGGTCGACCAGCTCGACCACGACGCGGAACTCGGTGGGCAGCTGCGCGAGCGCCGCACCCACCTCGTCACCCAGGCCGTCGCGCTCGGCATCGTTGAGGTCGGCGGCACAATGTGCGTCGCGCCGCGACTCTTCGCCGGCCGCCCGGAACAAATCCCGCTCGCGGCGCTGTTTGCGATACGCATTAATGAAGGTGTTCATGAGGATGCGGTGCAGCCAAGCCCGCGCATTGGAGCCCGGCTCGAAGCGATCCCAAAACGTCCAAGCGCGCATCACTGCGTCCTGAACCAGGTCGGCAGCCTCGTCGCTGCTCCCTGTCAGACGGCGCGCGGCTTCGTGCAGCACGGGCGTGTACCGCGCGACGGCGACCTCGAAACAATCGTCTGAGTGGGGGGCGAGCTGCTGTTCCATGCTGCTTCTCCGGAGCGTCGGCCGTTCGCGCCGACGCCTCGAAAGCAGCTACTGCAACGTGAGTGCCAGCTGTCGCAAGCGAGCTGGATTGTTACAGATTCTGTAGCGACCCGGGCTCCGCGGTGGCCACGGACGATCATTCTTGACGAGAACCATGACATCTGCGCCATAGGGTTTGGGCAGCTGAGGTTCTTTCTTCACGCATCTGCTGCGGAAGCGTCATCGGGCTGCCCGCTTCGGCGGATGCGCTCGAGCGCGCGCGGGATTGCGTGTGCCACCTCGCTGGCGAGCATGCCGCGGTCGCTCTCGGCCGCGATCTCGCCTGCCAGCGCATGAATTTGCACGCCGGCCGAGGCTGCTGCATGCGCACGCTCTCGTGCGACCAGCGCACTCAGTACACCTGCGAGCACATCGCCTGTTCCCGCGACCCCCAAAGCAGGCGTCCCGGCGCGACAAATTCTCAGCGCACCCTCTGGCGTGGCGATCACGGTGCGCGCACCTTTGAGCACAACCACCTGCCCGCTGCGCACCGCGAGCTCGCTGGCCGCGCCGTAGCGGTCCGCCTGCACGGCGGCCGTCGAGCGCCCCAGCAGGCGCGCCGCTTCGGTCGGGTGCGGGGTGAGGATGCGCGGAGCACGCGCCTCTCGCAGCTGCTCGAGGTCGGTGCCGAGTGCCGTCAGCGCGTCGGCGTCGAGCACACAGGGAATGGGCAGCTCGCGCGCGAGGCTCGTGGCCAGCTCACGTCGCGCGTCGTCGAGACCAAACCCCGGACCCAGCAGCGCGGAGGCCTTGCCCTCGGCCAGCGTGAGCAGCGAGGCGAGCGGAGCCGCCGCGTCGAACTGCGCGGTCATCAGCTCGAGTACCTTGTGCTCCAGCACGCGCTGCGTCTCCGGGTCGGCCGCGATGGTGACCAGGCCAGCACCTGCACGCATGGCGCCGAGCGCGGCCAGGATCGCGGCGCCGGTCTTGCCACGCGAGCCGGCGATGGCGAGCACGTGCCCTCGTGTGCCCTTGTGGCTGTCGCCCGCTGCGGGCACGAGCAACGCGGCGACATCGCGATCTTCGATCAGTCCCACGCGCGGCCCGTCGGGCAGCTTGGCGCCGATGCTCACGCAGGTGACGCGGCCGGCGTGCGCCACCCCGGGAAACTGGTGCAGCCCCCGCTTGTGGCCCGCGAAGGTGACGGTGCAGGTCGCCCACACCGCGCAGCCCAGCACCTGTCCACGATTGGCATCGACGCCGCTCGGGATATCGAGCGAACAGATGGGCACGCGCGCCTGGTTGAGCAGCTCGATCGTTCGCGCGAAGTGGCCCTCGACGTTGCGACTGAGGCCGGTCCCGAACAACGCGTCGACCACCAACGAAGCCTGCTGCACCAGCGGTGCGAGCTGCTCGACCGCGTGCCCGCCGAGCACCAGCACCGAAACGCCCAGCGCGCGTAGCGCCGCCAGGTTGACGCGCGCATCACCGCGCACGCGCTCGTCGCTGCCGATCAAGACGCAGGTGGGGACGAGCCCCTGACTGCGCAGGTGGCGCGCGACCACCCAGCCATCGCCCCCATTTTGGCCCTCGCCACCCACCACCAGCACATGCGCGAGCTTGCTGGCGTAGTCCCTGTGCAGCACGTCGGTGGCACGCGCCCCGGCGCTCTCCATCAACGCGATGCTCGGGATGCCGTAGTCTCCGCTGGCCGCGCGATCGACCTCGCGCATCTCTTCGCGGGTGTAGAGCGGGATCATCGCGACTCAGCTTTTGTAGCGACGAGCCAGCAGCTCGCCGAGCCCGTCGCGCACGCTGTCGGCTTGGTAGCCGTAGCGTTCGCACAGACGGTCGAACGCACGGTGTGCGATCGCCGAGCGATCGGGATCGATGTTGACGCGCTCTTCGTTGGCGATCAGCAGCAGGATGTCCTCGCCGATCTCTTGAAGCTGCTTGCGACGGTCGGCAAAGTACGCCTCTTTGAGGCGCTCGAGGTGGCGCGGGAACACCTGACCGTATTCGATCTTGGTGCCCGGATGATCGATGGCGTAGCCAGCGATGGCGTTGATGAGCCCACGCCGGAAGGCCTCGGGGTTGCTGGTGACACCGAGCGTCTTTTCGACGCTGGCCAGCATGTCGCGGTCCGGCTCTTCGTTGGTGCCGGTGACCCGGTTGTACACGCGCTCGTTCTTGATGCCGTGCGACACGTGCGTGATGTAGCGGTCGAACAGCTCGGCGTAGCGCGCCTCTTCGACCAGCCCCGTCGAGTCACGGAACTCGCGGTCGACGCGATCGAGCCAGCGCTCGCGCACCTGCTCGATGAAGCCCATGTGGTCTTGATAACCGGCCTGTGGCGACTCGCGGAGAAAGCCGTAGTCGCCCCCGCGCACGAGCGCCTTGATGGCGGTGAGCACGGCCAGCGGCGACAGACAGGAGAAGTTGGGGTGCTGCGCGGCATCGAGCAGCAGGGTGCGCATCTCGCGCGGCGAGGCGCCCGTGAGCCCCTCGTACACGGCCCCCTGCTCGGCCTCGGCCATGATCTCGACGATGCCGTTTTTGAGGCGCAGCGTCTCGTCGGCGCCCATCCGTTTGGGCGTGATGGCGTCGGCGTAGAGCTCGGCTTTTTCCATCGGCGTGAGGTCCTCGGCCAGCTGGCCGAGCGCACGCTCGGTGAAGTGCTCGGCGCTGGGCCGACGCAGGCGCGACAGCACCGCCCACAACGCCGCTACGTACATCGCGTGCGGCGCGACGTGCACCCGCACCTGTGCCGCGATCTGCGCGTCGTAGATGGACTGCTCTTGCCGGTAGTCGCGCAGGTAGGGCACGCGGATGAGCTGGATGCGGCCCCGGAACGAGTGGTAGTCCGGGTGCTCTTTGAAGGCGTTGAGGTGCAGCTCGTTGGAGCTCGCCATCATCACCGCGTTGATGGGCAGCGTGGACAACGACAGCGAGACCTCGCCCGTCTCGATGGCCAGCAGCAGGTACTTCCAGGCGTCGAGCGGACGCTTGAGCAGGTCGCTGTACTCGATCATGCCGCCGGACGCGTCGACCAGCTCGCCGTAGGGCTCGAACAGCGTGAGCGAGGCGAGCGAGGCCGGCAGCGCCGACATGGAGGTGTCGGCGGTGATCTGACGCTCGCTCGCGTCGACGGCCATCTGCGGCCCGATGGTGACCGCACCGGTGCGGTAGCGCCGCGAGATGGTGTACCGCTCGACCTGGACGTGCGCGAGCACGCGCGCAAGGTCGCCCTTGTAGGCGGTCAGCAGCGCCTCGTAGATCTGACGGTTCTTCTGGCCGAGCTGGCCGCGCGCGATCCAGCTGGGTGGTGCGTCGGCAAGGCCCAGTCCCGTGTACGCGCGCGTGACCAGTGCGGTGCGCTCGTGCAGCGGGACGAGCAAGAGCGGGTGCTCACGAATGGGGCTGCGCATCTTGACGTCGAGCCGCCCCTCGGAGAGGTGCGCGTACGAGTCGCCCGGTCGTGGGCCGTCGTCGCGTGAACCAAAGCCGATCGTCTTGCCGTCGCTGCCGCGCGGAAAGACCCACGAGAACCGGTAGAGCGCCCCCTCGTCGGTCTTGCTGTAGTGCTCGAGCGCGCGCATCAGGCACGACGCGAACGTGCTCTTGGCGCTGCCGTTGGGGCCGTGCAGCAAGAGCAGGCGGTTGGCGCGGCCCTCGCGCGCGAAGTTCTCGAGCGCCCGATGGAAGGCCTGCTGAATGTGCTCGTGGCCCACCAAGAAGTCGCTCGGCGTCAGCCCCTCTTCGCGCTCGAACTCGAGGTCGAACAGGCGGTAGCGCGTGAGCTTGCCCCACGGCCGGTCGACTTCGTACGAGCCGTAGAAGTTGAAGCAGTCTCGCAGGAAACGCGCCGCGTCGCGGGTGTGGCGAAACGGGTGTGCCGCGAACTCGTCGAGATATTCGCTGAACGATAGGACGCGCTTTTCGGCTTCGAAGCGCTCGCGGACGCGAGACCCAATGCGCTCCAGCTCGAGCTTGAGATCGGCCATCTCACGATACTACTCGCTCTCGGCGAGAATGGCTCGATCGTGGAGCTCTGAAGCCGAGAAGGCGGTACTCTGCGACGCGCCCCGGACCCGGCGCCGCATCGCCACGCCGCGGGTGTTTCAGCGCACCTGAAGGGCGAGCGCGACCGTGCGTTGGTCGGGCACGCAGGTCTCTTTGGTGCACACCGCGAAGTCGACGGTGGCAGTGAGGTCGTGGGCGCCGGCGCTGGCCGAGAACGGCAGCTGGAAGCGCGCCTCCTGCTCGCTGAACTTGGCCGCATCGGGCTTGCCCAGGCTGGCCTTGGCGAGCTTGACCCCGGCCGGTGCCTTGAGGTCGACACGGATGGGGTAGTCCTGGTTGACGTGGTAGCCGCCGCGCGCCTCGAGCGTGAGCTCGACAGCGCCCTCCTTGTCGGCGGCGTACTCGGGTGCACCCACCAGCGCGAGCCGGAAGGTCGTGTCGTCGATGCTGGGCTTGGCGGGCTGATCTGGCGCGGCCACCGGCGGCTGCTGCTTGGCCGCAGGCGCGGGCGAGGCCACGGGGGCCGTGGGCGGCTCGCTGCGCGAGCAGGCGGCCAGCAGGGCCGACGCGAGCAAAAATTGGTGCGTACGCATGGTCACCTCAGTTCGTGTGCACGATAACGCGCTCGCCGGTGTCTTTCTTCGGGGCGCGCATCAGCTGCGTGATCTTGCTTTCGGTTTCGCGCAGCACCTGCTCGCTGGCCGGAGACAGGTGCCAGGCGTTGTCGCCGTCGGGGCTCTGCTTGACGTACGCCACGTACTGCTTGTCGGCGATGCGGCTCATGTTCTCGCGCACGCTCAAATAACCCGGCTGCGTCTCGTTCACCGCGAGCTCGATCTCTTTGCCGCTCTTCTCGCCGACCATCTCCCGGTCGACACGCGCGACCAGTCGATAGGTCACGCGCTGCGAGGGATCGGTGTCCGTGCGCAAGGTGCGCACCGTGACGGTGGCAACCAGGTCGGCCGAGCCCACGCGCACCTGCAGGTCTTGATCCCAGTCGTCGCGCCAGCGACCTTCGAGCCCCTCCAGCGTGGTCACGAAGTCGATCCCGTGGTCGAACGCCTTGGACTGCTCGGGCGTGAGCGGCGCGACCACCGCGGTGGTCTGGGCGCCGCCACAGGCGACAGTCAGGAGCAGCAAAGCAGTGAGGACATGACGCATGGCGGGGCAATCTACGTGGCACCCCCAAGCCGGTCAATCGCGACGCCCGTCAGGCACCACCGTCGAAGTGCGCCGTCGGGCGCGCGAGCGAAGACACGACGGGCACGCTCACGTTGCTGCCGAGCCGTGCCCACAGCGCCACCAGATCGGGCGAGAGGGGCGCCTCGAGCGTGAGCGACTCGCCGGTGAGGGGATGATCGAAGGTGAGGCGGTGCGCGTGCAGCGCATGCCGCTCGTGACCGAGCCTCTCGACGAGCGAGGGCGTGAGTCCCGTCTCGATCGTCTCGAGGAACGGCGCCTCTTTTTCGGGACCGTACAGCTTGTCGCCCACGATGGAGTGGCCGATTGCGGACAGGTGCACACGCAGCTGGTGCTGCCGCCCCGTGCGCGGAAACAGCTCGACCAAAGAGTGTCCGCCGCCGCGCTCCTGCACACGGTAGTCGGTGACCGCGGACAGTCCGTCGGGACGCACCACCATCAACACGTGCAAGCCGCTGTCGGGTCGCGCCATCGACAGCGCGATGGTGCCCTCGTCGCTGGCCATCTCGCCGCGCACGATGGCGAGGTAGGTCTTCTGCATGCGGCGGCCTTCGAAGGCGCCCTTGAGCAGGCGCTCGTGCTCGGGCGAGCGCGAACACAACAAGAGGCCGCTGGTCTCGCGATCGAGCCGGTGCGCGATGCGCGGCGCGTCTTGGTAGCCGTACTTCTCCTGCAGGATGAACGACACCGTGTTGCGGTGGTAGCTGGCCGACGGGTGCACGGGCAGGCCGGGCGGCTTGTCGATCGCGAGCATGGTCTCGTCCTCGAACACGATCGGGAGCTCGCGCGTGGTGGCGGGCTCTTCGAACGGGGGGCGCACGAGGTACATGGTCTCGCCAGCGCGCACGAGATCGCTGGCGCGGCTCTTCACACCGTTCTGCCGGTAGCCGCACGCCTTGACGATGCCCTGCGCACGGGTGCGCGAGAGCCGCGGGATGCGCGTCTGAATGAACAGATCGAGGCGCATGCCGGCGAACTCGGGAGGAACCGGGAACGACAGGATGATCGAGTTCTCAGCACACCCCGGAGGGAGCGCGAACGGCAGAGCGGGTGCCATAATGGCGACGAGCGCTCGTAGCACTCGACGAAAGTGGTCGCAAAGCACGCATGACTGGTCCCTCTGCCGCTCCCGTCGAAGAGCCCGAGCTCGCGCGCCGCACCCGAAAACGGCGGGCTATCGCACAGCTGGTCGGGCTCGCCGTGTTTGCGCTCGTTGCGTGGTGGTCGCCTTGGACCGCGCCCGAGCACGAGCTGCCTACCGGTGCAGCGAGCGTCGACGCGGGCGTTCCAGATGCGGCGAAGCTCGCCGTCGCGGGCCTGCACGGTGCACGGTTCGTCGAGGGCCTGGTGCAAGACGACCGCGGTGAGCCCCTGGCAGCCGCACTCGTGCACGTGACCTCCTCGTCGGCTCCTACGCTGCCGGCACGCGAGGTGCTGAGCGACGCACAAGGTCACTTTCGCGTCGACAATCTTCCCGCCGAGCTGCTCTCGCTCGAGGTCACGCTCGCAGGTCACGAGGGCAAAGAGCACACGTTGCAGGCACAGGACCAGGGCAAGCTCACCTTCGTGCTGGCCCGTCAGGGCGAGCTGCGGGTCACGCTGCGCGACAGCCCCGGGCAAGCCGTCGACGCCACCGAAGTGGTGGTGACGGGACCCGGCCTGTGGCCCGCGCAGGCCGGGCGTAGTGACGACAAGGGCGAGACCGTGTTCAAGGGGCTCCCTGCCGGCGACTACCGCGTGCGCGCACGTCGCGGGGTGCGCATCGCGTTGCCCGCCGAGACGGTGTCCGTCGTGCCTGGCAAGCGCACCGAGACCGAGCTGACGCTGATCGCAGGCGCGGCGCTGAGCGGCGTGGTGCTCGATCAGCAGAGCAAAAAGCCCGTGCCGGGCGCGCGCGTGTCGATTCAAGATCTCACGCCTGGCATCGACGCGCTGAGCGTCGTCGCCGACAAGAGTGGCGCATTCGCCGCCTACGGCTTGTGGCCCGGACCCGTGCGCGTCGACGCCCAGCACGAAGGGTACGCATCGAGCTCGCGCGACCTCACGCTGCCTCACGCCGAGCGGCTCGAGCTCTCGCTCGCGGGCGCCGCGGCGCTGTCGGGCGTGGTCGTCGACGAGGCGGGCAAGCCGATCCAAGGCGCGCGGCTGAGCGTGTCGACCAGCGAGGGCCTGCCCATCGAGCTCAACGGCGACGGGCAGCGCAAAGCAGGCGAGCCTGGCGTCGGCGAGCTCGGCGTCACCAGTGGTCCCATCCCCGAGCTGCCGCTCATCGAGAGCAGCGAGTTCGCGCTGGGCACGCTCGCCGCCGAGAGTGACTCGGCGGGCGCGTTCCGCATCGCGCAGCTCGCCCCGGTCGCCCTGGCCCTGCACATCGTGCACCCGGGGTATGTGCCGGAGCGCGTGGTCATCAGCGAGCTGACCCCGCATGCCGAAAAGAGCGGACTCAAGATCGTGCTGCGCGAAGCCGGTCGCGTAGTGGGACGCGTGGTCGACGCACGGGGACGCGCGCTCTCGTCGGTGTACGTGGCCGCGCGCGCAGGGGATCGCGAGCAGAGCGCGCTCACCAACGGCAGTGGTGAGTACACCTTGCGCGATCTGCTCGGCGAGGTGTTGGTCGAGGCACAACCCGACGGCCGCACCACCCTGCGCTGCAAGGTGGTGGTGCGTGCGCGCAGCGAAGCACGCTGCGACCTCACGGCCGACACCGCAGTGCACGAGCTCAGGGTGCGCGTGGTCGACGAGTACGGCATCGGTCTCGAGGGTGCCCAGGTCACCGTGGTGTCGAGCTCGCCGCCGCCCAAAGCAAGCGTCGACAGCGGCTTCGTGGCCGCTCCGACGGGGCTCACTTCGCTCGGGCCCGGACCCACGACGCAGCTCACACGCCACGACGGCACCGCGCTGCTGCGCGGCCTCACCGCCCCTCCCTACCTGGTCGACGTCACACTCGTTGGCCAGCTCGCCGTCCACGACCTCCCGGTCGCCACCGTCGAAGCCGAGGTGCGCGTGGCGCTCGCGCGCGCGGCGACACTCGGCGGGTTCGTGGTCGACGTGCTGGGACGCGCGGTGCCCGGTGCGTTCGTCAGCACGGTCGAGGGAGAGACGAGCGACGAGACCGACGCGCTCGGGACGTTCACGCTCGAGGGCGTGTCCGCAGGCACGCAGTCTTTGCTGGCCCACCACGCGCGGGCCGGCGACGGGCGCAGCAGTGAGGTGCGCGCGCGGCCGAGCGAGCGCCTCGACGGCGTGCGCATCGTGCTGAGCGGACGCCTCAGTGCCGACGACCTGGCCGACGGCGGCACCGCAGCGCGCGAGACGAGCGCGCCCAAGCCTGCACTCGTACTCGAGCAGCGCGGTCGTGTGCTGGTGGTGACACAAGTGGTGTCGCCCGGCCCCGCCGCACGAGCGGGCCTGCGCAGCGGAGACGTGATCAGCGCGATCGACGGCGAGGTCCCCCTGTCGGCCGCACACGCACGCGGCATGCTGCGCACGCCCGCCGGTCGCACCGCCGTCGTACGGGTGCTGCGCAACAAGCACCCCGTGAACCTGCAGTATCGACGTCCCGCGCTCTAACAGGAGAACGATGCCACTCCAGCTGCCCCAGGGCCGTGCACACGAACCTCTTTGGCGGCGTCGGTGAGGTCCGCGTTGTGAGCCTCTTACACGGCGTGAGCGCGCCGTTCACGGCCGCGCTTTCCTGCGAGCTGGCACCGGAAGGAAGCGTCGGCGCGCACGTGCAGCAAGACGACCCCGAGCTCGTGATCGCAGTCAGCGGCGACGGCGAAGCGCGCGTGAATGGCGCGGTCCATCCGCTCGATGCTTCCCAGGCGGTCTACCTCCCGCTCGGTGCGGCCCACTTTGCCGTGCGACCTCAGCCCGCGGCCTGATCACGCCGGGCGCGCGGCGAACGTGCGGCCGGCACGCGCGTGCGTGAGCACGTCCCTTCGCAGCAGCACCTCGGCGGCCTGCGCAACCACCTGCGCGAGCGCTTGTTCCGCGACCGCCCGACGCTCGGTGATGGGCAGGTATCCGTGGGCTCTCATCGCTCGCTCGTTGCCGTGCAGTGGCGTGATCGAACCGAAGCCGACCTGCGTGGGTGCGCTGGCGAAGATGGGCTCGAGCGCGGCACGCATCGGATCGCCGCCCTGATCCACCGCCCAGCGCAGGTACTTCCATGCGAGCAGGGCGTGCTCCAGCTCCTCGTCTGCGACGCGCGTGAGGACGGCCCGAACCGCGGGGTCGGTCGCGGCGTCGCGCGCGGCAGCGAGGACGAGCGCCGACACGGTCTCGGCGATGGCCCCTTCGCGCGCGACACTCTTTGCGACACCAAGCAGACTCAGATCGCCGTCGAGGGCGCCCTGGACATCCAGCGGTGCCGGGCGTAGCTCGGTCCCGCCGTACGCGGCCGCGAGCCCGAAGGCCAGCTCCGCATGGGCCACCTCGTCGAGCGCGGCTTGCTGCGCGCCCCGGACGAGCTCGGCGGGAGCACCGCACGCCAGGCACTGCAGTGCAAAACGCGCGAACGACGCCACCGACGCGTGCTCCGCCATCGCCTCGCGTGTGTACGCATCGGCCAGTGCACGGCGCGTGTCGCGATCCAACGGACTCACGTCGGGGTCGCAGCGCACGGTCCATCCGCTCCCGTCCTCGACCGCTGCGCGCCTGACCGCACCGTCGACGACGAACGGCCTGCCGATGGCGAAGTCGCCCGTGAGAACGTAGCAGCACCCAGCGTCCGTCATGCGCAGCGGCCCGCACACGAACGTGGCGCGGCTGACGAGACCACCGTGGTACTCGTCGGCGATGCACGTAGAATCGTAGGCCCGGTCGCAGGTGCCACCATCCTGTGGCGAGTCGAAACAAGCGTAGTCG
>JBEGTL010000243.1:0-11334 GCA_041179425.1 Pseudomonadota bacterium | reverse complement strand
CGAGGGTCTACACCATGGCTGAGCTGGCGCACGCACGGGGTGCATCGCCGTGTGCCGCGACGATGAGGCCGCGCGCGCAGCCATCTCTACTCGAGCTCGCCATCGAGAACGAGGTCGAAGGTGTGGTGCGTGAGTCTTTTAGTGCGCTGCACGCGCTCGTGAGTGCAGAGACTGCCAGAGCGCGCGACGTGCGCAGCGCGATGGCGAGTATCGCAGTCGACGAGGCGTCTCACGCTGCGCTGGCTTCCCAGATCGCGGGCTGGCTCCACTCGCGACTCTCTGAAGACGACCGTCAGAAGGTCGCTTGCGCGAGGCGAGACGCGATCGCGGAGATCCGTCGGTCCATCGACGAAGAGCCCGCGGGAGCGCTGGTCGCGGAGCTGGGTGTGCCGACGCGCTCGCTGTCCATCCGCTTGCTCGACGCGCTGGGAGACGCGCTCTGGTCTGCGCAGGCTGACCAGACCGTGCTAGAGGTTTCTGGACAACGAAGAGACGTTCGAGAGTGTGACAGACAGCCGCTGCTCGAAGCCCTTCCCACCGTCTAACCCCGGAGCGCGCAGCCTCAGGGTACAGACGCCGTCGGCGAGGACACGTGACGACAACCCCAGGCTCGAACGCGGCAACACCACGGCTCGGTCGAGCACGAGCGGCATCTCGACCAGCGTGTCGCAGCGCGACGGAGTATCGCTTCGCAGCTCGAACCAGGCCTGGTCAGGCTGTGAGCACAGCAGGTTGTCGCCGACCTTTGCCTTCACGACGGTTGGAGCCAAGCGGTTGCTGACGCGATGCCAGCCAGCATCTCCCGCGCTCTCGCCGTCCCTGAGGGTGATGGCACCGCCTGCCGTGCCTCCCAACGCGAACTCCACCTCGAGCTCGGTCACCGCCGACGCTGCCACGGTCGTGACCACGAGCGGCTCACCGATCGCCGGTCTGATCGAGATGCGGCTCGCGAGGGAGGGCCAGCGTAGTTCTGCCAAACCCGCCTCAACAGTCGAGGGCGGCTGAGGCAGCTGCGCGCTCGACTCCACGGTCAGCGAGATCTGTCTGTCCGGATGCGCATTGAACGCGATAAAGCTCTCGCCTGCCGCGTCCAGGAGCTCGACGTGCAGGTCCAGCGTGCTCGAGGTCGCGACCAGGAGCGGCCCGTTATCCATGCACGGCCCGGGTCGTCTCCACCGCACGCCGCTGGGCCGAAGCGCAGACAAGCTGAGCCGCATCTCGACCGGGACGTCGCCCTGCATGGCGAGCGACTCAGCACACGCTTCGTCGGCGCTCGGGCGGTACACTCCGTACACCATCACCTCGGCCTTTCCCTCGCTGGCGACGCGGAGCTGTAGGTTGACGTCATCCGTCAACATCGCCGTGATTGCGCTCGACGCGCCCACGATACGCGTGAAACGAAACGCGCCTTGCAGCTGGCCGCAACCAGCCCAGAAGCTTGTACCGAGGTAGACCGCTAGATCCGTCGGATAGCCTTCGCCCACTGCTAGCCCCAGCGTAACGTCGAACACGATCTTCGTGGTTGGGACAGAAACGATCTGAGGCACCGCATCGAGCTTGGTAGTCGTCGCCGAGATCAGCGGCACCGCAAGGGATAGCGCGACTTGAGCGTCCCCAGACGCACTGCCGGCTGCGCCGGCGTCGCGACCTGCATCACTCCACACCGACGTCCCGGCATCAGCTGTCGAACCATCCGTCATGGGTGATGCCGCGGCGTCCGCCGCCGATGCATCACGCGGAGAAAAGAAGTCCGCATCGGTCGACCGCGGACCCTTGTCCGTGTCGCATGCACAACACCAAAAGATGAGGCCGAGGGTCACGTAGCGTCGGAGCATGGCGGATACTATCCCTCTGCGCCTCGCTGCGCGACATGCTTTGGAGGCAGCCGCGGCCGACGGCTCTGGAGACGCGACACCCCAGCGGACACACACAGCGCTGGGTCACGCGAGCACTGGGTTTCGGCGGGCCGACTCCACGCGCCACCTGGGGTGGTCCTGAGTCACGCATGCCCCCCAGGTGTCGACGGACGCAGGGGGGTTGCTCCAGTACGCATTCGAAAGAGGAACTTCGGGCATTCCGAGACACGATGGCGACAACGATGCGACGGGACATCATGGTGCAGTACCGCCCTACGGAGATCGCCGCTATGGACCGCCCGAATGTGAGGGTGCGGGGGAAGTCGTTGATGTCGAGTGTCCTATTCGTAGTCCTGATCGGCGTAGCTCGGATCGAGAAGGCGCGTCGCTTGCCCGCTGACGTACTGCGGAGATCGATGCGCCACGTCGTCGGACCGCTCGTCAGGCGTGCGCGAAGCCAAACCAATTGGCTGCTCGTGCTATTGGCCTGCGCTCCCGCGTGCGACTCAGCCCTCGAACCCCACCGTGCGGGGGCGGTGGTTGAAGACGCGAGCGGAAAGAATCGGAAGCAGGACAGCGGTCGCGATGCTGGCGCGGATCTGGCGACCGCGGCCGACAATGACGCAGGTTGCTCCGACATCGCGATCGCAGAGACTGGCGAGTTCAAAGCGCATCTACGATCCCAGCCGGGGGGAAAAGTCAGACTGGTACATCAATGATCATACCATCGTGTACGGACCGGACGGGCTGTGGCATCTGCGGATAGGAAGAACAAACGGCACCCGGGCCGACCAGGGCAACGTGACAGACCTTCAGCGCAGTCCATGATCGCGTGGCGCAGGCCCCGAAGGGCCGAACGGCCGAGCTCCGATGAGCGGGGACGGTACCCACACCACGCGGCCGTGCCAGCGGAGCCCGGCCTCCACGTAGCAGCGACGCACGCCCGCCTCGATCGCAATTGTTCGCTGGACGTCAGGTCGAGCGTTTCGAGCGCGCGCTGCGTCCAGTCCAGCAAGTGCGCCTCGAGCGTGGCGTACTGCTCGGTCGTGATCACGCGTCTTGGTTCGGCCAAGTCGATCCTCATGGAGGGTCTCGGGGCGAGACTCCTCCGAGGAGCCGGCGAGGCGCCGGGAATGCGCCGAATGGCGAATTATTTCATGCGTTGGTCAGATCTTGTGCCCAGGTACGAAAAGCTCGGCTGGTTCGACACTATAGAAGTCAGACACCGGATGCACAGCTGACGAGGCCCCCCATGACTAGCGATCAAGCTCCCCCGAAGCCACCAACGCCCGAGAAGTCCCGCGATGGCGTTGCACCCCCTCGCATCCCCGGGGACCCCTCGCCTGGCTTGCGCGACAGCGCGGAGGAGGGTCACGCGACGAGCTGGATCACGATCGGACGCGCCTGCAGTGACGACCCAAAGGTCGCCCGCGAGGCGATGGGAGAGCTGGTGCGACGCCACTGGTTTCCGATCTTCGTGCGGCTGCGCAGCGAACCGGGGTGCCGCACGATTGCCCAGAGACGCGGCGTCGAGCCAGCAGAGATCGCAACTGATGCTACGCAGCGACTCTTCCTATCGATCTTGCAGCGCGGCAGCTTACGGACGCTCCGCAAAGACGGTAAGTTCCGCGCTTGGCTCAAGCGGTGCGCGTACAACGAGCTGCTGCGCGATTGGCGTGACGAGAGCATCAAGCACGGTCACGTACGCATCGAGCAGGAGCCTTGGCTAGATGCTGCGCTCGCAGAAGGCCGCTTTCAACAGCAGTACGCCGCCACGGACCTCTCCCCCGCGGCAGCAGGAGAGCTCGCGCTCGCTCTTCAGATCTGGGAGAGCGCCCACCGCGAGCTCGCGGCCGAGCAGGCCAACTCCCCGCGTTTTGCCTCGCTTCAGCACTTTTTATACGAGCCCATCCCGCAGAGCGTGGGCACCTATGAACAGCTCGCAAAGCAGTTCGCCGTCGCACCGAACACCATTGCCACGAGCGTCAAACGGCTGCGCGGTCGGTTCAGACAGATCGTGGAGGCTGCGGTGGCCGCCACCCTCGACCCGGACGTCGAAGGCTTCGAGGGCGAGCTACGCGCTGAGCTGAGCGCGATCTGCGAGTTGTTGATGAATACGCCGCATCGTGACCTCGCGGAGCTGGTCGCGCCCATCCGCGATGGTGGGGATCATGATCAGCCGGCGAGCTGACGCGTCCCGATGAGCCAGTTGCGCATCGGCCCGTATCGGACCCTCGAGCAGTACGCGCCCGGTCGAATGGCCGAGGTGTATATCGCCGAAGACGACGACAGACGCACCGTTGCCATCAAGATCGCCACGCTCGAGGTCGCCAACGATTTGCTGGTGGAGCTGCCGCTGCAGCGCGAGCAGGCAGGGCGCAGCGTGCCCCGCGCGTCCGTGATCTACGATGCCTCGGGTGCGGGCTGGGTCTACGCCTGCGCTGGCGACGACGCGTACCAGCGAGCGCGCATCGATCCGATCCGCCTGCTGGGCGAGCGTCTGGTCTTCGAGCGCGGACCCGAGCTCGGCGCGTGTGTGGCCAGCGTGGGCGCGGCCGAGCTGTTCGGCTCCGAGTTCGAGCCGGGGCACTGAGTCGTGCGCGCGCTGATCGAAGCCTGTCTCGTGCAGCGCTGGACCGTGATCGGTCTGGCCATCGTCGTCGCGGGTCTCGGCGTGTTGCTCGCGCGTGGTGCGTCGTACGACGCGTTTCCCGAGTTCGCGCCGCCACGCGTCGAGGTGCAGACCGAGGCGCCGGGGCTGTCCAGCGAAGAAGTGGAGGCTCTGATCACCACGCCGCTGGAGAGTGCACTCGGGGGCACGCCCGGTCTCACGCACTTGCGCTCCAAGTCCGTGCTGGGCCTATCGTCGATCGTGGTGTTGTTCGCGGCGGGCAGCGATCTCGTGTCCGCGCGGGCGCTCGTGCAGGAGCGGCTCGGGCGCGCCACGGCGTCGCTGCCGGCGCTCGCGCGCGCGCCGTTCGTGCTGTCGCCACTCAGCTCGACCAGTCGCCTGCTCAAGATCGGGATGGCCTCGCGCACACACTCGCAGCTCGCGCTGACAGACCTCGCGCGCTGGGTGGTGCGCCCTCGCTTGTTGGCGATCGCGGGGGTCGCCAACGTGGCCATCTGGGGCGAGCGCGATCGCCAGCTCCAGGTGCGCGTGAGCCAGAGCGGCTGGCCGCCCACGACATCTCCAGCGAGCGCATCCTGAGCGCGCTGCGCGACGCGGTGGCACCACGCGCAGGCGGCTTCGTCGACGGACCCAACCAGCGGTTGCCGGTGATCCACCCCGCGCCCGTGCGCAGCGTGAGCGACGTCGCGCGCCTCCCACTCACGCCTGCGACGAGCGTTGCCGGCGCTGCAGTCACCATCGGCGACGTTGCCGGACACCACGCGGAGCTGCTCGGCGAGTATCAGGCCCGCTCGCTGGCGCAGCGGCGGCTGGGCGTTTTCTCGCTGGTCGCCCTGCTCGGCGTGGTGCTGGTGCTGCTGGCCGACTTTCGTGCCGTACGGCCCACCGTGTTGGTGCTGCTGACCCTGCCGTTCGCGCTGGTGGGCGGCGTGTTTGCCGTGCTGTGCACGGGCAACGTCGTGTCGCTCGGCACGCTGATCGGCCTGGTCACGGTGATCGGCATCGCAGCGCGCAACGGCATCTTGCTGATCGCACACTTTCGTCAGCTCGAGCAGCACGAGCACATGCCCTTTGGACCTGCGCTCGTGCTGCGCGGCGCCAGTGAGCGCTTGGTGCCCATCTTGATGACGGCGCTGGCGACCGGGCTCTCGCTGCTGCCACTGGTGTTGCGCGGCAATGCGCCGGGCTACGAGATCGAACATCCGATGGCGGTGGTGATCCTTGGCGGCGTGGTCGGCTCCACGCTGCTCAACTTGCTGGTGCTACCGGTGCTGCACCTGCGCTACGGAGCGTCTCCCGCGGCTCCCTCGGACAGGGTGGTGTCCACGTGAAGCGCGCCGTGACGCGCCCTGCGAGCGGGCCACCGCCCAGCGCCGCCGAGCACATCGCCACGCTGCGGCGCGCGGGCCTGCGCGCTACGCCGGCGCGCATCAAGCTGCTCGAGTTTTTTTACTCGAGCGAGCGTCAGCACCTCACGGGCGATCAGGTGCACGAGCTGCTGCGCGAGCGCCGCATCGTGATGGGGATCGCCACCGTGTACCGTGCGATGAACCAGCTCGTCGAGGCGGGCATCCTCGTGCGCAGTTTCTTTCACGGCGGCAGCGCGGTGTACGAGCGCAATCCGGCAGAGAGCCACGATCACATCGTGTGCCTGTCGTGCGCGCGCGTGGACGAGTTTGCGGACCAAGGCTTCGAGCTGGTCAAGCGCTCGGCGGCCGAAGCGCTGGGCTACGCGCTCGCGCCCCGTCAGGTGGTGCTGCACGGCCATTGCCGAGAGTGCAGGAAAAAGCAGCGGTCCGACGGCCCGGGGTAGCCAGTCGGACTACTCCAGCGGCTGTGCTTCGTTCGCTTGCGCGGGTGGAGCGCTCGCGACCTTTTTTACTTCGAGGCGCCGAAAGCCCGTGGGGTACGCTTTGAGATAGGCAAAGGCTGCCAGCCGGGCTTCTGCGCTGCGACCCTCCCTCAGCAGCGCCACGATGTGCAGGTACGCCTCGTCCTCGCCCGTGTCGGACACCCAGCTCTCTTGTCCCGCGTGGGCCGCGGGCCGGTGCGCGCTCGCGCTCGGCATCGGGCGCCGGTTCGGGGGACTGGGGGCGTTCGCAGGACCCGCTCCTTGCGGGTCGCGCGCTCTGGGCGTAGCCGGCGCTGTCGTCGTGGGCGGCGACGAGCTGCGCATGGGCTCCAGCGGCGGAGTCCACGTACTTCCGGCCACCAGGTGAAGGGCGGCCTCGCCCCGGCGATGGAACAGCACGTGACCTTCCTGGACCGAGATCTCGCTCGTCTCGCCGTCGCGCACGGAGACGCTGAAGGTGGTGCCCAGATCTTCGATCACGCCGTCGGGCACCCGCACGATGAGCCGCGGATCGGCCGGCTTGCGCGCTACCCGGAACAGCAACGTGCCGGCAGACAGGTCGACTCGCTCGATATCGCGCTCGACGAAGCGCTGCCACTTGGCGTCATGATCGGCCACCACCACCACGGCAAGACCGGGCGCAACCGCTGGCGGGCGGAGCGGCATCCCGACCACGACCACAGCCGCTGCGACACTTACACACGCCGCCAGCGTCCACCCTAGCGCGCGCGGCCAGCGCTTTTGGGGAGCGGACTGCGTGACCTCCGCGTTGGCGCTCTCGAGCGTCCGCTGGCGCAGCCTGCGCAGCGACATCGCGTCCACGTCGCCGCCGATCGCAGACAACCCCTGCGCCAGCTCGTCGAGCTTCTGTCGCTCGAGCCGGCACGTCGCGCAGCCACTCAGGTGCGGCTCGAGCGCCGCGCGCGCGTGCGCATCGAGCCGACCATCGCGGTCCACCTCCACCTGCCAAGCTTGGTCGCACGTGGCGCGCTTCATGGTGTCTCCCCCCAGGCCGCGCGTAGCTCTCGGCGTGCATGATGTAGTCGTGTCCACACAGTACCCACCGGGATCTCCAACATGGCGGCGATCTCCGGGCACGAGAAGCCCTCGACCTCGGCCAATAACATCACCGAGCGCTTGGGCAACGACAGGCGCTGCAGACACTGCTCGAGGTCGCTGGCGGCAGGCCTGCTCGTGGTGGCGTGCGACTGCTTCTGGTGCGTGAGCGCCTTGAGTGCCGAAGACAGCCGGCGCAGCGAGCGACGTCGCTCCTGCACCACGCGCACGGTGATGGCGAACAGCCAAGGGCGCGCCGAGGTCGCGGCGGGGTCGAACTGCGGAGCCAGGCGAACCAGCCGCAGAAACACGTTCTGCACCACGTCTTCGGACTCTTCGCCGGCACCGAGCCGGCGCGCGAAGCGCAGCAGCATCGCGGCGTAGCTGTCGTAGAGCCTGCCCAACGCGCCCAAGTCGCCGGCCGCCACACGTGCGAGCAGCTCGCCATCGCTGGGTGCCTCGGCCGGCTCGCTGATCAGTCGCAGGTGATGTTGTCCGCGAGGTTGCGTCATGGGCCCTCCCAGCTGAACCCGGCACCGAGCCCAAGACTCCATGCGGGCAGCGTCGGCAGGCCGGGATCGATGCGCTGCGCGCGCTGCAGGCGTGCTGGCGAGAGCTCGCCGTCGAGCGAGGCCGTCCAGCGCAGCGGTCCGCCGCCGAAGAGCAGCCGCGTCAGCAGACCGATGCGCGCGTCGACGACCGAGCCCGCACGCTCGGCCGCGCCCTCTTCGAAGGCCTGTGTCTCGCCGAGCAGCCAGGTCGTTACGCCACCTTCTAGCGACACGCCGCGCTTCGCGACGAGGCGGCGCAGCAGCAAGAACCCGCCTCCTGCGGTCGTCATCTCGAAGTACGGGGGCCGCTCGTCCATGACCGTCTGATAGCCATCCCAGCGTGCGGCCAACGCCAACAACCAGACACCGGTGCGCAGTCCGGCGTAGCCACTGGCGCCAATGGAAAGGTAGATCGGACTGCCAGACACACGTCCCATGGCCCCTGCGCCGAACTCGACGGTGATGCGCTGAAGCGAGGTCTCGGGAGGTGACTCGCCGTGCGTGGGCACCACACCTGGCTTGCTCGCGGTGGGGACGGGCGCAATCGCAGGCGCAGGTTGGTCGAGCGGGACGTGCTCGGCGGCCTGGGCGTGCGCGGCGTGCTCGGCGGCTGCGGCCGGCGGTGGCACCGTCACCAGTGCCTCGACGGTGAGCGAGAGGTCGCTCGGCACACGAACGCGGCGCAAGGTCGAGCGACCGTCCGCCAGCGTGACCTCGACAATCACGTCCTGGCCCGCGCCCACCACGCGCAGCTGCGCGGAGCGGTCGACGTCGGCCATCGAGACCAGCGCCTCACACAGCTTCACCACGGGCTCGAGCCAGCGCGGCGACAGCGTGCCCTCGACCAGCAACCTCTGCTCGGGGCAGGCCGAGCCAGGCTGCGCGCTCGCTGCGCCAGGGCCAGCGACGAGCGTGAAGCTTGCACCGAGCAACAGCCCCCCGAGCGGCATCGACCGACGTCGAGCCGCTGGCGCGCAGGCGATGATAGCGACGGAGCTCACTGGTTTCCTCGACACACAGGGACGGCAGGCGTGCGGACCGGTCCTCTAGCAATGACCGACCACGCCCCGGGCCTTCAAAGATCTCGGCAGGGCGTCCCAAAGTTGCTGCGAGCACCGCACACAGTCACCGCCATGGATGCTGGCGACCTCAGCGAAGTCGATTGTGCCGGCGGCCGGCGCGGCTCCGCGCCCGGTGTTCGCTTCAGGGTGAGGGGAGTATGCGTGCAGCGGGGCTGTCAGCTAGCGTTGCGCCCATCCCCGTCGTGCAATACGCCATAGCTCGTCTCTACCGGTCAGTCTCGAGTGGCGGCTCACGCCGACTGTCAAGATGTCGTTCTGTGCTCCTGTGTCTAGTCGTTTGCGCCCGCGTTTCACTCGGCCAAGCCCAGAGCGCAACCTCGGACGTGCCCGAATATCGAGAGGCCGTCGCCGAGGGGCTCGCCGAACTCGACCGCGAAAACTACCTCGAAGCTCGGCGGCAGTTTGCGCGAGCCCATGAGTTGTTCCCCAATGCTCGTACGTTTCGTGCGCTGAGTGTTGTCTCCTTCGAGCTGCGCCGCTACGCAGACTGCGTAGCCTTTTGTGAACAGGCGCTCGCCTCGGCGGTGCGCCCGCTGGATGACAAGCAGCGAGTTGAGACGCTTCAGTTGCGTGCACGCGCGCGCCATTTGACTGCCGAGCTCACGCTGCGGGTGCAGCCAAACAACGCGCGGGTCTCCATCGATGCAGCGGAGCCAGTGGCGTTGCCCTCAAAGCCGATCTTGCTCGACGTGGGGTCGCATCAGCTGGAGTTCCAGGCCGATGGCTACGAGTCTCAGCGCCGCGCTCTGCACGTCGAGGGCGGCGAGGCCAAGACGTGGCAGTTCGCCCTTGCCCCATCGGCCATCGGAGTCGCACCGCTAGCCTCGCACGCAAAGCCGAGCAGGCCCGAAGACGCGAACGTGTGGGGCGTGACCGCAGCCGGCATCGCGGTGGGGATGGGCGTGGCGTCAACCGCTGCCGCTGGCGTGTTCACGGTGATACGGCACCGAAAAGGGCAGACATTGCGAGCAACCATGAGTGGGGAGCCGACGTACCCGCTGCACTTGGAGCAGTGGCAAGACTCACGCGCAAAGCCGTATGCCTTTGCGGCTGTCGGGAGCGCCGCGCTGGCAGGCGGAGTCGTGAGCCTGCTTGCACGTGCCGGACGCGAGCCATTCCCACGCTGGGCGTCGGTGCTCGTCGCCGCCGCGGGGCTGGGTCTCGCCTCATGGGGAATCGTCCAGGTCCATCGCGGTGAGTCGTGCGGCGGTGATCCTGCGGGCCAGCGACTGTGCTCTGAGGGTCTCGAGCGCCGCGACCGAGGTGCGCTGTTGTTGCTTTCCACACTTCCATTTCTGGCCGTCCCCGTGACGCAGCTGGTGCTGCGCCGGACCGGCGCACGTCGCGCGCAGAACAATCGCTCGGCAGTCAATGTTGGTTTCGACGCGCGCCAGCGCTCTGTTTCCTGCGAGGCACGTGTCATTTGGTAAGGAATCTTCGCTATGAATCGACTTGCCACCGTGTTTTTCGGCGTACTACTCACAGGTGCTGGACTGTGGGGCTGCCAAAACGAGATTCCCTGCTTAACGCAAGGAGCCGTCAAGGACAGCGATGGCGTCTGCAACTGTCCAGAGGGTACACGCTTCCAGCAAGGCTCCGACGAGAAGTCCGTCTGTGTCAGCACGTCGTCAAGCACCGCGGATGACGCCGGCCGCCATGGCGATGCGAGCCGCTTCCCGGCAGGTCCAGATGCCAGCCACGCCGACGATGCGGCGCCTGGCGGTGATGCTTCGTTCTTCGACCCGAAAGTCGGCGGCGACACACCCGACAGCGCTGTTCCGGTCGACGGCCACCCGACCGATTGTGCGCCTCAGGTGTGCGAGTCGACGAGCGCGTGTCTGGTTGCCAGCTCGACCGGGAACGCCAAAGCATGTGACGAGAAGTGCGTCCTGACTCCTCTCACCAAGTGCAAACCTGGCGATGGCTGTTGCCCGATGGGCTGCACGAGCGCATCGGACAACGATTGTTCCAAGAGCTGCGGTGACGGCACCATCGAGGAGCCGGAGACGTGCGAGCCGTCGAGTGGCGATCGGCCCTGCCCTGTGTCTTGCGGCGATACCGATCCGTGCACTTCTGACTACATGACGGGCAGTGCCGAGCAATGCAACGTGACGTGCACGCACGTGGCGATCGTGGCGCCTGCCGACAACGACAAATGTTGTCCGCCCAAGGCGAACATGCTGAACGACAACGACTGCCAGGCGAGATATGACCAAAAGGTGTGGATCGGCGTGATCTGAAAAAGTGGCGTACCTTCCGGGTAATCACACCAACAACTGCTCTCACAGGAGCAGGGAAGGCACGC
>JBEGTL010000242.1:0-11410 GCA_041179425.1 Pseudomonadota bacterium | reverse complement strand
GGGCAGACCTGCAAAGCCCATGGGGTCACCTTCGACGACGACGGTGGAGGAGCCCATGAAGAGCTCCCCTTCGTTGCCGGGAGGCTTGAGAAATGGACCGCCCATCGGGATGTGGGGGACGGCTTTGACTTCTGAGCCTGCCGTGGAGCGCGGTAGGCCGTTGATGAGCACACTGGCGCCGCTGCCCGGGATGTAGTCGCTCGGGTCGAACATGATGCCGACGAACGGATGCGGGACCGGCGTGGGCACTGGACCGGCTGGGGTGGGGATCAAGACGATGTGCGTGTCGATGCCGATGACCGGATCGAAGTGTTTGACCGCGGGCGGCATCGTCAGACTCGCGCAGCTTCCGCCGACTGGAGTGTGTCGATACGTGTTGTAACTGCGTCTCGCTTGGTCATGCGCCGCCCTCGCTTGGACGCGCGTCGGAGTGGGCGCGTCCAGCTCTGCGTGTTCTAACGGCTGCGCGCGTCGCGTGCGCGTCGTGCGGACTCAGAACACCCCGTGGGGTGAGACGTGGCCTGCATGCTCGAAGTGCTGCGTTGGCTCTTCTGCGAGCCCCTGCGCCGATATGCCTCGTCGATGATCAGCGATCGCGATCGCGTCTTTCGTCAGCGGCCTCGAGAAACGGCTGCACCGTACATCGCGATCGGCGATGGAGAGCTCAACCGCGACCTGCGTGAGCTCCGTAAATGCAATCCGGACCAGCGGTGTGTTGGCCGTCAGCTCGAGTCCGTTCTGTCGAAGCTAGGAAGGCCGCGCTGCGCATCGAGGCTCTCGAGCGCGGGGTTGCCCTGCAGGAAGGTACTCTTCGCACGCCGCAGCTTACTGGATCCGTACCCGCCAACACTCTGCGTCGCGTTCGCTAGTCCGGAGGCGGAAGGTCAGGGTGTCGTCGGCTCCGGACCCCATTGGCACCGGCCATCGAGACAGGCGGGTGCGCCTTGTCGCGTAGCGCACGGCGGAGCAGGTCGAGGCGGACATTTGAGCGCCGCGTATTCGGAGCAGGTCGAGGAGTGGCTCTCGAGCGCGTTCGCAACTTGAGCCGCACCGGTTGCTGACACAACGGCGTAGTAGCAACTGATCGCGCATCCGAGGAACTGGTTTACAGCCTTGCAGTCCTCGGTAACGCGGCAGGTCCTGTCAGCTGCTGCGACCGCTTCGGCAACTTCCTGCCGCGCGGGGGTGAGGAATGCGCTGCAGGACGCCGCCGAGTTTGCTGCGTCGAGCAGCGAGGCATCTCGTGGTTCGTCCAGTGGTGTCGAGGAGCCAGCGTCGACCGGCTCGGGCTCGGCCCCCTCAGGTTCGCGTAACGGCGAAGTCCGTTTCTCGGCGTCGGTGTCCATGCAAGCGGAGGCTGCGGATAGAAGCCAGACCAGAGATAACAAGTACGACGAACCGGAAAAGCTACGACCCATACAACCTCATACGGTGAGACGCGCTGAACCTGGCACGCAGTGGCGCAGAGGACAGCGAGCTCCGACCACCGTGCACTCAGCGTGCCGCAAAGGATCTGCGGGCTGGCACATTCATCCAGCAACGTCTCACGCCCGGCTTCCCGCACACCAGCGGTGACCAGAAAGCGCGGCTATCTAATGACACCCCGGCGCAGCTACGCTCGTTGTGCCGAGCGCCCGCGAGACCACAGCGGAATCCAGTGATTCCGGACGCCTAGCACGAACCGACGCGCACGCTCGTTCACGTGCGGTCACGCGTCAGGTGGTCCTTGACGGGTGCTAAATTTATTTGGGCGCCGAGCTTGTGTTATGAAAATATGTGGTCGGTGACGGAAATATGCTTCGGCCAGTTGGATACGTAGCGGTCATCGAACGGCTGGGATTGAGCGTACCTCTCCCTCGCCGCACGTCTTCGATCGGTCCAGGAGCTCGAGTCCGACAGCCAACTGCGGAGGGGGTCCACGAGTCGTTCCCAGAGCAGTTCGCTCGCGAGGACATCGTTGACCATCTCGTATTCGCGCTCAAGTACGACGGTGTCGACCTGCTGGTTTTGCGGAGTGTCTTCGAAACGATCGGCCCCGACCAGCTAACCCGTGCGATCGAGAAGAGCCCCACATCCGCCTATCTCCGGCGATTGTGGTTCTTCTACGAATGGCTCCTGGGAGATCAGCTCGCGATCGCCGACGTTGCCGGCGGTCCCTACGTCGATGCACTCGATCAAGATGACTACGTCACGAGGCAAGGTGAGAAGATCCGCCGCCACCGCGTGAACTTCAATCTGCTGGGTGCGTCTTCAGACTGGTGTCCAGTAGTACGGCGCACCGAGGAGCTCCGCAAATACGAGAAAGCTGAGGTCAACCAGCTCGCTCAGTCAGTCGTCAACGATCTCAGCCCCAACGATCTGCAGCGCGCCATTCGCTACCTGTATACCAAAGAGACCCGTGCGAGCTTCGAGATCGAACGAGCGACGCCATCCGATCGCATGGAGCGATTCGTCGAAGCTCTTTTCTCGCGGACGGAGGGCCCGGGACCGCTGTGGTGGGACGAGAATGAGCTGATCAATATCGCGTCGATCATCATCTCAGACCCTCGCTTCGCTCCGAAGAGCACGCGCACGTCAGAGGTCCGCGTCTCTGAGCAGCGCCTGATTAGCGGACACGAACGTGTCCACTACATCGCGCCCCGCCACAAAGACATCAAGCACCTGATGACAGCGTTCGTCGCCGCTTGGCGCTCGCATCACCTGGTTCCGATGCAACGCGCCGCACCCGGCGCCATCGTGGGTAGTGACGGCCGGCCGTACGCCGTTCGTGCGTCAACGGGAGATCCCTTCGTCGATTTCGTGATCGCTGGGTGCCTGAGCTTCGGCTTCGTCTACCTGCACCCGTTCGAAGACGGCAACGGGCGCTTGCACCGTCTGATCCTGCACCGGGTGCTCGCAGTCGCGGGCTTTACACCGAGGGAAGTGCTGATCCCCACGTCTGCTGCGATTCTGCACGACCCGCACGGCTACGACGTAGCTCTCGAAGATTTTTCAAAACGGGTCATGCCGTTCGTGGAGTACGCGATCGACCCCGGCGACGGAAGCATGCAGGTCCGGAACGACACCGTGCATCTCTATCGCTATCCCGACCTAACGTTGCAGGTCGAGTCGCTGTTCCGCTGGTTCGAGGCAGCCGTGAAGACCGAGCTCGTCGAAGAGCTGCAGGTGCTCCGTGCGATGGACGCTGCGAAAGCATCTATGCGCGCTCTCGTCGAGCTACCCGATCAACGAGAGGACCTGTTCTTGCGCTTGGTGGTTCAGAGCCAACGCGAAGGGCGAGGCTTCACCGTCAGCAAGGCGAAGCGCGAGAAGCTCTTTGCGGAGCTTACCGACGAAGAGGTACGTCGACTCGAAGCGAGCATCGAGAGCGCGTTCCGAGATGTGAAGAGCATTCACTGACGGGCGAACAAAACGCCCCCTCGGTTTCGCGCTGGAGTTCGTCCGTCGGACGAAAAGAGCCGTCGAACAACGCGGTGTTGAGCTCGCGTGGACAGAAGCGAGCAGCGCGCTTGCCACGAGAGTCCATTCGGAGTGCGTAGAAGCGCGCGGTGCTCGCGCGCGCGAGCCGAGAGTCGAAGAGCGCCCAAGCTCAGCAGGGAAGCTTCACTCGTCGCGCATGACATGAATGAGCACGGATCGCAGTGATGCCAGGGGTCGGCTCGAGTGCCAGGTCGCGCAGGCGCTGGCTGCTCCGAGCACAGAGAACTAGCCGGGGGTCAGACCCGCCAGTGCGTGGGGCGGGGCGGACTGTAGGCGCAGAAGCTGCCGGTCGTGATCGAGTCGTCGAGGTGATGCGCCAGCTCGGGCAGCGCGCCTCGGATCTTCTCGATGCTGTCGCGGATGCGGCCGCTGACCGCCTTGCGCGCGCGCTCGACCGGGTCGACCAGCGCGCGGCGACGCCCGCCGAGGCCGGTGGCGCTGCGCAGCTCGCGTAAGAGTGCGTCGCGCTCGCCCCGTGCGCGCTCGGCGGCGACAACATCAGCGGACTCCTCCGCGTCGGCGATCGCGCGGTCCAGCTGCTGCAGCCGGTTGCGGATGTCGACCCGCGCACGCTCGTCGAGCACGGGAGCGGCGGGCGCGCTGGCGGGCGCGTCGGGCCCACCCATGAGTTTTCCGACGAAGATCTCCTCGCCCGGGCGTGACAACAGCATCGAAAGATCGCTCAGCCCGCGCGCGTGCTTCAGGTGACAGCGCCGGCCGGCGAACGCGATGCTCCACACCTCGCCTTCGCGCACGAACTGGTTCTCGTCCCTGTGCACCTCGGGCGCCGTGCGACCAAGCGCGCCCTCGGGCAGGTGAGCCAAGGCAGGTGGCTGCCTGCCCGGCACCAGGAAGGCGAGCGCTGCGTCGGCCACTGTGTTCCAGTCGCCCAGCCAGGGCAGGTGCGCGTCGCCGTCGAGCGGCACGAACGTGGCGCCCGGGATCAGCGAGGCCAGCTGGCGGCCGTGATCGAAGCCGATGGCACGGTCGCCCTTGCGGTGCAGCACCAGCGTCGGTACTTGGATCTGACCGAGCACCTCCGAGACGTCCATGCGGTAGATGAGCTCGAGCGTGGCCGCCGCCATCTCGGGTGAAGCGGACGCGCGCTGGCTGGCGGCGATTCGTTGCCGCTCGTCGGTGGTGTGCTGGGGCGCGAACAGGTCGGTCAGCGCCTTGGAGCCCAGGCCCCAGTGGGCGCGCACGAGGCCGGTCATGGCCTGCTGCAGGTCCGCCGGCGCGAGCTTGGGCCCACACGCGTAGCCGCCGTACAGGACCAGGTGGCTGGTGCGCTCCGGGTGTCGCGCCGCGTACGCGATCGCCGGGGGCCCACCGCACGATCCGCCGAACAGTGCGACGCGCTCGGCGCCGAGCTGCTGGACGAGCGCCTCCAGGTTGGCGAGCTCACCTTCCAGCGAGAGCGCAGGCCGCTCGCGATCGCTCAGTCCGACGCCTGGCCGATCGTAGCGGACCACCGTCATGTGCTCGGCGAACCGGCCGAACATGCCGCGAAACCCGGGGTCGTCGAAGTCGCGCTCGAGATGGCTGACCCACCAGGCGGAGAAGACCAGCAGCGGCCGCTCGCCTCGCAGAGGGCCGTCGACCGCGTATGCGATTCGTTTCCCACCGGTCCCCTGGAAGAAGCGGATCTGGGGTGCCACCCCAGCAACTTACCGGGAAACGTAGACGCCGGCGAACCGCGAGCGTGAAGCCCGCCGCGGAAGGGGCAGGAGCATGGGCACCCTGGCCTGGTAGCGCCGGTACTCGTCACCGAACACACGCACCAGATCCCGCTCTTCGTGTCGCACGCCGATCAGGATGTAGGCGGTGAACAGCGTGGCGAACAGGAAATGACCGGCGCTCATCGTCGGCGCGCTCCAGAACGCGAGCAGCATGCCGAAGTAGAGCGGGTGGCGAGTCCAACGGTAAAACCCCGGCGTGCGCAACACCGGCTTGGCCGGACTGCTACCCATGCCCTGGCGCAGCCCGAACAGCTCGAAGTGATCGATGAAGAACGTGCTGAGCAGCGCGGTCCCCCAACCGGCGGCCTGCAGCGCGGTCACGACCAAGGCAAGCGTGCCGGTGGTGGCCCACAGCTGGAGCGAGCCGATCGGACGCCACTGCCAGCAAAGCAGAGCGAGCTGGGCGCTGGCGACCAGCACGTAGGTGCTGCGCTCGGCGGCGGGCGGGACAATTTTTGTCCAGACCCGCTTGAAGCTCGCGCGTGCCATCACGCTGTGGGCGAGCCCGAAGAACAGTCCCAGGCCGACATCGATCGCGACCGCCAGCACGGGCGGCGTGGACGGTCCGTCGTCGATCCCCTTCGGCACGCCCCACCCGGCAACGAAACCGATGAAGTAGACCTGGGTGGCCAGAAAGACTGCGTAGGTAGACAGGGCGTACAGGCGAATGATCGGGTGCTTCATACGGAGGAGGCGCCAGAGCCGAGCACGCAGCCCGCCAGAAACGATCTGGCAGGCTTGCGCGCGCGCAGGGCCGCATGGCTTTGTGTCGGAGGTGCTCAGCATGGCGCCACCTCGTCCAGGAGCGCGCCCGCCGTCTGCACGCTCAGTCCCACATGCACGGGCGTGACGCGTACCTCCACGTTGCGCAGCGCTGGCGAGCTTTTGAGGTGGTTCACCTGCGCGCCGTGGGCGTACTGCTCGGCCGAGCGTTGATCACAAAACAGGTAGAGCCACCGCCTCGTGTCAGACGGCTCCGTGGACGAGACGCTGCGGCTCGATCTGGGCGCGCGCGGCATCCTCGGCTGGGTGGCCTCGCTGGTCGACGCGCACGCGCGCGTGGACACGCCCTGGCGGCTCGACGAGGCCACACGCGCGCTCGTGCTGGGCGGGCAGGCCGTCGCGCTCAGCAAGCTCGAGTACGGGGCACTCCACTACCTCGCCGACGCGGCGGGACGCGTGGTCACGCGCGACGAGCTGCTCACGCAGGTGTGGGGACAGCAGTACGGCGGCAGCAATGTCGTCGACGCCGTCATCCGACTGCTGCGCAAAAAACTCGGCCCCCACGCGGCTGCCCTGCAGACCGTGAAGGGCTTCGGCTACCGGCTGGTGCAGGGCAGGGAGGCCGGCTTCCCGCTCCCCCCGGTGTCGCTGGAGTGAAGCGTTCGTGATCTCCGGGACTTGCCGCCGATGTAGAGTTCGAGCGCGTTTTCTGCCATCGTCGGCGTGCCCGTACCGTCCACCATCAGCGCCGGGTGCCGAGGTGATCGCACACGATCGCCTGCGTCTTGCCTGCACAGACGCGCGCCACCGGCGCAAAGGTCTCAGTCTCGAACAACCACGTGATGGGCTCGTTCTTGCTGCCGCGCTCCGGCGGCCCGCGCGCGAGGAGCGACTCAAGCTCCGCGTCGCGTTTTCGCATCCCCACGTCCGCGGTCGCCCACGGCACTCCGCCCGCGCGCATGACACCGTGGGGTGTTTTCGACCGTCGGTCCTTGGTCCTTGGGCGGTGGCGATGCCATGGTCGCTTCCCATGGACGTCCTGCGTAACGAAGCCGAGCGACACCTGCGCGCGCTAGCCGGAGACAGCGCCGCGCTGCGCGACGATCAGTGGACTGCCATCGATGCGCTCGTCAGCGCGCACCGTCGTGCTCTGGTCGTGCAGCGAACCGGCTGGGGCAAGTCCGCCGTGTACTTCGTGGCCACGCTGCTGCTGCGTGCGCGCGGCGCGGGCCCCACCGTGATCGTAAGCCCGCTGCTCGCGCTGATGCGCAACCAGGTGGCGGCAGCCGAGCGCGCCGGCATCCGCGCGGTCACCGTGAACTCGAGCAACGTCGGCGAGTGGAGTGAGGTCTACGCCGACGTCGAGCGCGGCGCGGTCGACGTTCTCTTGGTAAGCCCCGAGCGACTCAACAATCCTGGCTTCCGCGATGAAGTCTTGCCGCGCTTGGCGGAGAGCGCCGGTCTGCTCGTCATCGACGAGGCACACTGCATCAGCGACTGGGGCCACGACTTTCGTCCCGACTATCGGCGCATCCGCACGCTCCTGGCCGAGCTCTCACCCGATACGCCCGTGCTCGCGACCACTGCCACCGCGAATGCGCGCGTGGTCGGCGACGTCGCCGAGCAACTCGGCAGCGACACGCTAGTGCTACGCGGGGGGCTCGATCGGGAGTCCTTACACCTCGCGGTGCTTGCGCTGCCCGATGCTGCGCACCGGCTCGCCTGGCTCGCCGACCATCTGCCCGAGCTCCCGGGCAGTGGCATCGTCTACACGCTCACGGTCGCAGCAACCGACGAGGTCGCGGCCTTCCTCGAGAGCCGGGGGATTCGCGCGGTCGCCTACTCCGGCCGCTCCGACGATGCCGAGCGGCGTGCTGCCGAGGATGATCTACTCGCGAATCGCATCAAGGTGCTCGTCGCGACGAGCGCGCTCGGCATGGGCTTTGACAAGCCCGACCTCGGCTTCGTCGTACACCTCGGCGCGCCGCCCTCGCCCATCGCGTACTACCAGCAGATCGGGCGCGCCGGGCGTGGCGTCGCGCGCGCCCAGGTGGTGCTGCTGCCCGGCGTTGAAGACGAAGCGATCTGGCGCTACTTCGCATCGCTGGCCTTCCCCACCGAGGACCAGGTGCGTCGCACCCTCGACGCGCTGGGCTCGTCACGCACACCGCTGTCGACCGCCGCGCTCGAGCCACGCGTCGACCTGCGACGTACGCGGCTCGAGACCATGCTCAAGGTGCTCGACGTAGACGGTGCTGTGAAGCGCGTCTCGGGGGGCTGGACGGCGACCGGAATGCCGTGGACCTACGATGCCGAGCGCTACGCACGCGTGGCTGCGGATCGCAGCGCCGAGCAGCAGGCCATGCGTGCGTACGCCGCGACACCGAGCTGCAGGATGGAGTTTCTGCGCAGACAGCTAGACGACCCGGGCGCGGCACCCTGCGGTCGCTGCGATCGCTGCACCGGTGACGCGCTCTCGCCGAGCACGAGCCAAGCTTCGATCGCTGCGGCGCGGGCGACGCTGGACAAACCTGGCGTCGAGCTGCCACCAAAGAAGCTGAAGCTGGTAGGCCCCCTCGAGCGCGTACGCCACGAGCCATCCACCGACAGCCGCTCGAACAGCGCGCAACGCCTGAGATCAGTCTACGGCGCCTTCTCCGCAGAAGGGCTCGAGCTAGAAGCAACACCCTTACTTCTGGTGGACGACCGAACCGACACTGGCTGGACGCTGGCCGAAGCTACGCGCGTGCTGCGCGAAGCGGGCTCCGGGCTCGTGTTGCCACTGGTCCTCGCGGTGGAAGGCTGAGCGGGCGGAGACTGGGCTGCAGCTCACGCAACGCCACGTGGCATCGAGACGGTGGTTCCTACAAAACGTACGTTCCGTATCATGCCGCTTCCCGCCTCGACCAAGCAGACTCGGAGAGATGGAACGAGCGGCTCTCGATGCTGCCATCTCACGGGCTTGGGCCGCCGCGAACGCGGGATCCCTGCCTGATAGGCATCAACGCTTCGCTATGGGCTGCGCATCTTGCTCATCAGGCCTCGCCGTCGGGCAGGTCGGCGAGCAGCGCCGCCGCGACCGATTCTTCCTCGAGCGCGTGGCCCGCTTGCGACATCGCGGCAAAAAGCGCGTCTTCCCTGTCACCACGCGCGTAAGAATCCTGAGCGTCAAGCTCTCTCGATACTGAGAGTGTCACAAGGCGCTCCGCCACTTTGGCGGCCGCTTCGTTCGCTTGCGCGGCGCCTTCTGAGGTCACCAGTGAACGTTGTTCGAGGATGTCGATGGCGGCCGCAGAACGGAACGTGGAGCCGAGGGCGCTCTCGCGGTGGTGTTCGCGGTCGCTGTGTTCGTCTGCCATGACCGCTTTGGCGATGGCGACAGGAATCGCGAGCGCCGACCTGCTTAGCTCGTCTGCCAGGAAGGCTTCTGTCTCCGGAAGCGCTTCGATGATTCCGCAGGCGAGTGCAGCAAAGTCCAGAGCCGATTGGTAGACGTCGAGTCGTTCGTGATTGAGCATGTGCCGTGTATCGACCGGCAGCGCAGCCAGTTGCGTCCGACTCATTCTTCTTGTGCAGTCAGCGTCGAAGAAGCATTTCTTCGAGTTGCATTTCCGACACTCGGCGGGGGAGGGCACGGAAAGCCATCCGAGAGCAGCCGCGGTCGCGAAGGTGAGGATGGTGGTGAGCAATGTGCTCCCGGTCGGCACGCCGGATGAAGCCAAAGGTGCTTCGAAGAGATCCGCGCCGAGCTTCAGAAGTTGAGTCCAGAAGACCTCCTGACCGTCAACGTCGACATCCCCCGCGCGGCCAGTATCGCGCTCGGCGCTGAACCGCATATCCGCGCGTATGAGCGGCACATCAAGGAGGCGCTGCCGACGCATGCGCTCGATGCCATCCGCAGACTGCGCGTGTACGCGTTGGGTGTAGTCTACGCGCATCTCGAGTCGCAGCCGGTCACCAAGCGCGCCGACCTGAGTCTGTTGATCAACGAGGGCACGACGCTCAAGCAGCAACTGATGGTGGCCGCGGAAGCACTGGCGTTCGCAGGGCTCGTCGATGACGCTCGCCTCGCGGAGAGCTGCTGGTGGCCCGGCTCGCAACTGCACGGGCCCATGATGCTCAACGCCCTATGGTCGTCGTAGTGCGCGCGCCTCGGGCGGCAGCCGTAACCGTCGACGCCCGAGGCGGGCGTCTTCCGCTGAAGGGCTCGCTGGAGTGAAGCGTTCGTGATCTCCGGGACTTGCCGCCGATGTAGAGTTCGAGCGCGTTTTCTGCCATAGTCGGCTGTACTCACTCGGGAATTTGCCATGACGAAACCCTTCGACCCTTCGACCCTCCCGGAAGACGTTGCGCGCGCGGCAGCCGCTCAGGTGGCGGCTGGGCGGTATCCCGACGTTGAGGCGGTGTTGCGCGCCGGCGTGCAGGCCGTGGCACGCGACGCCGCCAAACTTGAGGCCCTGCGCGCCGCTCTGATCGAGGGCGAAGAGAGCGGCGAAGCACCGCCCGGCACCTTCGATCGCATGCGTGCCATCATTCGAAACACCGCCCGCACGCCGTGACTGCGTTCAGGTTCTCGCGTCGAGCCGACGCCGATTTGACGGAAATCGGCGCCTATGGCGCAGCGAAGTGGGGTGAGACAAAAGCACTTCTCTACGCCGATCAGCTGGAGACGTGTTGCCGCCTGGTCGCCACGAACCCGGGCATCGCTCGCAAGTGTGATGGTGTGCTCGCAGGCTATCGCCGGATGGAGCAAGGTCGCCATGTGCTGTTCTTCAAGTTCGATGAGCGCGGCGCGCTGGTCGTTCGGGTTCTGCACATGCGCATGCTGCCTGGTCTGAGTATCACGGACGACGACGAACGCGAGTGACGCCTGACGTCGGACGTGGGTCCCGCTGATATGGAGGATGCTCGACTCCGTCAGCTCGCTCGCCTACTTGCCCGCCCGAACGTACTCGCGTGAGCGCCATAGATCTCTCGTGCCAGGTCTGAGGCTGGCTACGATTTCAGCAGGGCTGCCACTCAGCGAAGTCGGGGATTTCCGAGGCTCTAGCTTGCGGCAGAGCACTCTGCGTCTCGCTCGGAACGGCAGCATCAGGGTCCTTCTCGATCCAGCGCGCAAACTGCGCTTCTTCCCAGCTCGGCGGATGCGGACTCTTGGCGAGTTTGAACAGATGCGCCACAAAGGCATTTGCGATCTCCTTGCCCCACGCGAAGGCGTTCTTCTCGCTCTCTGCAAGTACGAAGAACGCACCCGATGACTCGTCGTCCCAGCCGTGCTTCTCGTTCGCCGTCCATTGCTCAGGGGTGCAGTAGCCAAACCGAAAGAGGAAGGAAAGTTTCATGGCTCTCCTGACGTAGTCGTGGGCGGCGGATGAGCGCGCACCCCGCCGATCCTTCATGTTTGGGCTTGTCTAGGGTCCAACCAAAAAGGGAAGCGGGATGCGCGGCACAAAGATGCTGGCTCGCGC
>JBEGTL010000241.1:0-11416 GCA_041179425.1 Pseudomonadota bacterium | reverse complement strand
ACATCGCGATAACTGAGCCGTTCCGTCCTTGCAAGGCCGACACGGGGAAGCCAAAGTGTCGCGCCGCAAAGGGTCATCACGGTGTCCTTTCGCTACGTAACACGTGGCGCGCGCACCCTACTGGCAGGTCCAGAGGGGAACCGTGTCGGAGAAGCAGATGACTGACCAACTGTTGATGAGCCTGTACATCTTCGCGCTTGCAGGCTTCGTAGGGCACTACGTGATCGAGAGCGTGCCGCCGCTGCTGCATACACCGCTCATGGCCGGCACCAACGCCATCAGTGGCATCGCGCTGGTCGGCTCCATCGTGGTCGCGGGCTCCGAGCACGGCACGCTGGCAACCACCCTCGGCACCATCGCCGTGCTGTGCGCGAGCATCAACACTGTGGGCGGCTTCCTGATTACCGATCGCATGCTGAAGATGTTCAAGAGCAAAGAGAAGCCCGGTAAGGCTGGAGCCAAGAAATCATGAGCACCGGCCTCAACTTCGCGTACTTGGTCGCGTCGCTCTGCTTCATCCTCACCTTGCAGCAGATGAGCTCGGCCAAGACGGCGCGACGCGGTGTCTTGCTCGGCGTGATCGGCATGACGGCAGCCGTGCTCGGTACGGCCCTCTTGCACAAAGACGTGACGGAGTACCGCTGGATCGGCGCAGGCTTCGTGCTCGGTTCGATCATCGGAACGGCCATGTCGTTCATTCCGATGACGAAGATGCCGGAACGAATCGCTCTGTCGCACTGCTTCGGTGGTCTGGCGGCAGCGCTGGTCGGCATCGCCGAGTTCATGCACCACGCCGACTCCGGGCACATGGATAGTGTCACCGCGGGCGCGCTCGGCTTCGAGGTCTACTTCGGTCTGATCACGTTCACCGGCTCGCTGATGGCGTTCGGCAAGCTGCAAGGCTTCATCACCGGCGCTCCGGTGACGTATCCCGGCCAGAACATCCTCAACGTGAGCATGTTCGCGGCGGCGCTGATCGGCCTCATCTGGGTCGTCATCGACCCGACGCAGTTCCACGTCTTTCTCGGCATCGGTCTGGTCGGCTTGCTGCTCGGCGTGCTGTTCGTGCTGCCGATCGGCGGCGCGGACATGCCCGTCGTCATCTCGCTGCTCAACTCCTACGCCGGCCTCGCTGCCGCTGCGACGGGCTTTGCGCTCAACAACAACGTGCTCATCATCGCGGGCGCACTCGATGGTACGTCGGGCGTCTTCCTCAGCATCATGATGAGCAAGGCGATGAATCGTTCGTTCGCGAACGTGCTGTTCGGCGCCTTCGGAACGGGTGGGGGCGAGGCTCCGGCTCCAGCCGCTGGTGGCGCGCCTGCGCTCACCAACGCCAACATCAACCAGGCGAGCGTCGAAGAGGCTGGCGAGCTGTTCAAGTCGGCCCAGTCGGTGATCGTGGTGCCGGGCTACGGCATGGCGGTCTCGCAGGCACAGCACGCGGTGCGCGAGCTGGCGGAGGCACTCGAGGCCAATGGCTGTACGGTGCGCTACGCCATCCATCCGGTGGCGGGCCGCATGCCTGGTCACATGAACGTACTGCTTGCCGAGGCCAACGTGCCGTACGAGCAGCTGTTCGACCTCGACGACATCAACGACGACTTCCGGCAGACGGACATCGCGCTGATCGTGGGCGCGAACGACATCGTCAACCCCGCGGCCAAGACCAACCCCCAGAGCCCCATCTACGGCATGCCCGTCTTCAACGTCGAGCTCTCGCGCACAGTGATGGTCCTCAAGCGAGGCCTAGGTTCGGGCTTCAGCGGCATCGAGAACGACCTGTTCGTCCAACCGAACACAGTCATGGTCCTCGGCGACGCCCGCAAGACCATCACGGCTATCGTCTCCGAGATCTCCTGAAACAGGGGTGCCTGAGGCGCGAGGCGCACAGGCAGGGATCGTAAGCGGGTACCAGCGAGAGCCAGGCATCGAGCGAACCGGCTATTGAGTTCGCTACCTGAGTCTTCTCGAGCTTGCGCACTCGGTCCCTTCGAACAAACAACTGCGGCGCGCAAACTCAGGCCGGGCGGACCCGACTTCAATTTCCTCCGCAGTACTGTGCGTCTGCTGGGCCGCCGCACGGGATCTCTGCCGGGCAATCCAGAGCGTTGCGGCAGGAGTAGGTGCAGGAGTTGGCGATGAAGTTGACCGTCTTGCAGCGACCTCCGGTCACTCCGCAGCTGTCGTCCGCGCCCGTGCAGGTCTTGTTCTCGACGAGCGCCGCGCGCGCTTCGCAAGTGGCCACCGCTTCGGCCAGTCCGCAGTAGCTCTCGGCAGCCTTGCCAGACAGGCTCTCTCGACTGATCGGCGTCCCGTACGGGCGAGCGCAGCCCGAGGCTGCCTGCTTCATGCAGAAGCCGCCTAGCGCCTTCTTGCTGTCTCCGTCGCCAAAGAACAGCGGGATGCAGCGATGCGATGCGACGCACTCACTGTCGGCGACACAGCTTTGGCAGGCGGCCACGGTGGCGCGCGCCTTGGTGCCGCAGGTGAGCGTCTTGGGGTCGCACGCCGTGCCCGCACAATCCATCGTCTTGGCATCGCAGGTCTTGTCGGTGCGGCAGTCGGACTCTTCGCTCTCGGGGCGGCACAACACACAGGTGCCCTTACGGCTGTCGCAGACCTTGCCGAAGCGCGAGCACTCGGCGTCCTCGGTGCACAGACCGCAGGTGTGGTCGGACTGGCAAGCAGCGCTCTGGTCGGTCGGACAGTCCTTGTCTTCGGTGCACGCCACGCAGCTGTTGGTCTTGGGATCGCAGGCGGGTGACGCGCTGGTGCAGGCGCGCTTTTGGTCGGAAGCGCAAGTGACGCAGGCTCCGCTCGGACCACACGCTGGCGTGGTCGCGAACGCTGCGCACTGGTCGTGGCTGGTACAGGCGAAGCACAGGCCGTTACTGCAGACGGGTGTACTTGCTGGGCAGAGCTGCGTGGGACCGCAGCCGGCATCGACGGGCCCCGCATCGGGCGGCGCAGCATCGGACAGGCCTGCGTCGATGGAGAAGCCGGCATCGACGCCGTTGGCGCCGGCCTCGAAGACATCGAGCTGTTCTTGTTTGTCGGGGCTCAAGTAGCAGCCGGCCAGCGCCGGAACGGCCAGCCAAAGGAGTGCGCTGCGCATCAGAAACGTCCTTGCAGCTCGAGCAACGCGTGATCGCGACCGGACTGCACCTGGAGCTGACCAAAGGGACCGAGACCGACGACGAGCGCGCCGAGCGCGACGCCGGTGGCTCCGAGGCCGATCAGTAGGTTCTCGCGCCGGTGATGGTGCTGATAACGCTCGGTGCATGGCGAGCTGCCGTCGACGCACTCGCCTGCTTTGATCTTTTGATAGACGCCCGAGATCAGGTGCACCGCGCCGACGGCGGCGAGCGCGCCGCCCGTGGTCCAGTCCCACACAGAGCGGCGAACCATGTGACGGTGCGTGCCTGCGTCCTTGTTGGCCACCGGGGTGAGGGGAGCGAGGTCGACCCGAACCTCCTCGATGTGCTCGACCTCGCCCTCGACCGTGAGGGTGCGCAGATCAGCGATGTACGAGTCGGCGCGAACCTCGAAGCGGTGCGCGCCGGCATCGACGTGGCGCTTGGTGAACGGTACGTGCCCATACTCGGCGCCGTCGACATAGACGACAGCGCCTTCGGGCTTGCCGGTGACCGTGAGCCAAGGCCCCGCTCCCTCCTCTTGTTTGGCGCGCGCGGCCTCGAACGCGATGCGCACCGCCGCGCGCACATCGCGCCCTCCGACGGGAGCTTTGCCCTTGAAGAACGCTTTGGGGTTCTCGGTGATGACCACCGACACGCTCGTCGCGCGCTGGTCACGACTCGCGATGGAGAACTGCACGGCAAACGCTCCGTCGAAGAGCTTGCGGTACTCGTTGGCGCAGTCGGGCGTGATGCAGTGCATCGGGTCGTAGCTCTTGGGGAACGCGGGCCGTTGCTGGTCGACGCGTTGCTGGTCGGCCTCGGCGAAGGGACCGGCCTGGCCATCGGAGATGGGGTTGAAGCCCTGCGCACGCAGGAGTCGTATGAGCTCGGCCCGGGCCTCCTCGACGAGCTCGGGGCTGTCGAGCGACTCGACGGGCGGAACCACGACTGCAGCGTCCGCTCGCGCCGTCGAACTCGACCAGACGCCGCTCGCGGAGATGGCTAGGAACAGGGCAACCAACAGGGCTGTAGGTCGATACGTCATGCCGCCGGCTTCGTTGGGGGAAAGGCCAGCTGGCACTATTGCCCAGTCCGTCGCGTACCGCAAAAGTCGGGTCGCCCGGGTACGTGTGAGCAGTCGTCCCTCCGCTAGGGCCAGCTGCGTAAGCGCGCGAGAGCTCAGTAGTGAGTGACCAGCTCGAGCTGCATGCCGCCCGCGAGGGGACGCGACACCAGCGCGACCGAGCGACCTCGGTCTTGGTCTGTGCCCCGCCGCGCCAGCGCAGGGTCGCGTTTGAAGAGCTGCACGAGCGGGACGCTGAGCAGAGGGATGGCCGTCGACAGCAGCATCACACCTCGTGCCTTGCTGTCGCGTCGACGTCGACAAAGCCCCTCGAAGCCGTCGAGCACACAGCTATCGCTGCGAGCGACCTCGAAGGCGCCTACCCCGACCAAGCCGACGCCGGCTGCGGCGAGCGTGTAGCTCCACCAGGGGGGCGGGCCTTGAATAGGTGAGACCAGCAGTGCTGCAGCGAGCGTCCCGAGTGCACCGGCGCCCACGCCCATCCAGCGCAGATCCTGTCCGCGCTCGAACGCAGGCTGCAGCTGATCTCGCCGGCGCACCGCGCGCTCATCGAGCGTGGCGTCTTCGGGCGCCGCTGGATCGACATGCACGAGGTTGGTGAGCTCGTCTGCGAGCTGCTGCGTGCGCAGATCGAACGCGAGACCGACCGCGAGCAGAGAACCAGCCAGCGCGGCCATGGCGTAGCCAGCGCGACGTACACGCCGAGGACGCTGTCCGCTGGACGAGACGTCAGACGGCTGGCCAGGCGCCGCCGTGTCGGATGTTGCCGCGAGCTCCGACGGATCGGTAGGGCGCGAGACCGGATGAACGTTGGTGTCTTGTGCTGTCGGCTCCGAGGACGCTCCCGTGGCGACAGGTGCACCCGCTGTTGGGTCGTCGCTCCCCTGGCTGGCCGCCGCAGGCGGTGCGGCCGCCGGCGTGGCGAGCTCGGCTGTGACAGGCGCGAGACGCGCCTCGGACAGTGTGACGAGCGCGCGGTCCAGCTCCGGCCGCCCAAAGCCGTGACGTGTACTCCACGGCACGCTAGCTCGCGCCACCAGCCGCTTTTGGCGGACTTGCACACGCATGAGATCGGCGCGATCGCCGTCGATGCTCACCAAGAGCACGTCGTCGGCATGCACCTCACGGCCCAGCTGTACCCCGTGTGCGATCACCTGTTCGCGAGCGGCAGTGTTGTTTTCGTAGTGCAGCAACAAGCGCGGATCGCTGGCCACCGCACGATCGAACTGGGTGTCGACGAGCAAGCTGGCGGCCTGATCGCCGAGCTGCACGATGTGCACGCGAGCAAACGAGCGGTTGCACTCGACCTGCACCCGGTAGTCGCCCGCAGCGGCGCGGTCGAGCTGGAACGGAGTGGTGCCGAGGTGGCGACCGTTGAGGTAGACCGAGCAGTTGCTCTCTGGTGCGCTGTGCACCGTGAGGTTGCCGATGCGCATGCGCCTGAGCAGGTTGTCTGCTTCGGCGAGCACGCCAACCACGTTTGCCGGGTGGGCCGTCTCGCTGGGAACCAGGTCGGGCACGAGCCTGCGACAGCGCGTGGCTTGCTCGAGCGCGAGGTCTCGTTTGCCGGCTTGGAGTGTGCTGCGCACCAGGGAGAGACACGCATCGAGGATGTGACGCGCGGTGCCCGTCTCACGGTTGAGCGACTCGAGGGTGCGCTCGGCCCGCGCAATGACCTCGCGAACGCTCTTTTGGGCGGCGGCCGTGCGGCCAAAGGCGACGTGCTCGATGGCCTGGCGCGCCTCGCGGGCCAGCACGTCGAGATCGGAGTCGCTCGCCGTCTGGGGCGGACGCGAACGCGCGGTGAAACGATCGCGCGCATCGTGCAGCGGGATGAGCGCCGCACGCTCGTTGGACAGCTCGGCCTCGAGCATGCTGGTCGCCTGCAGCGCCGCGCCGAGGTCGGGTGCACCGTAGGGAACGACGACCACCTCGCCGAGTGGCTGCGCGTACGCAGGGCCGATCGGACCCCCGGAGAGGAGACACCCGAGCGCCACGAGCAGCCACTGCGCGACCTGTCGCCACGCCCCACGCGACCTTGAGCTACCGAGCCGCGAGGGCAAACATGGTGATGGGGGGGCGAGGAACATGCGGTGGGAGTATCGACGCGAGGGCGTTCGGAGTTGCGCGTTTCCCCGGCTCTATGGGCAAGGGGGCCAGGTTTATGAGAGCGAGACGGGCGAACTATTGACCTCACGCAGGGCAAACGCCAACCCGCAACTTGTGTGACCCAGTGGTCGATAGACGCGGCGAGGAGACAGCCGCCATGACGCGTTCGCTTGGTACAGAGCCCCCCCATCCGCACCTACGCCTCGTCGTCGAGCCGGTGCCCGACGCCCACCACGCGTGGCTCGCCCGCGCCGAGCGTGAGGGCCGCCAGTTCTTGTCGCGCTACGGGCACCTGCTGTCAGATCCCAGCCTCGCCGAGTGGGTCACCGAGCACTGCGCCGAGCTGGTCTGGGAGGCTCGCGACGGAGAGCCCGCCTGGGCCGCGCTGCGGATCACCGACGTCTGGCTTCGGCTCGGCAACCTGCACCGCTTTTTTCCGCAGCCGCGCCTCGTCGTCGCCTTCTACGAGACGCTGCGCGCGTTCTTACCCTGGCTGAGCGCGCGCGGAGAGCTCGAGCGCGAGCAGTGCAGCCGTATGCTCGAGCAGCTCGAGTTCGTGCGCTCGCCCATGCTCGAGCGCGCCCGCGAGCAGCTGGCCCTGCGCCACCGCTTTCGCGACCGACAACGCAGGTGGTGAAGCGGCTGTGCGCAGTGCCACCAGCCTTGCTAACGGTCGGTAGACTTCCACGGTCGGAGGTGGGCTTTGCTTCGAAAAATGGCCGGCTGGCGGTACTCTCGCGCCATGACGTCATCCAGCGCGCTGTGCCGGTTCTCGTCGTCCGTTCGTGCAGCGCGGGCCCTGATGAGCGTGCTGCTGGGTGTGAGCGCGCTGTGGGGCGGGCTGCAGTCGGTCGTCTGCCCCGCACGCGCACAGGCACCGGCGGCCGCATCGGCGAGCCTGGCCTGTGCGGTCGAGGGGACACCGCGCGGCATGCGCACGGCCGACTTGTGCAAGGCCGTCGGCCGCGAGCTCACGCGACCCACCGCGTTGGTCGACGACGCGCGCACCATCAAGCGCGGCGATGCCCTGCAGATCATCGCGGGCGACGTGCAGTTTCTGCTGGTGTGGCTGTCCGAAGGCCGGGTGCGCGCATGGACGCGCGTCTCCAAGATCGAAGCGGCGGGCGACCAGCTTCGTTACCTACTTCGCGCCACACGAGAGCTGGCCCGCATGGCCCCTGCGCTCGACCGGGAGTGCGTGCAGCTCGACCCCAACGCGGGACGCAAGATGCGCTCGGCCGACCTGGCCTATCCGTGGGCCGAGCTGAAACCGTGTCAGCGGCGGCAAGTCGAAGTGGTGGACCCCTGGTGGTTGCCGGTGGCGGTCGTCACGCCGGCTCAGTCGCCCGGCGGATCGCCCTGATCTTCGGGCAGGCAGGTCTTGAGAACGTCGAGCTCTTTGCCCAGCGCGCGGAGCGCCGTCCGAATGCCCTCTTCGAGCGTCGGGTGATAGACCGGCAGGCGCAGGATCTCGGTGAGGGTGAGCTCTTGCTGCACGACCCACGCGAGTAGATGCGCCGTGTGCTGCACGCCGGGGCCAAACATCTCGGCGCCGATCAGCCGCTTGCTGGTGACGTCGCCGTAGACCCGCACATGTCCGCGCGCCTGGCCGATGACACGCGCGCGCCCCTGATCCTCATACGACGACTCGCCGATCGCGATCGAGCCGCCCGCGACCTCTTTGTAGGTCTTGCCGACGAGTGCGAGCTGCGGAAACGTAAACCCGATGTTGAGCGGCGCGCGGCGCACGTGCGCCTTGACCTCTGGGAAGTGGGCTGCGTTGGCGCCGGCGATACAGCCCTCGTCTACGCCCTCGTGCAGGATGGTGCGGTAGCCGTCGATGTCGCCCGCGAGAAAGATGGACGACTTGCCGCACTGCATGGTGCCGCGGTGCGCGACGGGCATGCCCTTGTCGTCGAGCTCGATGCCCGTCTTTTCGAGCGAGAGCGAGTGCAGCGCGGGCCTGCGACCCACCGCCGAGAGCACGCGCGCAAAACGGCGCTCGTGCTGCCGTCCGCCGCCAGGCTCACGGTGGCGGATGACGACACCACCCTGCTCTTCGCGCACGTCGGTGATGCTGACGCCGAGCGTGAGGTCGAGGTCGGAGGACAACAGCTCGCGAAAGCGCGCGGCCACCACCGGGTCGGTGAACGGGCCCAGCTGGTCGTTGGGGTTGTAGAAGGCGACGCGCACCCCGAGGTGATGCAGCGCCTGGCCGAGCTCGAGCCCGATCGCGCCCGTACCAAACACCGCGATGGACTCGGGCAGCTGGTCGAGCTCGAACAACGTGTCGCTGGTGAGCAGGGCAGCCCCCGCCGGCTCGAGCTCTTTGGGGACGATGGGCTTGGAGCCAGTCGCCACCACGAACGCGTTGGCCCGGACGCGGGTGTGATCGTCGACGGCGAGCTCGTTTGGGCCGAGGAAGCGCGCGGTGCCGCGCAGGCGCTGTGCCGCGGGGAGCGTCTCGACATCTCGTGCATTGAGGTCGACGAAGCGGTCGCGCTCGCGACGCACGCGCTCCATCACCGCTTTGCGGTCGATGCGGATCGCCTCTTGCGCGATCTGCACACCAAACACGCCTGCACGGCGCGCTCGGTGCGCCGCCTCGGCAGCCGCGATGAGCAGCTTGGACGGCATGCAGCCCGTGCGCGCACAGGTGGTCCCGTACGGACCCGCCTCGATGAGCAGCCAGCTCTTGCCGGCACGCTCTACCTCACGACGGGCGTGCAACCCCGCCGTGCCTGCTCCGATGATCGCGACGTCGGTCGTCAACAAACGCATCTCGAATTGGTATCAGTCCGCGGCCCGCGACGGAAGCCTGGCGGCGGTGATCTGCCGCGCCAGCAAGGCCAGTTTTTCGGGATTGACGATGGTGCGCAGCGACAGGATGCGCACGCCATCCGTCTCGATGTCGACGATGGCCCCCACGCGACCCTCGTGGTGAATGACCAACGCAGGCAAGCCGTTGATGAGCGCCACCTCTGCGGCGGCAGCGGCGGGCACCTTGCGAAACAGCCCCAACAGCAGCCGCGCAACCCGTGCGTGGCCCACGATGGGGAGCTTGGCGGCGTGCACCTTGTCCCCGCCGTCGGACGTCGCCACGACGTCGTGTGCCAGCAGACGCTCGAGACCTGCCAAGTCACCTTGCGCGCAGGCGACCACGAAGCCCCCGAGCAGCTGACGGTGTTGGTCGAGAGAGGGCGCAAAGCGCGGACGCTGTGCCCGTACGCGCTCGCGAGCTCGGTGCAGCAGCTGTCGGCATGTCGCCTCGTCGCGGTCGACGATGCGCGACACCTCGGCATGGCTGTAGTCGAACACCTCGCTCAACAAGTACACGGCGCGCTCGATGGGCGAGAGACTCTCGAGCAGGACCATGAAGGCGAGGGAGATGCTCTCCGGGTCGATGTTGTTGTCGGTGCGAACCGGCTCGGGCAACCACGGACCGACGTAGGCCTCGCGCCGTACGCGCGCGCTCTTCCAGTGATCGAGGCAGAGCCGCGTGACGATGGTCGATAGGTAGGCGCGCTCGGACACCACGTCGGGCACGGCTCGCTCACGCGCGCGCAGCCACGCCTCCTGCACGATGTCGTCGGCCTCGGCGGTGGAGCCGAGCATGCGGTAGGCGATGGACCACAGGTACGCCCGCTGCTCTTCGAACGCGCGCTCGTGGAGGGCGTCTGTGTGCCGCGCACTCGCTGGCGACACCGGCTCGGCACCGCGGGTCGGCGGAGCGTCGTCAGACACCCGCGCGCTCCGAGATGTCGCGACCGGCGGACCCCGCATCGACGTGCGCTTGGAGGCGCGGCGTCGTGCGCGACCTGTACCAGTGTGCCCACGCCGCGCGCCGACGCTCGAGCGCGAGCGCCCAGACCGTACCGCGACAGATGAGCTCTTTGATGCGAGCTGCCAGCATCCCGTGCACCACCATGGGCTTGGTGTGCGTGGCGGGCAACTCGATCACCCCATCGGTCCGACCGAGGCTGATGCAGAAGGGCACAGCCGTGTACCGGAACGTCCGCTCGGTGTCGCCCGTGAGCATGGCAGACAGGTTTTCTGCGACGTAGAAGCCGGTAGGAAATGCGCTCTTGCAGCCCATCGGAACGGGTACCCCTTGCGGTTCGCGATGCACGGCCAGATCGCCAGCTGCGTAGACCGCAGGGTGCGAGACCGAGCGCAGCTGCGCGTCGACCCAGACCTGGCCGCGGTCGTTGGTCGCAAGCCCTGCACTTCGCGCCAACGGCGACGCGACAAAGCCCGTCGTCCAGACACAAGCAGCGCAGACGATGGGGCCCTGCTCGGTGATCAGCATGTCGTGGCGCAGCGCGCGGACCGAGACGTGCTCACGTAGCTCGACGCCCCGCCGGGTCAGTGCGGCCCGGACCCGCTGCCGGGCCTTGTGCGAGAGACCCGGCACGATGTCGCCGCGCGTGACCAGCACGATCGACAAGCCGGGGTGCGCTTCGGCCAGCTCGCTCGCGGCCTCGACACCGGTCAGCCCTCCACCGACGACGGCCACCCGCGCGCCCTCGGCAACGAGCGTGGAGAGGCGAGCCGCGAGCGCGAAGGTCGAGGACTCGTCGAGCTCGTAGGCGAGCTCGCGGACCCCGGGCACAGCGTCTACGTCGACTTGGGCGCCGAGCGCGAGCACCAGACGGTCCCAGGCGATGGCTTCGCCGCCGAAGGTAACGGTGCGCTGCTGCAGGTCGATGCTCTCGACCCAGCCGATGCGCAGCTGAACACCAGCATCGCGCACCATGTCGGGGAGCGTCAGGCACGGTCCGGGAGCCCCCGTCGCGCGCTCGTGGAGGCGGATGCGCTCGACGAACGACTCACTGCCGTTGATGAGTGTGATCTGTGCTCGGCCGCCGCTCTTTCGCGCCAGGCGCAGCGCGCAGCTGAGCCCGGCGTAGCCCGCGCCGACGATGACGATGCGCGCCCGCGTCGAGCTGGGCGGGTCTCCCGGGCGAGAGCGAAGGTCTGAGGTTTCGTTCGGCATGGTGCGTCTCCTTTGGGAAGAGAGACGAGCTAGCCAGCTCGGTTCGTGACAGGCAGCCGCAACAAAAGAGGGACGCCGCCGAGAACG
>JBEGTL010000240.1:0-11419 GCA_041179425.1 Pseudomonadota bacterium | reverse complement strand
TTGTGTTTTTTGCCCGAGCCACACGGGCACGGGTCGTTGCGCCCGACCTTGGCGCCCACACGGCGCACGGGGGGCGCCGCGATCTTGTCGCCGTTGACGAAGAACCAACGGCCCTCGATGCGGCGGAACTCGGAGCGCTCGTGGTGCGCGTGCTCGACCCCGTCGAGCGCGTAGCGAGCGATGAACTCGACCTGACCACGCTCGTCGTCGGGGCCGCCGCTCTCGGTGCTGACGATCTCGAGGCCGCGCCACAACGAACGGCGTGACCAGTCTTCGGTCGCCTTGCGATCGGTGTCGCCGCGGGTCTCCGGGTCGTGGGTCTCGATCAGGTATTCGATGGCGCCCGTGGCGTAGGCCACGTAGCGCGAGGCCATCAGCTCGCTTGCCGTGCTGGGCTGCTTCTCGCCGCGCAGGAACGGCTGGCAGTAGCTCTCCAGAGCCGCGGAGTCGTGAAAGGGAACGTCCATGGCGCGCAGGATAGAGCGGCCCGAAGAACAAACAAACCCCTGTCGGGATGCGGCCGGGGGGTGCGCTCGATTCTCCTTTACGAGACCATCAATCCATTTTACTAGACACGCCTACCATCTCTGGAAGGGCCTAAATATGACGCAATTGGTCGCGAATCAGCAGCCGCCCGCGCGCAACGTGAGCCTCCAGCTCGACTCGCCGGAGCTCGCCTCCACCTACGAGCAGGTGAGCGTTCGCCAGTTCAACCACGGCAAGGTGTTGATCGCCTCGCAAATCGACCGGGGGGTGTCCCACTCCAGCTGGCTCGTTCGTCGAGGGTGGGAACGCGGCGAACCCGCCGTGTAAGATCGCGTCAACCCGCTCCCCGGAGTCACTCCCATGGCCCAACAAAAGTTCCTCTTCCTCTACCACTCGCCCGCCTCGAACCCGCCGCACGAGCCCTCGCCGGAGCAGATGCAGCAAGTCCTCGCCACCTGGACCGCATGGAAGGCAAAGTTCAAAGCCAACATCGTGGATCTCGGGGACGGCCTCAAGCCAGGTGGCAAGGTGCTCTTCAACGGCGTGGTCACCGACGGCCCCTACGCGGAGTCCAAGGACGTCGTCGGCGGCTACTCGATCATTGCGGCGGAGTCGTACGAGGCGGCACTCGTGGTCGCGCGCGAGGACGATGACGACGACAACAGTCCGGTCACCGGCAGCGTGAAGGACGCCGGCAAAGACGCCGGCAAAAAGCCCGCGACCAAAGACGCCGGCGCGCCCGCGAGCAGTGGCGACGACGCGGAGGACGAGGGCGAAGTTAAGCCCGCCGCCGACATCAAAGATGCAGGCAAGGCGCCCAGCACCGGCGGTGGCGCGGGCTCGTGGTGCAAGACCAAGGCGATCTCCGACAAGTACTGCATCTCGTGCCACGACGCCGAAGGCTCGGCGGGCTCACCCATGCCGCTGCTCACGTACGAAGACTTCGTGGCGGCAGCGCCCATCACCAAGGGCAAGAAGGTGTACGAGGTGATCGGCACGCGCGTGCACGACGCCAAGCGCCCCATGCCGCCGAAAGAAGAGCTCAGCAAAGACGAGCTCGCGACGCTCGACGCGTTCGTGGCCGCCAAGGCTCCCGCGGGCGACGACCCCAGCTGCAAGGGTGGCGACAAGGCCGGCGAAGGCGGCGACAAGCCCACGACGCCGACCGATGCGTGGCCGCCCGCCGAGTGCGACGAGATCTACAAGATCCTCTCGCACGGCCCGGGTGGTCTGACGGATCCGTCTCCCGTGACGGCCGGCGCCGAGTCGCACCCGCAGGTCGTCTTCGACGCACCGTGGGGCGACGAGAAGGTGCAAGCCATCGCCTTCCACCCGCTCACCGACAACAAGAAGGTGCTCCACCACTGGATCCTGTACGCGAACACCGGCGGCGCGTTCTTGACCGGCTGGGCACCTGGCGACGATGAGCGTCAGGCCTTCCCCGCGGACATCGGCATGAACATGCCGACTGGCAAGCAGTCGCTCCGGCTCGACATGCACTACTTCAACACCATGGGCACGCAGACCGAGAAGGACCAGAGCGGCCTCGAGGTGTGCGTCGTCAAGGGTGAGCACCTGCGCAAGAACGCGGCGGCGGTCACCATGTCGTTTGCCAGCTTTGGCAGCGGCTTCGTGATGGCGCCGGCGGGTGCGAACATGGCGCCCATCACGGGCACCTGCAACGTCTCCACCACCGCGCCGGTGCACCTGATGACGGCGAGCCCGCACGCGCACACCTACGCGCGCCACATGAAGTTCGTCGTGACCAAGAAGGACAAGACGCAGATCGTCATGCACGACCACGCGTTCCAGTTCGGCGAGCAGAAGTCGTACCCGCTCGACCCCGACGTCATCATCGAGACGGGCGACGTGGTGACCACCACGTGCAGCTACACCAACGAGACCACCAAAAACATCACGTTCGGGGAGAGCACCACCAACGAGATGTGCTTCAACTTCGCCTCGTACTGGCCCGCCGGCGCGCTCTCCTGCAGCGGTGGCGGCGGTGTGCCCAACCTCGGCGGCATCTTTGCTGGCGCCGCTCCCTGACGGTCCACGAGTCTGACGGTTGAACCAAACAAGAGGCGCGGCTCGATGAGGGCCGCGCCTCTTACGCTTCTGTCTGCGATCAGTCGCAGGTGTCGCCGTGCGACAAAGCACGAAGCGAGACCAGCGAGGGCCAGACACACGCCGAGCTTGTACAACAACCTGCCCACCCGACTCAGCCGAGGCCCAGCTGCTCGAGGGTCAGGTCGGTGAGCGAGCCCACGACGTGAGCGGCCTCTGCGAACAGCGCCGGGTCGAAACCCCAGCGCGGGTCGACCAGCGCGATGGTGTGCATGCCCGCGGCGAGACCGGCCAACAGGCCGTTGACCGAGTCTTCGACGACCAGGCAGGTGCGGGGGTCGGCGCCGAGCTCGCTCGCCGCCAGCAGGTAGATGTCGGGCGCAGGTTTGGGGTGCTTGAGACGCGGGTCGTCGCCGCACACGAGCGCGTCGAGCTGCTGGAGAAAAGGCTGGTTCTCGAGCTTGCGCAGCGTGACGGCCCGATGCCCGCTGGTGGCGACGGCAATGGGGATGCCACGTTTGCGCAGAAGCTCGAGCAACGCGATGGCACCGGGCATGGGCACCACCTGGGACAGCAGCGCGTGGAGCTCGACCTCGCGCTCCGCCACGTAGCGCGCGGGCTCGATCGGCAGCGCCAGCGTCTTCACCACGTAGTGGGCGCCTGCCAGGGTGTCGCCACCCATCACGGCACGCTTGATCTCGTGGGTGAACTGCGCTCCGTAGCGCTTGCAGACGGCGATGGCCGCCTCTGTGTACAGGTGCTCGGTGTCGAGGAGCGTACCGTCGAGATCGAAGATGGCGTGCGAGATAGCCGGCTGACTCATACTGTCCTTGCGCGCATCTTAGAGGCGAAACGAGGCGCGGACCAGACGCGCCTGCAGACGCTCTTTGTTGTTCTCGGGCGTGAGCAGGTCGAGGTGCGCGAGCGCGGCGTGGACCCCAGGGTCGTCGGCCTCGGCAGGCGCACTCATGGCCCGCATGAGGCGGAGCTTGCCGCGCGCGTCGGACGAGGCGCTCTCCAGCTTCTTGAGGCGAGCCGCGAGCGCCCACTCGTCGGCCGTGAGGTCGCTGCCGAAGGGAAGATCGGGCAGCACGTCTTGGGCCCGAAACGGCGATAGCGCCTTGGTGATGCGCGCAGGCAGGTTGTTTTTGTGCGCGTCGGGGATGCGCGTCTCGGCGGGCAGCTTGCCAGCGCGCTTGGCCTCGGCGAGCAGCGACTCTTGGAAACGACTGTCGGTGATGGCGAGCAACGCCTCGATGCACTCACGGTCGGTCTTGCTGCGCAAATCGGCCACGCCGTACTCGGTGACGAACACGTCGCGCATGTGCCGTGGGACCGTGGTGTGCGGGTATTGCCAGACGACGTTGGACTCGACCTTGCCATGGCGCGTGGACGTCGCACGAAACAGTAAGATGGAGCGACCGTCGGGCAGCTGGTGCGCCACGTTGACGAAGTCGCTCTGCCCGCCCACGCCAGAGAGCACCTTGCCATCCGCGAGCTGGTCGGAGATGGCCGCGCCGAGCAGGCTGACCTTGAGCGTGATGTTGATGAAGCGCGCGTGTCGCCGCTGCAGGTGCTCGAGCGTGTAGTGCGTGTAGACGCGGTTGACCTCGGCCACGCTGTTCATGTCGACCAGGTCGCGCATGTGCTCGGGCAGTGCAGACAGCCGTCGGTAAAAGTCTGCTGGACCGACAAAGAACGCCCCCTGCAGCGCGGTGCCGCCCGCGCGCTCGGGCAGCTGCGCGCCAGGCTGTAGCGCAAGCATTTGGAGCTCGAGATCTTCGTACACGCGGCGCCGCACGACGCCCTCTTCGAACAGCGTGAACAGGGGGTTGGAGATGAGCTCGCTGGCGACGTACAGGCCTTCGTCGAAGGGGTCGACGCCACCCAGCTCCGCCGCCACCACATCGCGCCCGAGCGAGTCGATCATGAGCGCGAACGTAAAGCTCTCTTTTGCGCGCACGCGCAGCGCGTGACAGGTGGCGTCGCCCAGGGCGCCGATGCCGACCTGCAAGGTGCCGCCGTCGCGCACCAACGCGGCCGAGCGCAGCCCGATGGCCCAGCCGGCGTCGTCGATGGGCTCGTGCGGTACCGCAAACAGCTCGTGATCGAGCTCGGGGTCGTCGAGCACGAGCTCTGCCCGCTCGATGTCGAGCTCACAAGCGCCGCCAAACCACGGCATCTCGCGGTTGACCTGCACCGCCGTGACGAACTCGCGCCCGCTCGCCTCGAGCATGGGCAAGAGCTGGACAGTCACGTCGGGATTGCCAGACAGGCTGTAGCGCTTGCGACCGTCTTCTTCGCGCACGGCGACGGCTTGCATGAGCAAGTTGACGCCGCGCGCCATCATGTCGCGCGCGACGTGGCTATAGTTGCTGCTCACGTAATTCTGCTGCGCAACCGGGTTGCCCATGATGGAGCCCGCGCGCGTGTAGAACTCGATGAGTCGCACGTTGGCCGGCAAACGATGCGCATCGGAGTCGTCGAGGTACTCGAGGCGCGGCACGCGGCCCCACACCCGCTCGCGGATAGGCTCGTAAAAGCGCTGCTCGAGCTCGGACTTGCCGCGCGGTGCGTTGAGCGAGAGCGCCGTGATGATGTCGAGGCTGAGCGCCGGGTCGGCCTTGGCGCGGCGATACAGCGCGTTGAGCAGCGCGATGGGCTTGCCGATGCCTAGTGGAGTGCCGAGGACGATGCGGGGGCCAACGCGTGACAGGATACGGTCGACACACGCATCTGCGTCATGGAGAAACTCAGGAGGCACTCCTCGGGCGTAGCACGCCCGGTACGTCAGGCGAGGGTGCGCACGTTCGGTTCGCGCGCGAAGAACCGTTGTTTGGCCGCTTCGATGAACTCCTCACCGAGCACCAGCACGCCGTCGTCCGGCTCGACGCCTGCCTTGTCCAGGAGCGGCTGCGCGGCCTTACTGTATCCGATGGCCTTGAGGTGCCCAAAGGCGTCCATCACGAACTGTACGGCGGCTGCCTCTTTGGTGAGCGCCGTGGCCGCCTCGGCCGAGAGCACCAGCGCGACCGCGTCGAACAACACCGAGGGGTTGCCTGCGAGCTGTCCATCGGCCTTGAGCGAGCTGCCGTCCTTGAGCTTGACGGAGCCAACCTTGGGCGCGATGAGCTTGGGCGTGCCGCGCTCTTTGCGCACGGCGGCCAGCACGGTGTCGATGACCTTGCCATCGGAGCCGTCGTGGATGAGCACGCCCACCGTGCGGCCCTCCAGCGTGGGCTTCATGTTGCCGATGACGCGCAACGCGGGCGAGAGCTCGAGGTCGAGGACCGGCGCCGCAGGCTTGGACGCCGGCGGGAGGTCGATGCCGATGCCGTCCGCCACACGCTTGGCGAGCGACTCGTCGGCGTTGCGCAGGTTGGCAATCACGCGCTTGGGGATGTGATCGACCACCACCTTGGACAGCTCGAACACGAATGCAGACGCGAGGTGCGCCTGCTCAGCCGGGTCGAGCGAGCGGAAAAACAGACGGGCCTGACTGTAGTGGTCCGCAAAGGTCTCGGCGCGCACGCGCAGCGTGTTGCCTTCGACCGGCTCGTGTCGGGTGGCAAAGCCCAGCTGCGGATTTTCGCGCGGGCCCGAGACCTCGCCAGCTTCGTTGAGGCTGTTGGGCTCGTAGTTGGCGCGGCCCTTGGGCACCGTCATCTGCATGTGTCCGTCGCGCTGGAAGTTGGCGAACGGACACTTGGGCGCATTGATGGGGATCTGATGGAAGTTGGTGCTGCCGAGGCGCTTGAGCTGCGTGTCGAGGTACGAGAACAGCCGGCCCTGCAGCAGCGGATCGTTGCTGAAGTCGATACCGGGCACGATGTTGGAGGGGCAGTACGCGACCTGCTCGGTCTCGGCGAAAAAGTTGTCGGGGTTGCGATCGAGCACCATGCGCCCGATGATGCGCACGGGCAGCAGCTCTTCGGGGATGAGCTTGGTCGCGTCGAGCACGTCGTACGGTAGGCTCGCCGCGAACTTCTCGTCGAACAACTGCACGCCGAGCTCCCACTCGGCGAAGTCGCCGCGGTCGATCGACTCGAACAGGTCGCGCCGCTGAAAGTCCGGGTCGGCGCCCGCAATCTTGACGGTCTCGTCCCACACGGTGGAGGCGAGCCCGAGCTTGGGCTTCCAATGAAACTTGACGAACGTGGACTTGCCCGCCGCATCGAGGAACCGGAACGTGTGGACCCCGAAGCCCTCCATGTTCTTGAAGGTGCGCGGCAACGTGCGATCGGACATCGCCCACATCAACATGTGTGTCGACTCGGGCATCAACGAGACGAAGTCCCAGAACGTGTCGTGCGCGGTCGCAGCCTGCGGGTAGCCACGGTCGGCCTCCATCTTCACCGCGTGCACCAGGTCGGGGAACTTGATGGCGTCTTGAATGAAGAAGACCGGGATGTTGTTGCCCACCAAGTCCCAGTTGCCCTGCTTGGTGTAGAACTTGACGGCAAAGCCACGCACGTCGCGCGGCGTGTCGACCGAGCCCGAGCCGCCGGCCACCGTGGAGAAGCGTGTATACACCGGCGTCTTTTCGCCGACGCGCTGGAACAGGTCGGCCGTGGTCACGTCCGACAACGACTCGGTGAGCTCGAAGAAGCCGTGTGCCGCCGTGCCGCGCGCGTGCACGATGCGCTCTGGGATGCGCTCGTGATCGAAGTGAAAGATCTTCTCGCGCAGCACGAAGTCTTCGAGCAGCACGGGACCGCGCGTGCCCGCCTTGAGCTGATTCTGATTGTCCGAGACGGGGATGCCCTGGTTGGTGGTCAACGTCTCGACGTCGCCCTCCGCCTGCTGGTGCGTCTCGCCGCCCTGCCCATTGGCCTTGCTCTTACGTGTCGCCATTGCCGCTTGCTCCTGTGCGTCGCGCGCATGCCGAAGCGGCGGCGCGACGCGATCGTCGGGCTCAGCAGGTACGTACGAAGCAGCAGACGGCCAGCGGGGATCGGTGAGCCAACGCACCGACACCTGCACATCGCATCAGATTCTCGCGATGGCTCGCGCCGCTGTCACTGGGTCGGCGTGATCAAGTACTTGGTGCCCGTGGCCTGCTTGCCGTAGACCGCGATCACGTCGGGTGCGAGTGCCTCTTGCAGCGAGACCTTGCGTGCGTAGTGGCTGGCGAACGTGGTGGTCAGCTCGTTGGCCACGCGCTCGCGCAGGCGCTGCTGGGTCTCGGCGCCTGCCTTCTGCAAGAACGGTGTGAGCAGCCAGCCGCCGAGGCCCCACGCCATCCCGAAGCTGCGATTGAGCACCGTGGGCGCGCGATCGAGCCCGCCGTAGATGTAGACCTGCTTGTGTGTGCTGGAGCCGTAGCGGCTGTAGTTGCCGCCCTTGTTGTTGGCCGCGACTTCCATCGCGGTGAGGATCTGCCCGGCCAGCTTGCCGCCGCCGATGGCGTCGAACGCGATGGTCGCCGAAGTGGCACCCAGCGCCTCGATGAGATCGGCCATGAACGTGGGCGTGCTCGAGTCGACCACGTACGTGGCACCGAGCGAGCGAAGCAGCTCGGCCTGCGCGGCGCTGCGCACGATGTTGACCAGCGGGATGCCGTCTTTGAGACACACCTTCTGCAGCATCTGACCCAGGTTGGAGGCAGCCGCCGTGTGCACCAACGCGGTGTGACCCTCGGCGCGCATGGTCTCGGTCATGCCGAGTGCGGTGACTGGATTGACGAACCACGACGCACCATCGGCGGCCGTGGTGCCCGCTGGCAGCGCCTGGACCTGGGAGACGTGCACGCTGCGGTACTCGGAGTACATGGCGCCGCCCACGAGCGACACCGTCTTGCCGAGGAGTGCTTGCGCAGCAGGCGCGGCACCGGCAGCGACCACCACGCCCGCGCCCTCGTTGCCCACCGGCAGAGACTCTCCGAGGCGCCCCTTGAGCGAGCGCAAGACCTCGGGTGCGATGTTGGCCGTGACCACGGGGCTCTCGGTGCTGCCGGAGCTCTTGAGCGTGCTGAGGTCGGCGCCAGCGAGGAGCAGCGCGAGGTCGGATGGGTTGAGCGGCGAAGCCTGTACCTGCACGAGGACTTCTTCGTTCTTGGGCTGCGGCGTCGGGATGACGGCGAGCGACAGCTCGAGCAGACCTTCCTCCTTGACGGTGGAGCGCAGCTGCAGACCGGTATCGTTGACTTTGTTAGGCATGTTGGAGACCCCGCGGAAGTGCAGCAATCTGACACGCCTCGCCGCGTAAGTTCAATTCGGCCCGCCAGCCTTTTTGCGCGCAGCTGAGCGGCTCAGCTAGTCGTCGCTGACTCGTGTGCCCAGGACGCGCACCGCGATCACCGTGAAAGCAAGCAGCAGGCAGCCGGCGGCTGCAAAGGTGATGGTGTAGCCGAGCGCGTCGGCAGCGTAGCCCACGCACACGGTGCCGAGCGCTGCCCCTGCAAACAACGAGAACGCGAACAGCGCGAGCGCGGTGCCGCGACTGCGCGTGAACGCCTCGGTGGCCCGCGTCTGCATCGTGGAATGACACAACGTGAAGCCCACGCCCGAGACCGCACACCCTGCCGCTACCCAGGCCCAATGCGGTGCGGCGGCGTTGAGCAAGAAGGCAGTGCCCATCGCGCTGCCGCCGGCCCACAACAACTGACGCTCGGACATGCTGCGCAGCAAGCGCGGCAACAGCCGCGCGGTCACCAGCTGGCCCACGCCAGACAGGCCCAGAATCAGCCCGATGTGGAGCGACCCGAGCGCAAAACGCGTCTCGAGCAGACCGCTCAAGAACGAGAAGCCGCCCATGTACATCGAGCCCTCGAAGGCGACCAACAGGAGGAGCGGCACCACCAGCGGTGCGCGCAGGGCGTCGCCGTAGCCGGGCTGGGGACGCGTTGGGTCGGCGACGATGCGGATCTCGCGCTTTCGGAACACGAACAGGGCCGCAGTGGCGCAGCCTGCCAGCGCGCCGAGAATGGGAAACACCGTGCGCCACGAGACGACGGCCGCGATGGTGCCTCCGGCGCTGGTGCTGAAGGCCTGCGCCGCACCGGTGCTCGCCATCAGCATCGCCAGCGCCGCCTGACGCTGCGCATACGGCACCGTATCGCCGATATACGCGATGCTGAGGGGGATGAGTCCCGCGGCGGCCGCTCCGGTGAGTGCGCGCAGCAGCACGATGGCACCGAACGAAGGAAAGGCGCCACAGAGCGCGGTGCCAATGCTGAACGCCACCATCGCGTACGCCGCGACGCGCACCTTGCCAAAACGATCGGCGAGCGGGCCGTAGCCGAGCTGGCAGAAGCCGTAGGGCAGCATGTAGCCGGACACCAGCCAGCCGGCGTTGGCGATCGAGGTGTGAAAGTCGCGAGCAATGGTGGGCAGGAGCGGCGCGACGACGCGACCGTCGAGGCTGACCATGAACGCAGCGACGCCGAGCGACAGCAGGAGCGCGCGCTGGGGCGGCAGGGCGCGCGGCGTCGGTGTCACCCGCGGCGCGGCGGGAGCCGATGACGCTCGCGGTGGAGAGGACAGCTGCTGCATGGCCCGCGCACTTAGACCGGGCACCGGGTCGGCGCCAGCACGCGCCCCGCCCCCTGTCCGGGCCAGACGCGCTGGTCGAGGGGACCGGCGCCCCCCCACGGGCCGCCGTTCGCGGTTCGTTGCCTGCTGCTGTGCGGGCCAAACGTTGTGCGAGAAATGGACTGTACACCGATGCGGCAGAATCCTCAGACATCCCCAGCGCGCCGCGACAACCGTGGGGCGCATCACGCACTCGCGCTGGTTGGGCTCGTGGGTTCATTGACGGCGCAACTTTGTTTTGCCAACGGCGCGCACGCCCAAGCGCAGCCTGAGGCACAGGTCCTGCCCGAGGCGCGGCCAGCGCAGGAAAAACGCGACGGGCTCGTGCCGCAGACGGCCACCCAGAGCGCGAAGGCAGGCATGTTTTTGCCGCTGACCATGGGGCCGAGCACCAGCTCGCAGCGCGCGTTCGCACGCGGCTTCGGCGGCTACGACACCGCACGCAAGTCGGCGCGGTTCGAGAGCACGGTCGACGCGACGTTGTACGGACCGCTGGCCGCGCGCGTGACCGTGGAGTACGGCGAGCGCGCTGGGTCACTGCGACCGGGCGGGGGTCTACGCGTGCAGGCGCTGTCGCAAGACAAGCACTGGCTCGATCTGACGGTTGCCGTGCTGTACCGCGCCGAGGGGTTCACCGAAGCCGAGGGCGAGATCGAGGGCGTGGTCGCGTTGTCGCGGCGCGTGGGGCGCTGGGGGGTGTTCGCGAATTTGGTGTACGGACAGGACCCGGAGGGCAACGAGCGCGATGGGGAGGTGCGGCTGGCTACGCTGTACGATCTCGGTGAGCTGCAGGTGGGACTGGATGCTCGGGTGCGGATCGATCTCGGAGCGGAAGGCGAGTCGCGGGCTGGGAAGAAGGAAGAGGAAGCTGAGTTCGATGCGCAGACTGGCGCTCTCGCTATGTATTCGCTGGGGCCTGTTGCTTTGTTGGCAAGCGCTGGGTTCAGTGGGGTTCTCTTGCATGAGGATTTTTTGGCTGGGTTCGTTGGCTTGGCCGGGTTGGGAGGGTCTATTTGAGTTGGGTTTTCTTCGGGGGCGGGCGGGGTGTCGATACGACCAAAAAAAGTGGGTAGGCGGGGGGCCTTGCTGCTGGTTTGAAGAGCGTGGGCCCATGCGATCTGCGGGCGGCGTACTCCGCGATCATCGCGGAGTGAGCGGGCTCGGTGGCCGCTGGCCGTGGAGTTCAACTCGTGGATCCCAGGCGGGCCGTGGACTTTTTTTGGCCGTATCGACACCCCGCCCGCCCCCGGTTCGGTTTTACCAACCCGTTTTTGTTTTGGGTTTTTAACGGAAGGAACGAAAACGGGACGGGACGGGACGAGACGACGGGCGCG
>JBEGTL010000239.1:0-11431 GCA_041179425.1 Pseudomonadota bacterium | reverse complement strand
GGGTTTGCTCGCTGCGATGGCGCACGCGGTGTCGGACGACTACGCGTTTGCGTACATCGAAGCGGCGCTCGATGCCGTGCCCGATCAGGCCGAGGCCCTGCAGCTGCTCGAGCAGGTCGCCCCGCGTATGGGTCGCTCCGACACGCTCGCGCCGCGCTGGCTGGCCGCGATCCGAGGCGCGCGCGACCCCAAGCTTGCGCGCACGGTGCGGCTCAAGATGGCGACCGCGTACTTCGCGGTGGGACAGCTCAACGACGCGCACATCTGTCTCGAGCCGCTGCTCGCCGAGGGCGATCCCGAAGCGGTCGCGCTCGATCGCTCGCACGGCGCCGGCAGCGCCACAGACGCCGTGGCGACAGACGCCGGCGCAGACGAGGCGGACGAGGAAACGAGCGACGAAGACGAGCTCTCCAGCTCCGAGATGCTGCTCGACAGCCACGAAGCCGACCTCCCCGACGATCAGCTGGCGAGCGCCGACATCTTCGACGACGGGAACTTCGACACGCGCGACGGCAGCCTGGCAGACGAGCTGTCCGACTTGGGCGAGCACCTCGACGACAGCGCCACCTCCGCGGGCGCGCGCAATCCGCTCGAAGACCTGGCCTCGATCGATCGCGACCGACCTGCTGCCAGGCGTGCCGCGGCGGACCCCAGCCGCGATCTCGGTGCCCTGCTCGACTCGGGAGAGACCTCGCGCGAAGAGCTGCTCGACTCTAGCGAGCTCTCCAACCTGCCCGGCGACAGCGACGAGCCCGTGACGGCGACCGAACAGGAACAGGAACCCGAAGAAGAACGCCGGCCCACCAGCAAGCCGCCGCGGCTGCCCCCCAAGACGTCGTTCGAGCCTTCTTTTTTCGGCTCGACCAAAGACGAGCCGCGCGCGGGCAGCCAGCTTCCGCGCGAAGACGACGACCCCGATCCGTTCGCCGAGCAGACCCAGCCGCGCGCCACGCCGCTGACGCTCGCCGAGCTCACCGCGCTCACGGGCGAGGTCGATCACAACATCATCCTCGCGCCCGCAGGCGAGCTCAAAGAGCGCGACCCCGACAGCGAAGTCACCCAGCTGACTCCCGCCGAAGATCCGGCCGTCACCGAGCTGCGCAGCCTGCGCACCGAGCTCGCCAAGCGGCTGCGCTTCCGCGATCGGCGCGGCGCTGCCGAGGTCGCCGAGACGTTGCTCGACCGTGGCGTGTTCGACGCCGATGCGATCGAGGCGCTCGAAGAGCACCTGCGGCTGGCGCGCGACTTCAAAAAGCTGCGCGACCTATCGGTACGGCTGGCTGGCGAGCTGAGCTTCCCGAGCGACGTGCGCAGCGCACGGCTGCGCGAGGCCGTCATGCTCAGCGAGAGCAAGCTCGGCGACCAAGAAGGCGCGATTGCCGCACTGCGCTCGCTGCTCGACGTCGAGCCCGAAGACAGTGAGGCATTCGACAAGCTGCGCAAGCTGCTCAAGCGGGGCCAGCGCTGGGACGAGCTGGGCACGCTGCTCAGCCACCGCTCCGAGCAGCTGAGCACCCCCAAAGAGAAGGCCGACATGCTGCGCGAGCTGGGCGCTCTCGCGCGCGACAAGCTCAACGCCTCGCCGTGGGCCATCGCGTCGTACGTGCGTGCACGAGAGATCGATCCCGGTCGCGAAGAAGACGAGCTCGCGCTGTCCGAGCTGTACCTCGCCAACGACCAGTTCGACGCAGCCGCCGACCTGTACGAAGCCCGGTTGGCGCGCACACCCGAGCACGACGTGGCCGACCGCGTGGCCGTGCTCACTGCCCTCACGGCGCTCTACGAAGAAAAGCTCCACGACGACGAGCGCACGCAGCGCACGCTCGAGCTGTGGCGCAGCGCCGAGCCGCGCCGGCCCGAGCCCCTCGCGGCACTCACCCGTGTGCTCGAGCGGCGCGGCGAGCACCGCGCGCTGATCGACGCCCTCACCGCGCAGCTCGAGCTCACGCCGCCGAGCGACCGGCTGCGTCTCCACGTGCGCATCGCCGAGCTGTCACTCACCACCATGCACGACGCTGCGCGCGCGGCGGACTCGTACGGCGAAGCGATCTTGTTGTCCCCGCAGACCACCTCGTTGTGGAAGACCGCGGCTCCCGCCTTCGAAGAAGCAGGCCGCAAAGACCAGCTCGACGAGCTGCTCTGGGGGCTCGCGCAGAGCCAGCGCGATCGTGCACTGACCAGTGCCCTGTACGACCATCTGGCCGAGACACGCGGCGCGCGGGCCGACGTGGCGGGTGCCATCCTCGCGCGCGAGGCGCAGTACGCGAGCAACCAAGAGCTCCCCGCACTCGAAGCGCTGGTCAAGCTGCTGCGCGGGACCGACCGCGCCAGCGAGCTGAGCAAGCGGCTCGACGAGCTCGCCAAACGTAGCCCGGTCGAAGCCGCGCGCGCGCTGCGTTTCGAGCGCGCCACCGTGCTCGCCGACAAGCTGCGCGAGCCCGAGCAGGCCAAGGCCGAGCTCGAGCGCTTGTTGTCGGAGATCGACCCCGACGACGTCGCAGCCCTGCGCAAGCTGGTCGAGCTGTGCATCGTCACCGAAGATCTCAAGCGCCGCGCGAGCGCACAAGAGCGCCTGATCAAGCTGGCGCCGTCGCAGCCTGCGCGCATCGAGCTGGCCACCGAGCTCGTCGACATCTACGAGCACGAGCTGAGCGACCCGGTCGGTGCAGCGCGTGTGCTGACGCTGTGGACCACGCTCGAGTCGGACAACCCCACCCCGTACATGCGCCTGTTGCCGCTGCTCGCGCAGACCGGCAAGAAGCGTGAGCTGCTCGATGCACTCGACAAGCTCACCAAGCTGGCGATCAGCGACGAGGAGTCGGGCGAGTTCTTGCTGCGCGCTGCGCGCGTCGCCATCGAGCTCAACGACTACGACGGCGCCTGGAATCGCCTGGTTCCCCGTGTGGTCGAGGCAGACGACGCGGCCGCCGAGCGCCTGCTGCGCGAGCTGACACGCACGGCGGGCCGAGGCGAACAGCTGGCTGCCGTGTACGTGGGCCTCGCGCAGCGCACCACCGACGGCGAGGTCGAGAAGCGTCGCTGGGCCGACGCGGCGCGCGTCTTCGAGCAAGAGCTCGCGGCGTACGACCGCGCGCTCGAGGCGATGCTGCGTGCGCTCGCCAAACAGCTCGACAACCGCGAGCTGCTCGGTGAAGTCGAGCGCCTCGCCGAGCGGGCACAGGCCTGGCAGCGTCTCGCGCAGGTCTACGACAGCATCGTCCGCAAGGCCGACACCACCGCGGACCGCATCCAGCTGCTGGTGCGCCACGCACGGCTGCTCGAGGCGCGCGCCGGCAGTGCCGACGCCGCATTCGAGCGCATCTGGCTGGCGTTCCAGCTCGACCCCGCAAACGACGGCACCTACGCCGACGCCCGCCGGTTGGCACAGGTCACGGGCAAGCAGGACGAGCTGCTCGGTGCGCACGAACGTCGCGCACAGTCGAGCGCCAGCAGAGAGGCGCGCATCGAGGCGCTGCTCGAGGCTTGTGCCTTGGCACAACACGAGCTCGAAGACCTGCCACGCGCCACCGGCTACCTCGCGCGCGCGGTCAGCCTGGCTGGCGACGCTGCGCCCCTGCTCGACAACATCGAAGCGCACGTGCGCGTGCTCGACGACGAGCAGCCCGCGGTCGTGCACGGTCGTGGTTTGCTGGCCGAGCTCACCGGCGTCTATGCGCAGCTCGCGCAGGAGGGCAAGCCCTCGCCCCACGCCGCGGCCTGGCTGTCGCGCGCAGCGCGCATCCACGAGGTCAACCTCGAGGACCCGGATGCGGCGTACCGCGCACTCGAGCGCGCCTCGTCACTCGCGCCGAGCGACGAGCAGCTGCTCGACGAGCTCAACCGAGTGGCCGCACTCGGTGGCAACTGGGAGGCCTTCGCCAAGCACCTCCAGCAGGCGGCCGACAGTGCCATCGACAGCAACAGCAGCAGCGCGTCGCTCAGTCGCCTCGGCGCGCTGTGCGAGCGCGAGCTGGCCTCTCCCTCGCGCGCTGCCGACGCCTACGAGCAGCTGGTTCGGCTGCGCCCCAAAGATGCCCACGCCTCCCGTCGCCTGCGCCAATGCCTCCGTGCGGCCGAACGCTTCGACGAGCTGCTGATCGCGATCGACCGCGAGCTGTTCATGCTCAAGCCCGAGGAGGGCAAGCGCGAGCTGCTCAAACAGGCTGCCGAGACCTGGGAGTTTGGGCTCAAAAACCGCTACGAAGCGCTCGATGCCTGGAAAAAGGTGATCGCCATCGCGCCGGCCGATCCCGACGCCGTCGCCGCGCTTTTGCGTCTGCGCTCGCAACCGCGTGCCGACGACTCGTTGCTGGATGAAGAGGTCGTGGTGCTCCCCGAAGACCTGCGGCCGTCGCTCGTCGGCGCTGCGACCCTCGGCAGCTCGCTGTTCAGCAACGCGGCCGAGGGCAACGCTTCAGGCGCCTTCTTCGCAGAGCAGCGCGCGCGCAGCGAAGAGCCGGTAGCCCCTCGTCGCGCAGCGGAGGTTCGCGCGCCCGTAGAAGCGGCGCGCGCGTCGACACCCGACAGCTTCGACGCGCCCGACCACGAAGACTTCGCGGACGACGAACTGCGTGGGCGCGACGACGAGCAAACCTTCGCGCGCATCGAGCGCCCATTGCCCGAGCCCGCCGAGTCGGCCGACGACTTCGAAGACGACGGCTACGAGGACCCCGAAGCCGCAGGCGAGCGCGTCAGCGGCGAGGTCGGGGTCGCGTCCCAGGATGAAGAGTCCGAGCTCAACTCGGCTGAGCTCGATGTCGCTGAGTTCGAGCTTCCCGAGTTCGAGGGTCGCAACTTCGATGCAGACGTCACGCTTCCCCTCGATCGGAGCGACGAGGCCGGCGAGGGCGCGGAGAGCTCGGTCGTCTCGCTCGAGGGCCTGAGCTCCCTGCTCGAGCGCTCGGCGCCGAGCATCGCGCCGCCGCCTCCCCCGCCGTCGGCCAACCGCAGTACACGCCCGCCCGCGCCGCTCCACGCGCACGAAAACGCCCCCCCGGCCCCTGCTCGTTCAGGCAAACCATCGTCTCGCGTGCCGCCGCCACCCCCGCGGCGACAGAGCGACGACTGACCTCGCCTCCGCTCGTTCCCGTGCCGGTTTCGTGTCCGGGGCAGCGCTGCGTGGCACCATCGAGCTCGCGATGCAGACGGCTGTACAAGAGCTGCTAGAGGGCACGTTTGCGCTGACGGCGCTGCGTCCAGAACAAGCGCTGGCCATCGCTGCCTTCATCGAGGGGCGCGACGCACTGGTCGTGCTGCCCACGGGCTACGGCAAGTCGCTCTGCTTTCAGCTGCCTGCGCTGCTGCTCGCGCGGCGCGGCGAGGGCTCGACCTTGGTGGTGAGCCCGCTGATCGCGCTGATGAACGACCAGGTGGCCGCGCTGCGTGCGCGTGGCGTGCGCGCCTGTGCCCTGCACTCGGGGGTGCCGTGGAGCGAACAGCAAGGGGTGCTCGAGGACCTCGGCGCGTACGACCTCGTCTACGTCAGCCCCGAGCGTCTCGAGAACGCGCGCGTGCGTCGAGCGGTGCAGCAGGTGACGCGCGTCGTGATCGACGAGGCGCACTGCATCAGCGAGTGGGGCCACGACTTTCGGCCCGAGTACGCCCGCCTCGGCTGGCTCAAGCGCGAGCTGGGCGCCCCCATCATGGCGCTCACCGCGACCGCCACCGCGCGCGTGCGCGACCACATCGTCAGCTCGCTCGGCATGCGCGATCCGCTCCGCGTGGACGGGCCGTCGGTGCGTCCCAACCTGCGCTTCCTCGTCGCGCTGCACCAGGCGAACAAGAACGATACGCGCACAGGGTGGGCAACCGAGCTGCTCGTCGCGCGCGGCTTCGCCAACAAACGAGTCGCCGGTCGCGCCATCTTGTACGCAGCTACGCGCAAGCGCGTCGAGGCGGTGCAGCGCGCGCTGCGCAAGGCCGGAGTGCGGGCCGGCTACTACCACGCGGGTCGCAGCGAGTCGGCGCGCAGCAACGCACAGCAGCTGTTTCAGCAAGGCAAGACACCGGTGCTCGTGGCCACCAGCGCGTTTGGCATGGGCATCGACATGCCCGATGTGCGCATCGTGTTGCACGTCGAAGCACCGGGCACGCTGGAGAGCTACGTGCAGCAGGCGGGCCGAGCGGGTCGCGACGGACAACCCGCCGAGTGCTGGCTCGCGTTTGCAGAAGGCGACGCGCGCATCCACGAACGCCTGCGCGGCAAGAACCCGGCAGTCGGGGCCGTAGACGGCTTCCGCGCGCTGTCGGACTACGCGTTGGGAGTGCGCTGTCGGCAGCTGGTCATCGCAGATCACCTGCAGAGTACGAGCTCCGCCACGTGCGGACAGTGCGACGTCTGTAGCGACGCGAGCGCGGTCCTCGCGCAGGTCCAACGCGCGCAGAGCCAGCGTGCAGCGACCGAGCGCGCCCGCGGCAAACGACGCGAAGAAGAGCTCGAGGTGACGCTCGAGCCGAGCCAGCGTGACGACGTGTTCGCCTTCGTCGACGCCCTCGCGAAGCCGATCGGCAGACGCTACGTGATGCTGGCGCTGCGCGGCAGTCGTCTCAAAGCGATCGTCCGCAAGGGTCTCGCCAAAAACCCACACTTTGGCGCACTCAAGGGCCTGCCTGAAGCGGCCATCTACGCCGCGCTCGACTCTCTACTGCACGAGGGACTGCTGGTTCCCAAGGGTCAGAAGTACCCGACGCTGTGGATCGCGGGAAAACCAGTGCGTCCCCGCCGCATCGAGGGCGGGAGTCCGAGCGCCCGCAAAAAGCGCGCGGCCAGTACGCCGCTCGAAGCCGAGCTACGTCGCTTTCGCCGCAACGAAGCGAAGCGCCGCCGCGTCAAGCCCTACCAAGTCTTCCAAGACAAGACCCTCAAGCTCCTCTGCGAGCACAAGCCGACGAGCCCTCAGGCGCTGCTCGCGATCTGGGGCATCGGCGCAGAGCGAGCCGAAAAATACGGCGCCAAGCTCCTCGAGCTGTGCGCGGTCTGAGAGCCTATTCGTAGCGAGTGATGACGTGAAACCCGAACGGGGTCTGCACCACGTCGCTGACCTGGCCGACGGCCAGCGCGAACGCGACGCGCTCGAACGCCGGCACCATCTGCCCACGCGCGAACGACCCGAGATCGCCGCCCGTCTCCTTGGAGCCCGGCTCGTCGGTGTACTTGGCGAGATCGGCCCAGTTGGCGCCCGGCGCCTTCGCGTCTTTGGCGATCTGGTCGGCGAGCGTGCGCGCCTCGGCCTCGGTGCGCTTCACGCCGGGGATGGCGTGCTCGGCACCGGCGTAGCTGATCAGGATGTGGCGCGCCGACACCTTGGTGGGACCGGTCGGTGGATCGGTGCGCCGCTCGATCACGAAGTAGCCCGAAGGCGTCTCGACAGGATCGCTGATGGAGCCCGGGGTCAGCGCCAGGGCCGCCTGCCCGACCTCCTTGCCGAAGGCACCGGGCTGGGCCGGACGAAGGCGAAACAGCCCCAGGTCTTCGTTCGCTCCCGGACGGTCGCTGTACTTGCGCACCAGCTCGGCCAAACGATCGCCGCTCTTGGCCATGCGCGAGATCATCTGTGCGCGCTCCAACGCTTGTTCTTTGGTGCGCGTGACACTCTCGCGCGCATTGTCGGCGCCCGCGTAGGACACGACCAACACACGAACCTCGACCAGCTCTTGCACCGGTGTGGTCGCTGCGACGGGCGCGCTCTGTCCGCCCGCCGTGTCGGCGGCACCAGGAACGGGGGCATCTTGGGACGTGCCGGCGGCCGCAGCGGGCGGCGGTGTGGGGAGTCGTTGGCGCGGCTGCTTACGAACCGCAGGCGCGCACGCCGCAACCATCAGCGCAAACAGCGCAACGAACCAGAACCGAACAGGCGATAGACGAATCATCAGCTCACGACCTCGAACACGATGCCTGCACGCACGAGCCGCGCGAGCAGGACGTCGCCAAACGCGCAGGCCGGCGTCAGCACCCCTGCGCGAGCGGGCAGCCTAGCGCGATCGACGGCCAGGCACAGGGCCGATTCGGACAGCATCTTGGCGGTCTCCGTGTAGCCCGGGTCCCCGCCTCGCACCTCGCAGGTGAGCTCGCCCGCCGCGTGCTGTGCACGAAAGCGCAGCTTGAACCAGCTGCGCTCCCGCTCGCGCTCGCTCGGTCCGGTGCCGGGCGTGAGCGCACGCCCGAGCAGGTTGCGCCCGATGCGCAGCTGCGCGATCGCGGCCACGCTGCCGAGCCCGAGGCCGAGCCCCAGCAGCTTGGGTAGGCTGCGCACCACCAGGTAGTGCCCGTACGACAGCGCCGGCCCGTACGACGCGAGCGCGGCCGCGGAGTGCAGCGCGATCTCGGGGTCGATGGTCGGAAACGGCAGCACCCAACCGAGCTCGCGATCGCGATGGAGCCGCCCGTCGATGCGTGTCACCGAGCGCCCCGCCTCGGCCCGTGGCGGCAACACTTGAGGCGGCGCGTCGGACAGCTCGCCCATCACGGAGAGCACGGAGTTCCAGGTGCCGCCAGACGGTCGTGCACGCACCTCGAACAGCCCCTCTACCGACACCGCGCCCAGCTCGGCATGGGGGCTCCGCGCGCGCAGCTGCTTCATCGTGTAGTACAGCCCGAGGTCGGTAGGGATGCTGTCGACGCCGCAGCACGAGACCATGATGGCGCCCGTCTCGCGCGCCCGCTCTGCGTACGTCTCGCGCATCTTGCGCACGAACGAGAACTCCCCTGACGAGTCGACGTAGTCGGTGCCGTGCTCCGCGCAGGCCTGAAACAGCGGCTCGCCGTGCTTGGCGAACGGCCCCACGGTGGTCAGCACCACCCTCGCGTTCTTGCTCAGCGCCACCAGCGAGGCGCGGTCTTCGGTACTCGCCACCACGATGGGCAAGCGCGCGCACGCCGGATGCACCTTGGCCAGCCGCTCGCGCAGCGCGAGCAACTTCTCCCGACTGCGCCCGGCAATCGCCCACGGCGTCCGGTCGAGCGACACATGCGCCGCGAAGTACTTCGCAACCAGCTCCCCCGTAAACCCGGTCGCCCCGTAAATGACGACGTCATGTACCCGAGACCGAGTCACAACCCACCACCAGCCAAGCGGAGCCCCGCACCCTCCCCACCCAAAGCCCAGCGATCCCTCATCCCAAGTCAACAAGCGCGCCAAACCAGCTCATTCCCACCCCCTTCAACGCCAACGGCGCACGAGCACGAGCACGAGAGGCAAGGAGCACGAGAGGCAAGGAGCACGAGAGGCAAGGAGCACGAGACCGTGCACGAACACGTCAGGCTCGTCAGTGCTAGCTGGGGCCCTTCGACCTACCGGCGTGCGCGCGTGTTCGTAGACGTGCTCGGGCTCGTTGACTCTCGTACTCGTACTCGTGCTCGTTCTCGTTCTCGTGCGCGTCTCAGTCGCCGTGTCCTTCCGTGTCCTTCCGTACCCCCCAGGTCAACAACCGAACGCATCAGGACAGAAGTGTGCAGCTCCGCATTTTGCGGAGCTCTGCCCGTCCAGTCGGCACAGGTCCACGGCCCCCATCGACAGCGGACCGCCCCCAGCTACCCGCTCTTTCTGCATGCAGCGAATCCACGCCCGCGCAGGTACACCACCGCCTCAAGCCATCCACGCCACCGCCCCCAAGATCAAGCCAAAGGCAGATCCAGAGAAGACTGCCGAATCATCTCGAAACTAAGCCTCATCTCATGAATCTCGTAGTCCAGAACGATGTCCTCGTACTCCGAAGGCTCCATCCCCAGCGCCCGTGCGAGCCGGTGCAGATACTCGTCCTCGTCCAGGTCCAGCTCCCCGTCGGACACGCACAGCTGCGCCACCAGCTCTAGCAAACGACGCCGATTCATGGGCGGATCACTCACAAAGTCGCTGGCCGTCTTCGCCAGGTCGAACGTCGTGGGATCGAACTCCTCCACGTGCCGCGCCAGCTCCGCAGGCAGCTCCGGCCGGCAGATCAAGTCGCACAACATCCGTGTGACGGCTCGCTTCTCCTCGTCCGCGAAGCGGTGGTCCGCGTACATGGCGCCCAAAAAGAGGTCGACGATGGGCCCAATTCGATCGCGAACTTTCACGCTGTCCTCCGCGTGCTCAGTACGCGTTCTGTCGCGTCCCCGAGCCGAAGATGGTCTTGAAGATGATCTTGAGGTCGAAAAGTAGACCCCAATTCTGAATGTAATGAAGGTCGTGGTTGACCCGCTGCTCCATCTTCTCGACGGTGTCCGTTTCGCCGCGCCAGCCGTTGACCTGGGCCCAGCCGGTGATGCCTGGCTTCACCTTGTGGCGCAGCATGTACCCGTGGATCATCCGCCGATACATCTCGTTGTGCGAGACGGCGTGCGGCCGCGGACCGACGATGGACATCTCCCCCATCAACACGTTGATGAACTGAGGCAGCTCGTCGAGCGAGGTGCGCCGCAGAAAGCCGCCAAACCGCGTGACGCGCTGATCGTTCTTTTTGGCCTGCGTCACGGCCGCTCCGTCTTCGGTGACGGTCATGGTGCGGAACTTGAGGACGCGGATCTCTTCGCCGTTGAGCCCGTAGCGGCGCTGACGGAAGAACACCGGCCCTTGCGAGCTGAGCTTCACGCCGAGCGCGATGCAGGCCATGGGCACCGCGATGATGCCGAGGATGATGCTGCCGAGCACCAGGTCTTCGACGCGCTTGAGCCAGCCGTTGACGCCGTAGAACGGACTCTCGAACACGCTGACGACGGGCAGGCCCTGTACGTTGGACCATTGGGCGTGCACCAGGTCGAAGACCAAGAAGTCGGCCACCACGTAGACCGACGCCGTGCTGTCCGCGAGCTTGCGCACGATGTCGCTGATGCGAGACTCGGCGCGCAGCGGCAGCGCGATGTACACGATGTCGACCTTGCCCCGGTGCGCGAGGTCGAGCAGGTCGTCGATGCGGCCGATGGGCGGGCCCAGCCGCTCGGGCATGGGGTTGAGCCGCTCGGGGTCGCGGTCGTCGAAGTAGCCCTCGACACGCATGCCGCTACCCGGGTCGTCCATGATGCGCTGGGCGATCATGCCGCCCATCTTGGTGGCGCCTACGATGTGCACACTGCGCGTCGCCACGCCGCGGCGGTACATCTCGCCTTCGACCCGACGCGACCCCAGGCGCACCGCGCTGACGAGCGTGGGCGCGAACAGAAACCACACCAGAGTCACGATGCGCGAGTAGTCGTCGCCGGTCTTGGCGGCGAACGCCAAGGTGAGCAGGATGGGCGGCGTGAACCCCCAGCTCAGCCACACCTTGCCCAGCTCTACCTTGGGCGGCGCCGAGCGCAGCGTGGACCGGTACAGGCCGTTGGCGTCGCCGATGACGCTGAACACCGCGATCGCCACCAGTGTGCTGATGGCGAGCTGTGGGTCGAGCAGCGTGCTGTGGTCGCGAAAGAAGGTCGCGAAGTAGTGGGCGACGAAGATCAGGAACGCGTCCTGGAAGC
>JBEGTL010000238.1:0-11447 GCA_041179425.1 Pseudomonadota bacterium | reverse complement strand
ACGGCGGCGACGGTCGTGTGTTCGGCTTTCAGGGCAAGGTGATGGGGAGCCTATGAGTAAGATCTCTCGTGCCGGCTACGCCGAGATGTTTGGCCCCACGGTGGGCGACCGCGTGCGGCTCGCGGACACCGAGCTCATCGTCGAGGTCGAGCGCGACTTCACGGTCTACGGCGAAGAGGTCAAGTTCGGCGGTGGCAAGGTCATCCGTGACGGCATGGGCCAGAGCCAGCGCGTGGGCCGCTCGGTGATGGACTGTGTCATCACCAACGCGCTGATCATCGACCACTGGGGCATCGTCAAGGCAGACATCGGCATCAAGGCCGGACGCATCGCCAACATCGGCAAGGCCGGCAATCCCGACGTGCAGTCGGGCGTCGACATCGTGATTGGACCGGGGACCGAGATCATCGCGGGCGAAGGTCTGATCGCGACCGCAGGGGCCATCGACGCGCACATTCACTTCATCTGCCCGCAGCAGATCGAAGAGGCCATGATGAGTGGCGTCACCACCATGATCGGCGGCGGCACGGGCCCTGCCACGGGCACCAACGCCACCACCTGCACCTCCGGACGCTGGAACATCCACCGCATGCTACAGGCGTGCGACGCGCTGCCCATGAACCTGGGGCTGCTCGGCAAGGGCAACGCGAGCCTGCCGCTCGGTCTGGTCGAACAGCTCGAAGCCGGCGCGATGGGCCTCAAGCTGCACGAAGACTGGGGCACCACACCGCAGGCCATCGACACCTGCCTCGGCGTGGCCGAGCGCTTCGATGTGCAGGTGGCCATCCACACCGACACGCTCAACGAGTCCGGCTTCGTCGAAGACACGTTCGACGCCTTCAAGGGCCGCACCATCCACTCGTACCACACCGAGGGAGCGGGGGGCGGGCACGCACCGGACATCATCAAGGCGTGCGGTCAGCCCAACGTGCTGCCCTCGAGCACCAACCCGACGCGGCCTTACACCATCAACACGGCAGACGAGCACCTCGACATGCTGATGGTCTGCCACCACCTCGACCCCAGCATCGCCGAAGACGTCGCGTTCGCGGAGAGCCGCATCCGGCGTGAGACCATCGCGGCCGAAGACATCCTGCACGACCTCGGTGCCTTCAGCATGATCTCATCAGACTCGCAGGCGATGGGGCGCGTGGGCGAGGTCGTCATTCGCACCTGGCAGACCGCGCACAAGATGAAGGTGCAGCGCGGTGCGCTGTCGCCCGACCCGGCGCGCCACGACAACTTCCGCGTCAAACGGTACATCGCCAAGTACACCATCAACCCCGCCATCAGCCACGGCATTGCCACCGAGGTCGGCTCGCTGGAGGCGGGCAAGCTGGCCGACATCGTGCTCTGGCGGCCCGCGTTCTTTGGCACCAAGCCCTCGTTGATCATCAAGGGCGGCATGATCGTGGGCGCGCCCATGGGCGACCCCAACGCGTCGATCCCCACGCCGCAGCCCGTCCACTACCGCACCATGTTCGGCGCGATCGGACGCACCTGCGCGGCGACCAGCGTGACCTTCGTCTCCGCGGCGGCCATCGAGGCTGGCGTGGCGCACGAGCTCAAGCTGCAAAAGCGGCTCGTGCCGGTACGCGGCTGCCGCACCGTGCAGAAGCGCGACATGGTGCACAACGACTACCTGCCCAGGATGGAGGTAGACAGTCAGACGTACGAGGTGCGCGCCGACGGCCAGCTCCTGGTGTGTGAGCCCGCCAAGGTGCTGCCCATGGCGCAGCGCTACTTCCTCTTCTGAGAGAGTCAGACCATGCTCGAGATCCGTCAACAGAGTCGCGGACCCGCCACGCCCGGCTTGCGCCTGACCTTACCGTTTCAGGATCGCCAGCGAAGTCGCCTGCGCGTTACGCTGAGCAACGGGCAGGAGGCGTTGCTGCTCATGCCGCGCGGCTCCGTGCTGCGCGGCGGCGATACGCTGGCGGTCAGCGACGGTCGCGCCGTGCTCGTGTCGGCGGCGCCCGAGCTGGTGTCCACGGTGCGCGCCGATCGCGCCGAAGCGCTGGCGCGCGCCGCGTACCACCTCGGCAACCGGCACATTCCGCTCGAGGTCGGACCCGACTACGTGCGCTACCTGCACGATCACGTGCTCGACGGGCTGGTGCGCGAGCTCGGGCTGATGGTGATCGTCGAGGACGCGCCGTTCGAGCCGGAGGGTGGGGCGTACGGGAGGCACGGTCACTCGCATTCGCATGCGCATTCGCATTCGGACGCGCACGAGCACGCACACGCTCACGAGCACCGGGCTTCTCGCACGGGGGGTGGGGTTGTGCGGGCTGTCGAGATGGTCCGGCTCGACGCAGGCGCTGCTGGGGTCGAGGGGGCAGGTGAGCGTGCTCGCTGAGGGACCCGACGACATGAGCTTGGGGAGCGGGCAGAGCGCGCTGCTGCGGCTGTTGTGGTTGGTGAGTCCGGCGCTTCCGATCGGAGCTTATGCGTACTCGCGTGGGCTCGAGTACGCGGTCGACGTCGGCTGGGCCACCGACGCGCAGAGCGTGGCGAGCTGGGTCGAAGGGGTGCTGGAGCGTCAGATCTGCACGCTGGATGCGCCGGTGTTGGCGCGGCTGTACGACGCGTACGTGGCCCAAGACGCGCAGCAGGGAGAGCGCTGGAACGACTTCTTGCGCGCCTCGCGGGAGACTGCGGAGATGGCGCTCGAGGACCGTCAGCTCGGGCTATCGCTGGCCAAGGTGCTGCGTGAGGCGGGCGTGCCTGGGGCCGTCGCGGTCGACCCACGGTGTACCTACGCGCAGATGTTTGCGCTCGCGTGCGTGCACTACGGCGTGACCAAGGCCGACGCCGTGCTCGGCTATCTTTTCGCCTTCGCGGAGGGCCAGGTCATCTCTGCCAGCAAGCTTATCCCGCTCGGCCAGAGCGCCAGCCAGCGCGCGCTTCTGCGGCTCTTGGCCGTCATCGAGCCGCTCGCGCGGCGCGCACTCGCGCTTGCCGATGACGAGCTCGGCACCACGACGCCAGGCCTCGCGCTGGCGAGCATGCTTCATGAGACGCAGTACACGAGGCTCTTTCGCTCTTGAGGAGACACGCAGATGGCCACGCAAGCCGGCACGGAGAGCAGCAGCGAATCCCAACCCACCAGCCGCGCGGGGACAAACGCACTGCGTCTGGGCATTGGAGGACCCGTCGGTTCGGGCAAGACCGCGCTGGTGTTGGCGCTGTGCCGCGCGATGCGCGAGCGCTACGACATCGCGGTGGTGACCAACGACATCTACACCAAGGAGGACGCGGAGTTTTTGATGCGCAACGAGGCGCTGCCGCGTGAGCGGATCGCGGGCGTGGAGACGGGTGGCTGTCCGCACACGGCGATCCGTGAAGACGCTTCGATGAACTTGGCGGCCGTGGACGACATGATCGTGCGTTTCCCGAAGGTGCAGCTGGTGATCATCGAGAGCGGCGGCGACAACCTGAGTGCGACGTTCAGTCCGGAGCTGAGTGACCTTACCTTGTACGTGATCGATGTGGCGGCGGGCGACAAGATCCCGCGCAAGGGCGGGCCTGGGATCACGAAGAGTGACCTGCTGATCATCAACAAGACGGATCTGGCGCCTCACGTGGGTGCTTCGCTCGAGGTGATGGATCGGGACGCACGCAAGATGCGTGGGGTGCGGCCATTCGTGTTTTCGTGTCTGAAGACTGGGGACGGGCTCGATAGGATCGTGCACTTCATCGAAGAGCACGGATTGCTGGTCTGAGTGTCTTGGCGGCGATGTCTGATCGCTGTCCGATCGCTGGGTGCGTTGTCTGGTCACTGACTGTGGTGGACATACCATTGCTGGTCTGACTATCTTCGCGGGTCGCGGTGAGCTGGGGCCGGCCGCCCTGCGGCGAACCAATCCGGTGCTCGCAAGGCCTGCGCTCCTCTTGTCTCGTCTCCGGTCGCACGCCAAATCGCAGCGACTTGGCTCGGGCACACGCTAGTTGGACTTGGATCCGCAGCGCGTTGGGCACGGAGTGGATGCCCGCGCCGAGCATCCACTCCGCATCCAACGCGAAGCATCGCCAATGCGCGGCCGCAGCAGATGGGTGGCGCCCGCGAGGTGGGGCTCGAGGACGGGACCGAGCCCGAGGCATCAGGCGAAGAGGGTCTGGCAGACGTTCGTATCGTGCAGGCCATCCTGGAGTCGTCGCGCTCGGGCAAGGTGGTGCGACTGATGCCATTCGAGCGAAGTCGCCGACCTGACCTTTCGCAGTTGATCAAGAAGCCCGCGCACAAACCCATCGAGCCGGTGAACGCGCCGCCACCGACCATGAAGTGACGACCGCGCGCGAAAGGCGTACTCGTGCCCAGCAAATAGCTGTCTTGTAGCCAGCGTGAAAGGACTGTGCGGACCCTCCGGCTAAGGTCGAGGCCTATGTTCGGGGGTGGTGGGTAACATGCGTAGGCGAGTGCGGTCTCGTATCTTCCTGAGCGTAGCGTTATTCGGCGCGTGCACGAGCGTCGGTGAGACGCCTGATAAGACCGTGGTGGGAGAGCCAACCAGAGGGGTCGACGGCGGTCGTGACGCAGGTCGCGATGGCGGCATGGACGCTGCCGCAGCGGCGGATGCAGCACACAAGGCCAACGTCGATGCGCGGGCGAATGCGCTGCTATCGCAGATGACGCTCGAAGAAAAACTTCAGCTGGTGCGCGGCTGGGCCATCTGCGGCTACGCGTTTTCAGACCGCGGCTCCGGCCTGCACGGCGCGGGCTTCATTCCGGGGATTCCGCGGTTGGGCATCCCGGACCTCAACATGACCGATGGCGGCGGCGGCGTGGCCGACTGCAGCAGCGCCACTGCGCCCTTCGTTCCACGCGATAAACCTTATGCGACCGCACTCCCGGCGCCGGTCGCGCTGGCTGCCACCTGGGACACGGAACTAGCCAATCTAGCGGGCGCACTGATCGCGACCGAAGCGCGCGCACAAGGCTTCAACATGCTGCTGGGCGGCTCCATCGGACTGGTCCGCGATCCGCGATTGGGGCGCTCGTTCGAGTACATGGGAGAAGACCCGGTGTTGTCGGGTCTGATGGTGAGCTCCAAGATCGAGGGCGCGCAAGCGCAGCACATCGTGATGTCGCTCAAGCACCTCGCGGCCAACACGCAAGAGACGTCGCGCGAGCTGGTCGACTCGATCGTCGACGAGCGCACGCTGCGCGAGCTGTATCTGCGAGAGTTCGAGATCGCGGTCAAGACTGCGCGGCCGGGATCGGTGATGTGCTCGTACAACAAGCTCAATGGCGACTGGGCATGCGAGAACGACTGGCTGCTCAACACGGTGCTCAAGCGGGAGTGGGGCTTTCAGGGCTGGGTGCAGTCGGACTGGGGTGCCACCCACAGCACGACGCACGCGGCCCTCAGCGGGCTCGATGAAGAGCAGTACAAGCCCACGTTCTTCGGCGCGCCGCTGCTTGGTGCAGTCGCCGACGGCGGCGTTCCCGAGAGCCGGCTCGACGACATGGTGCGGCGCAAGCTGGTCTCGTTGATCGACACCGGTGTGTTGGACGATCCGCCGGTGCCTCACGACATCGACTTTGCGGCGGGCGAGGTCTTGGCAGAACGCGTGGCGCGCAGCGCCATGGTGCTGCTGAAGAATGAAGGCGGCGTCTTGCCATTGGACAAGACCCTCCCACGCATCGCAGTGATCGGAAAGCACGCCGACTCCGCGATGATCTCAGGCGGTGGCTCGAGCCAGGTGATCTCTCCCGGCGGTCACGCGCACGTGCACCCGGCCCAGCCGGACCAAAAGTGTCCCGAACAACCTGGTCCTGCCAATTGGTGCGAGATCTGGGTGCGCAGCTCTCCCCTCGAAGCCATCCAAGCAAAAGCTCCAGAGTCGCAGGTGAGATTTGCCGATGGCAGCGACGTCGACGTCGCGGTGGCCTTGGCCAAAGACTCCGATGCCGTCGTGGTGATGGCCCACCAGTGGAGCTCGGAGGGACAGGACCTTTCCTCGCTCACCTTGCGCGACGATCAGGACGCGCTGATCGCCGCCGTGTCTGCAGCCAACGCCAAGACCATCGTAGTGCTCCAGAGCGGCAATCCGGTGCTGATGCCCTGGCTTCTGCAAGTGCCGGCGGTGGTGGACGTGTGGTACGCGGGGATCCGCGGTGCCCCAGCGCTGGCGGACGTCTTGTTCGGCGATGTCAATCCATCCGGAAAGCTGCCGCTCAGCTTTCCGGCTGCCGAGGCGGACACGCCCACCGGCGGCGCCCCCTTTTCTGCAGACGTCGCGCAGTTCACGGAGGGGTTGAGCATAGGCTATCGTTGGTACGACGAGCGTGGTGTGGCGCCCGCCTTCGCGTTCGGACACGGCCTTTCCTACACCGCGTATCGCTACGAGAAGGTCGAGGTGCGAGCCGACGGCGCGCAGGTCAGCTTCTCCCTGACCAACATCGGCAGCCGTGCGGGCGCGGAGGTTGTGCAGGTGTACGTCAAGCTGCCGAGCGGTGCCGGAGACGTAGCCAAACGTCTGGTCGCCTGGAAGAGGGTCAGTCTGGCGGCCGGAGAAAAGCAGCAAGTCTCCCTGAGTATTCCTCGCGACCAGCTGCGCTACTGGGACAGCGATGCCTCGAGCTGGAAGACCGCGTCGGGCACCTACGGCGTGCTGGTGGGGGCGTCCTCGAGCGATATCAAGCTGCAAACAAGCTTCGCCACGAAGCCCTGATTACGCTCGACCGCTGCGCCTACGGGCGAGCGCTCTCGTTGTTGCTGCGCGCATCTCGGTACGTCGCGAGGGTACGCCGTGCCTGGTCCGCAACAAAGACCAGACCCGCATCGGCACTCTGTTTAAGTCCAGCCTCGAGCAAGGAGCGCGCTTCATCGCCCCGGCCGAGCGTCCATGCAAGTTCGGCTCGCAGCTGCGGCACGGACCCCTCGCAGTGAAATGCCACGTGAGCGCTGAGGTACGCGTGATGGGGCGCGAGAAGGTCGTAGAGCACCGTCGCGTGGTCGCGTGCGCCCAGCGAAGCGGCGCTGCGAGCGAGAGCCCCCAAGGTGCCCAGATAGTCGCGGTCGCGAGGGAGTGCGGCCAACCGCTCGGAGGCAACCATCTTCAGCATGGCGTCGGCTTCGTCGTGCAGGTCTGCTGCGACGAGGGTCCGCACCTTGGTGGACCACAGGCTCGGAGGGTCGCCTGGATCGAACTGGAGAGACACGGGTGACGCGCGCATCGTGCTCGCGTCTCCCAACACGACCGTCTCGTCGTAGAGGCAGAGTAGCTCGCTGCCGAGGATGTTGAGCGCACGCGCTTGCTCGTGAAGTGCGCGTAGCTTGAGGGTGCCCTGCGTGACTTGACCGAGTTGCAGCTGCGCCAGCGCTCGATATCGCTCTGCGTGCCAGGTCCACTCGCGGCAGTGAAGCCGCCTGGCGCGCGCCTCGGCACGCTCGAGCGCGGAGAGCATCGTGGGGAGGTCGCCGGTCTGGAGGCACAGGATGGCGCGGTGCAAGTCGAGCGCGATGGGAGGAACACTCAGCAAACGGGGATGGTGCAGACACAACAGGTCCAGCTCGCGCAGCGGTTCTGACTGGCCGCTAGTGCTCGTCAACACGGCTGTGGGGGAGGCTTCCAAGTAGAGCTTCGCGAACAGCGAGCCGTACAGCGCGAGCGGCGCCCCCGAGCGCCGGCTGAGCGTGACTGCGAGCTCCGCCTGCGCCTGGCTCGCTTCGGCGTCGTAGGCGATCGGCGCGCTAATCGCGAGCCGTGCGAGCAGGGCGCCTCGATGTTCTTCGTCGTCGTCGGGTAGCATCGAGAGCGCCTCTTCGAGCGTTTGTCGTGAGGCGGCCAGAGCGGGAAAGCCGGGATGCAGGTCGAGCAGAAGTCCCGCGCGCGCCAGCACGGACCCCGCGCGGCACTCGCGGGCCAGGCGGATCAGCTCGCGCAACAGCGATTCGAACTCTGGCGCGCCCACTACGCGTGCGCACAACGTCTGGTGCAGTAGCAGCTTCATACGAAGCCCCGTGCTGGCGTTCGGGATCAGCGAGAGGGCTTCGAGGGCATGGCGCAGGTGGCGCTCCGCATCGCCGAACGCAAACAGCGCGCTGGCGTCTTCAGCAGCCCGCGCAGAGTACTCGACGGTCTTGCGGAGATCTCCTTCGGGGATCGCGGCGCGAAAGTGAAACGCTAGCAGCGCTGCGGAGACGGTCTCCCCGCTGAGTCTTTGTGCCTCGAGCGCAAGCGCCACACGCAGGTGGAGCCGCCGCAGCTCGGCGGGAGGAATGCTCTCGTAGAGAGCGGCGCGGAGCAGGTCGTGGCTGAAGGCGAAGACCGTTCGTGAGTCCGGAGCAACGATCAACACCTCACTTGTCACGGCGCAGTCGAGGTTTTTCATGATCTCGGTCAAGTCCGCGTCCAGCACGGCCTGCACGAGCCGCAGATCGAAGTTGCGTCCGATCACAGAAGCAGACGACAACACGCCATTTCCTGCTGCATCCAGCTTGAGCAAGCGCGGCCGCACGAGCTCGAGCGCTTCGTGCGTCACGGCCAGTAGCTCGGGCTCAGGGGACGTCATGGAGGAGAGCTGACGAGCCAGCTCCACCATGAAGAAAGGATTGCCCTCGCTCTTGGCAAAGACCGCGCGCGCCAGCCGACCGTCTGGATCGTCGAGGATGGTGGAGACGTATGCGGTGACCGATGGCGCATCGAGGCGCTGCAGCGGGACCCGCATGCAGTTGCGGTGTCCGAGGACGGCTGCAAGCTCGGCGCTCGCGGCGCCCCCGCGACGCTCCGTGCTGCGCACCGTCCCCACCAAGAGGACACGGGCGCGGGAGATCGACTCGACCCAGAAGTGCAGCAGCTCGACCGTGGAGGCGTCGGCGCGGTGCAGGTCTTCCAAGATCAGCAGACACGGCGTCGCGCTGGCAGCGGACTGCAGCACCTGGACCACCGCGGTGAACACGCGGTCTTTGCCGATTGCAGCCTTGCGTTCTTCGGCGCGTTCTGCGCTCGACGGGCTCGCACGAGGCAGCAACCACGGCAGCTCGGGCGCGGTGGCAGCAGCAGCGACTGCCGCGCTGTCGAGTGGCAGTTTCTCCAGCAGCTCGCGCACGAGCTGCGCCCAGGGCCACAGGGGCGGTGTATCGCCTGCCTCCTGACAATGGCCCCACGCGACGGGGATGCCGGCAGCAGCAGCCTCGTCTGCGAGCTGCTCGGCTGCGCGTGTCTTGCCGATGCCTGGCTCGCCGATCAGCACGAGCACATTGCCCTGACCTTGGCGCGCATCTGCAAGGGAGGTGCGGAGACGCTGCATCACTTGCTCACGACCCACGAAGGAGGTCGTCTGTTTGCGCGTGGGCATGAGCTCCACGGGGACCTGCGCGGCAGTGCGGTCGACCTTACTGACTGGGCGCACGAACCGGTAGCCGCGACCGTGCACGTTGACGACGAACTTGCGTTCGTTCGCGTCGTCACCGAGGAGTCGACGGAGGCGCACCATGGCGACCGTGATCACGTTCTCGGAGACAGCGCGATCGTCCCAGACGCGCTCGATGAGCGCGGCCTTGGTGACGAGCTGACCGGCGTCTTCGACCAGCGCGCTCAGCAAGCGGAGAACCACATGCTCAGCCTTCAGGGGCTTTCCGTTTCGGCGGAGGTCGTTGCAGTCGGAGTCGAGCTCGTAGTCGTCGAAGAGAAAGATCATCGTCGGTCCTCCGGGAGACGAAAGGGAGGCGTCGCGGGCCCTGAAGAGCCTCCGCCATTCATATTTCTAGCGGCTTCGTAGCGCGCTGGAAAGGACTTACGCACAGAGCTTTTTACGATGTAGGCTGCTGTCTGTGAGCACGGGGTTGTCCCGCGCCGGAGCACGACCGGAACATGCATTCATCGTCGAAGCTGGCCGACCGTTTTTGTCTTACACCGGAGTGGAATGTTGCAGCGAGCCGCGCAGGCTTCTGCCTGCTTGGCCTGTGCCTCGTAGCGAACGCCACACTGGGTGCCAGCTGCACCGAGGATCCCGCGCCGAATACCGACAAGGAGGGGCGGGGAGACCCCTCGACGGCGCCGCGTGACGCAGGCAAGCCGGAGCTCACTGGATTATCCGCTGATGCCTCTGCAGTGGGTCCCGCCGCACCTTCCTCGCCCAAACGGGACGCGGGCTCGACAGTCGCCAAAGCAGACGCTGCTGCGGCTTCGCAGCCCATGAGCGATGCAGGCACGTCCGGGGCGGTACCCAGCGACGCTGCGACCAGCACCACGAGCCCGACGTCGGGTGATGCGACCACGCCCGCAGTCCTGTTTCCGCCCGCCGCCGACCTGAGCAAGGACGGGCCCTATCGAGGGACCAAGCTGCAGAACACCGGTCCCGACAAACAGTACACCGTGTATCTGCCCGCGGAGCTCGCGCCCAACGGAGCGAAAAATCCGATCGTCGGCTGGATGAGCGGCGGCTCCACGACGCACACGAGCTACCCGCTGCTCCCACGCCTCGCCACGCATGGCTTTGTCGTCGTGGCGGCCAACGTGACGCCCGGCATCGGCGAAGAAGTCAGCCTCGGTAAGCAGATCATCGCGGGCATCGACTGGGCCATCGCGGAGAACGCTCGGGATGGCAGCGCATTCTCTGGCAAGCTCGACACCACAAAGATCGCGTCGATGGGCTATTCGATGGGCAGCCTCGCTACGTTCACCATCGCCGCCGACCCGCGGCTGACCACAACGGTGCAGATCTCGGGTGGAAATATGGTCGCCGAGCGTGTCGCCAACCTGCACGCTCCGAGCGCCTTCATTTGTGGCATCCCGGGTGGCGACAGCTGCAGCATCTTGGACACGGGCTGCGACATCGCCGCATCCAACTGTGACACAGACTTCAAGAACGCTACCACGCCCGTGTTTTACACGAACTTCAAGGGCGGACACCTCGGGATCCTGACTGCTCCCACCCAAGACCAGATCGGCACGCTCGTCACGGCCTGGCTGCGCTGGAAGCTCATGAGTGACAGCACGCTAGACCCCATGTTTGTCGGGCCCGACTGCTCGGTCTGCAAGGACACCAAGTGGTTCAAGGTGCAAAAGAAGAACTTGCCCTGAGCGACCCGTTCACATCCAGGTCTTGGCGGGCATGTTTGCCATCACCGCCTGAATCATCATGATCTTGTGATCGACGACCTTGAACGCTTCGCCCACGACCAGTGCGCTCGCGCTCTGGGAGAACGGAAACATTCCCCAGACGATGCCTTGTTGTTCGTCGAACACGAGGTAGCGCCGCGTGACGTCGAAGCTCCATGACTGCGAGCCGACGGCCCCTGCGGTCGCGGTCTGTTGCCCGTTCTCGAAACGCACGCACTTGGGGTCGAAGTGCACCTTGGACCCGCTCGCTCCCTCGAGAAAGTCGACGTACAGATCGACCTCGGCTTTGAGCTCGGCGCGAGTCATACGCTTGTCGGCAGGAGGGTCCTCCTTGAAGACGGGTTTGGGCACCATGCCGTCAGGAGAAAAGAACC
>JBEGTL010000237.1:0-11466 GCA_041179425.1 Pseudomonadota bacterium | reverse complement strand
CCTGCTTTTTTCGAGCTACTTCGCGCTCGCTTTGTCCCTCGGTGTGTTCGGTCTCGCGCATGCGCAAGAGCCTTCGCCCGCGAGTCCGAGCGCTGCCCCCGACGCTGCAGTGGAGCCGAGTGCTGCGCCTGCTGCTGCCTCTGCCGAGCCTGCTGCCCCGAGAGGGGACGAGGCAACGCCCGCGCCCGAAGCGGCGCCCGAGCCCGAGAAGCCTCGCGTGCTCGAGCCGCCCAACCTGGGACCGCTCGCGGTCGACCCTTCGCTCGCCGGGCCCGAGCTGCCCGACCCGGCCGCCGCAGCCGATCGCCTCGACCAAGCCGCGCCTCCGCAGCCCACGCCCAAGCGTGGTTGGTCGATGCCCGAGACGATCTTCCACCTGCACGGCTACATGCGCCTGCGCGGCACCTTTCTGAAGGACGGAGCGCTGGGCCACAATCCCACCGACGATCGTCCACGGCTCGGCAGCGACCTGAAGACGGTCAACCAGAACTACGATCCCTTCCCGTACTTCAATCCCGACGACTCCACCGTTCGCACGGGGGGCACCGCGCCCGTCACGGGCGGCTGCAAGGACTCTCGCGGAGCCGACGGCAAGTGTGGCAAGCACGGCCAGGTGACCGGAGATCTGCGACTCCGCCTCAAGCCTGAGATTCACCTCAGCGACGACGTGCGCGTCAAAGCGTGGATCGACGTGATGGACAACGTGGGGCTCGGCACGCTGGGCTACGGGCCCGGCACGCAGCCGTCCGACCTCGGCTCCGACAACGCCATCCGCGCGCGCCGCGTCTGGGGCGAGGCGCGCAACCGAGACATCGGCGAGCTGCGCTTTGGTCGCATGGGCGCCGACTGGGGTCTCGGCATCCTCGACAACGGGGGCGATCGCAACGGCATCGACTCGGACTTCTCGTCCGAGGTCGACCGCATCATGGGCATCACCAACCTCGCTGGTTACACGCTGATGGCAGCGTACGACTGGGCCAGCGAAGGCAAGGTGCTCGGCAAGACGCAGACGCCCTCGGGCGTGCCCATCGATGCAGCGCAGCGCGACGACCTCGACGCGTTCACGTTCGCCGCGGCACACAAGCTCGACGAAGACGCCCAGCAGGGTGCGCTCACGCGTGGCGAGGCCGTCTTCAACTACGGCGTGTACTTCGTTTACCGCAACCAGTTCTTGCTCTCCGGTGCGTCGCCCACGGCCGCGGCCGTTGGGCTCGACACGGGCGCGCCGCGCTACTCGCGCCTTCAGCAGCACACGTACACACCCGACCTCTGGTTTCAGGTCCTTTGGGAAGGCCTGCGCGTCGAGCTCGAGGCGGCCTACGTGGCCGGCTCGCGTGAGGGCGGGTGCCCGCAGCTGACGTTGAGCACGGGCAGTCGCAACGATGCGGCGGACGGGACCGAGGGGGCCGGCCCCACGACCGGCTCGTGCAAGTTCCGTCAGCTCGGCGTGGCGCTCGAGACCGAGTATCGACTGTTCGACGAGCGGCTCGGCCTGCACCTGATGGCGGGTCTCGCCACGGGCGACTCCAACGCGTACGGGCTCGCCGCCACCAACGACCCCAACTACCAGCGCGTCAACAGTGGCAGCGGGGCCAACAACACGGTCTCCACGTACTCGTTCCACCCGGACTACCGCATCGATCTCATCCTGTGGCGCACCGTGATGCGTCGCGTGGCCGGTGCGTACTACTTCCGTCCGGGCGTCAGCTACGACTTCATCCGCGACCCGTACGGGCAGCTGGCGGGGGGTCGCCTCGACGTGGTGTACAGCCGCGCCTCGGCGCCCAGCCAGACCTGGGGCAACGACGGCAACCTGGGCCTCGAGCTCGACATGTCGCTCTACTACCGCAGCGAAGACGGCCCCGATGCTCTCGACGGCTTCTACGGCCTCGTGCAGTTCGGCGTGTTGTTCCCGTTCTCGGGGCTCGAGTACGACTTCCCCGGCGCGGCCAACTCCAAGAACGCGATGATCCTGCGCGGCATCGCGGGCATCGCGTTCTGAGTCGTTTTTTCTTCGCGCGCGCGTCCAAAGGCGCGCGCCGGCGATCGCGCGCAACCCTGGCTCCGTAGCGGACGACACGGGGAGCATGGCCAAGACAAAAACGGTGTATGTGTGCGGCGAGTGCGGTGCGACCTCGCCGCGCTGGGTGGGCCGCTGCCCCTCGTGCAACGCCTGGAACACCATCAGCGAGGAGCGCGACGTCGGCGCTCACACCACACGCCTCAGCGCGCGCGGCGACACGCGCGGCGAGGCCAGCCTGCGCATGGCCGAGGTCACGCCCGATGCCGCACGGCGCATCTGCACCGACATCGGCGAGCTCGATCGCGTGCTCGGCGGTGGCCTGGTGGCAGGTGGCGTGGTGCTGGTGGGTGGCGATCCCGGCATCGGCAAGTCGTCCCTCTTGCTGCAAGCGCTGGCGGGTATCTCGGCGCGTGGCGAGCGCACCCTGTACGTGAGCGGCGAGGAGTCGCGGGCGCAGATCGCGATGCGCGCCGAGCGGATCGCCTCGCCCGGCGTCGACGACGTACGCGTGCTGGCCACCTCCGAGCTCGACGACATCGTGCACGCGGTCACTAGCGAGCAGCCGATCGCCATGGTGGTCGACTCCATCCAGACCATGCGCTGCAGCGAGCTCGAGTCGGTGGCGGGCAGCGTAGGGCAGCTGCGCGAGGTCACGGCGCGCCTGGTCGACCTCGCCAAGGCGCGCGGCATCGCGGTCTTCCTCATCGGCCACGTGACCAAAGAGGGCGCCATCGCGGGCCCCAAGCTGCTCGAGCACCTGGTCGACACGGTGCTCGCTTTCGAGGGCGACTCCACGCTGACGTACCGCCTCGTGCGCACCACCAAAAACCGCTTTGGCCCTGCGCACGAGCTCGGCGTGTTCGAGATGGTGCGCGAGGGCCTACGCGAGGTGGTCGACCCGAGTCGGCTGTTTTTGGCCGAGCGCCCTGCCCACGCGAGTGGCTCGCTCGTGTTCCCCAGTGCACAGGGCCAGCGACCGCTGCTGCTCGAGGTGCAGGCCCTGCTCACGCCCGCGGCGTACGGCTCGTCACGACGTGTCGCCACCGGTCTCGACGCGAGCCGGCTGGCCATCTTGCTGGCCGTGCTCGAGCGTAAGGCGCACGTGCAGGTGCTCGACCAAGACGTGTTCGTGAGCGTGGTGGGTGGCGCGCGCGTCGACGAGCCGGCAGTCGATCTCGCGTTGGCCATCGCCATCGTCTCCAGCCTGCGCGATCGGCCCGTGGCACACGACCTGGTGGCGTTCGGCGAGGTCGGCCTCACCGGCGAGGTGCGCGGTGTGCCACGTCCTGGACAGCGTCTGATAGAGGCCAAAAAGCTCGGCTTTTTACGTGCGATCGTGCCGTTCTCGGCGCTCGAGCGGCTGGACCCGAAAGAACGTTCCGAGATGGCGGTGATCGGAGTGCGCACGCTGCACGAGGCGCTCGCGGCCGCGCTCGGCTGAGCGACTCAACGGGAGGGTGGCACGAAGCGGAGCAGCACCGGATCAGCGCCCGGCCCGCTGCGTCGTCGGGCCTTGGCGCACTCCGCGTCGCTGATGCGTTTGGGACCCGTCACGCGCCCCTGTCGCGCGTCGGCGTCCATCAACAGCCAGGGCCGGTCGATGCCGATGTTGTCGGGATGAAACGCCTCGTCGAGCAACACGTGCCCAAGCTCGTGCGCTTGCACCCAGGCCTGTCGCTCGAAACGCACTGCGTTGCGGTCGAAGATGAGGGTGTTGGCCATGGCGCTGCCATCGGCCTCGATGAACGCCTCGCCTTGTCGCGCGCGGTTGACGAAGCGGTTGATCAAAAACACGTCGATGGTCGTGGGGTCGTCGTCGGCTAGCAGCTTCACCAGCGTGCGCTCCTCGAGGGTGCCGGTGACGGCGAGGGTGTTGTCGAACTCGTCGAGACCGTCCGACAGGTCGACGCTTCCGATGACCAGCTTCTGTTGTGTGTCGGTGGTCAGTGGCGCGCTGTCGTCCACGCTCAGGCGCACGAGCTCGCCGCGCGCGTCTCGCACCACCACGTCGGCACTCATGCCTGCGCCCAGCTCGGCACGCGGGTTGGTGGTGACCGCAGCGCCGAAGCCCGCGTGGCGCAGCGCGCGCGCGAGGGCGCTGGCGGTCCGCTCCGGTGACGACCCCGCCTGGATGGTCACCGGACCCACGCGTCGTTCGTTGACGCGCAGCACGACCTTGGCGGCGCGCAGCGAGGGCAAACCGTCGAGATCGGAGACCGCCACCAACGCGGGAGGCGGCGGATCGACCGCGCGCACCTCGGCGGCCTCGGGCGGCCCGAAGTCGATGAAACACTGCGCCCAGATCTCGTTGGCGATCTCGACCTGACGGCGTGCAAGCGTGACGGCCTGTGCGACGTCGTCGCCGACCGCGAGCGTGGCGCCCGGTCCGACGCGCAGCACGGTCAGCCGCATCGTCCCGCGCAGCGGCGAGCGCGCTGGGTCGTAGCCGCCCACGCGCCCGACGAACAGTGACGTGCTCGGGGCCGCGCTCGCGAGCTCGGCGGGCCCGACTAGCGACACCAACACCCGATCGCCGAGCTGCGCGCGCAGAAGCTGAAAGCCGATGTCGGGCGCCGAGCTGTCGGTCGTGTCGGCGACCAGCCGCAAAAACGCCGAACGGTAGCGGTTGCTGCCGGGAACGCGGAGCAGTGGCAAGTGGCGCAACAGGCCACGTCGCTCGCCGCTCGGCCCGAGCGCTTCGACGCGTGCGTACAGAACCGGGTCTGCGTTCGCGGCCACGTCGCGCAGCTCGACGCGGAAGTTTTCTTGATCGTCGCTGCGTGCGTCGGCGGCTTCGGCGCGCGGCAAGCTGCGATCGTGGGTGATGTGGCGCGAGATGCCGAGCGAGTCGTTCTCTCGGTCGAGCGTACGGTTGTCGGCGGCGAGGAACACCATCGAGGGTGCGCTCTGCGCCTGCACCGAAGCTTCGAAGCCTGCGCTGACCGCGCTGAAGAGTGCGCTCGACACCAAGCCAGACAGGCCGAACAGCAGCAGCCGCGCCGCGCACACGCGGGTCATAGAGCCTTGGTTAGAGCGCCTGGAACGGCCATGGCCCGACGATCTCTTCGCGCAGCAGACGCTCGGCCGACATCGCCAAGCGCGTCGTGCGCGACGCCTCGGCGTACACGATGCTGCGCAGGCGCGCCTGACTCTTCTCGAGGTCGTCGTTGACGATTAGGTAGTCGAACAGACGGTAGTTCTCGATCTCGGTCTTGGCTTTGGCAAAGCGGCGCTGGATGGTGCTCTCGTCGTCGGTCGCGCGACCACGCAGGCGCCGCGCCAGCTCTTCCATCGAGGGCGGCAGGATGAAGACGCCCACCGCGCTCGGCAGCTTGGCTTTGATCTGCCGCGCGCCTTGGTAGTCGACGTCGAACACGATGCCGACCTTGTCTTCGCTGCGCGCTCGCTCGAGCTCGGACGTCGACGTGCCGTACAGGTTGCCGTGCACCTCGGCCCACTCCACGAACGCGCCCGCGTCGACGCGGTGCATGAAGTCTTCACGCGACACGAAGAAGTAGTCGCGCCCATCGACCTCGGCCGCGCGCGGCTTGCGCGTGGTGCACGAGACCGAGAAGGTGAGGGGGCGGAACGACCGCAGCAGCTCACGCGTGAGCGTGGTCTTGCCCGCCCCGGAGGGCGAACAGATGATGAACAGCAGGAGGTCTGTGCCGAGATCGTGCATGGGGGTACAAGAGTATCAGAGGATGTTCTGGACTTGCTCGCGGATGCGCTCGAGCTCCGCCTTCATGTCGACGACGCGGCGCGATATGTCTGCGTCGTTGGCCTTGGAACCCAAGGTGTTGAGCTCGCGGCCGATCTCCTGGACCAGGAAATCGAGCTTGCGTCCCACGCTGTCGGCCTGGGCCGCGAGGCTGCGCTCGAACTCGTCGAGGTGACTCGAAAGCCGAGTGAGTTCCTCGGTCACGTCGGACTTGTCGGCAAACCAGGCGACCTCTTGCGCGACCCGGGCACCGTCGAGCTCGATGGCGGTGCCCTCGAGCAGCTTCTCGATGCGGCGCGTGAGCCGCTTTTGGGCGGCGTCGAGGACCTGCGGCCGCAGCGTCTCGATCGCGCGTCCCTCGCTGCGGAGCAAGCCCAGGCGCGTGCTCAGGTCGGCGACCAGAGCCGCACCCTCGCGCACACGCATCGCGTTGAGCTCGCTCGCCGCGGCCTCGGTCGCCCGAACCAGGGAGCTCTCCAGCTCGTCGCGTTGCCACTGCCGCGACGAGAACACGCCGGGCACCGAGAACACCGCCGAGAGGGGGACCGGCTCGCCGGGCGCAAGCTCGTCGCGCAGCTTGAGCAGCAGCTGGTAGGCGCGTCGGGCGCGCTCGTAGTCGAGCTCGCTCGCACTGCCGCCCGTGCCCCGCCAGCTCACTTGCGCCTCGACCCGTCCACGGCCACAGCGCACGCGCACCACGTCTTCGACGGCGCTGCCGACATCACCGAGCTCACTCGGCACGCGCACGCGCACGTCGAGGTGGCGATGGTTGACGGAGCGCAGCTCGACGCGCAGCGGATGGGAGGCAAACGTCACCTCGCCCGCTCCGAACCCGGTCATGCTGCGCACTTCGAGCGCAGGCTTGTCGACGTGCTGCCCGCGCTTGTCGTCGCGCGGGCTCAGCTGAGCCCCTTCTTGCGCTTGATGTCCCCCATCACGCGCTGGTACTCGATCTCGAAGCTGGCCGTGCCCTCTTCGAGGTTCTTGATCTTGGAGCGGACTTCTTCGTCGAGCTCGCCGCCGACATCCATGTGTTTGCGCAGGATGACGGTGATCTTTTTGCGCAGGTCGGCGTCCTCGGAAAAGATCTCCTCGACGTTCTTGCTGTGAAACAAGAGGCTGAGAATCTGATCGAGCAGGTAGGGCAGCACGTCGTCAGCCTGGGGCGCTCCCTTTTCGCGAGCGACCTGGCTGCGCAGCTTACCTAGCTGGGCGTAGGGCAGACCGCGCTGCTCGAGACGGTTCTTTGCTTCGTCTCCGACGCTTCGCTCGTAGCGTAGGTACTCCTTGAGTACCGACTCGATGTCGAGGACGACTTCTTGAGGCGATTCCGTCTCAATGTCGTTCTCGGCTGTTAGTTGACGGACGATCTCCTCGGAGATGGTCGGGATTTTGCCGCTGAAAAGTCGCATGGCCGGTACCCTTCCGTACGGCCCATTCAGCGATGGCACCACCGCACGCTCGGCCCGAAAGTACCCTCCGAGCTGCGGTGCGTCAATGTACGGTCGTTTCTACAGAGCGGAATTCCCTCGCGTATGTGGGTTTCTCTGAGCGAAACTGCTTGCACTTGGGAACACGAAACGCGCTTGACCTGTTTTGCCATATGGCCGCAACATAACTGTATAGTTGTAAATGTTGCTGGGGGCTGTATGGACCAACGCGATCAACCTGTTTATCGTGACTATCTAGGCGCCGCGCGAGCTGCATCCGATCAAGAGATGCGCAAGCGCCACATTGTCGGACGCTGCGGTTTGTTTCACGCACTGGACACCGATGCTGTGGACGAGATCGTGCGCCAGAGCACGGTGGTCAAGGTTGCGCGCCGGCGACCCATCCACACGCAAGGTGAGGCTGGGAACTTCTTGTTCGTCGTCGGAAGCGGACGCGCGCTGGTCGTGCGCCGGGCCGAAGGCGACCGAGAGTTCACCGTCGCGTACCGTGGCGTCGGCGACATCCTCGGCGAGACGCCGCTGGCTGTCGGTGGCGCGCACCGTGATGGAGCGCTCGCCATCGACCAGCTCGAGGTGCTGCGGGTACCGCTGCGCTTGGTGATGGATCTGATGGAGCGCAACCCGAAGCTCAGTGTCGCGCTGATGAAGATGATGGGCGAGCGTCGTATGGAAGCAGAGCGACGCATCGAAGCGCTGCTCTCGCGCACCGTCGAGTCGCGCGTCGCCGACTTCTTGCTGCGCGCCGCCGAGTCACACGGCATCCCGGAGAGTCGTGGTCGCTTGATCGGCGTGAAGTTCACGCACCAAGAGATCGCGAACTACGTGGGCTCCACCCGTGAGACGGTGACGCTGACCCTCGGCGACATGAAGCGCCGCGGTCTCATCCTCTTCGATCACCGTCGTGTGGTCGTCCAAGACGAAGAGGCCCTGCGCAAGCTCGCCTGATTCAGCGCACCGAGCCACGTGAAACGAAGAACGCCTGCAGGCTAGATCCTGCAGGCGTTTTTGTCGTTGTGAAGCCAGGGGCGAACCTCGCCCAAAACAGGGACGGATGGAGTCGGAGCCGTGGTGCGAGGCGCCGCCGGTTCTGAGGACCGCCCGGAGCGTACTCCTGTACGTGAGGACGGACCGGAAGAAGCGGTGGCGGATCGCGCCGCGGCTCCGGCTCCAGGCGTCCCTGTTTTAGTCGCCTTCGAACTCGTCTGCTTCTTCACTGTCGTGGTCGGGCGTCTTGAGCAGCTCGCCGCCTTCGCCGTCGCGACGAACCACGAACGTGTCGCGGGTGACCACGTCTTGGTTCTCGCGTGCGAACACGCTCACGTAGTTGATGCCCGGCTCGAGCGGCACGTCCGCCGTGAAGTCGAGCACCTTGGTGTCGCCTCGGTTGGCTTGATAGAAGACCTTTTTTGCGCCGACGAAGATGTACAGGTCGCGGATGCGCGCGTCGTCGGTGGCCTTGCCCGTGAGCTTGAGCGTACGGGTGCGCGTGACCAGCGTGTGGGCGTAGTCGACGGTGAGGCGCGGAGGCATGCGGCTCTTGTCGAACACGACCTTGCCCTTGGCCGGCTCGCCCGTGGCCAGGTACTTGGATGCGATCCAGCCGGGCCGACCCTCGCCGAGATTGACGCGCACGAAGTCGCCGATGGTGGCCTCCGCGGGGAAAGAGACCACGCCTTCGGTGGTGCGTGCGATGGCGCGCGCGTTGGCGTCGGGTGCGGCCATGACCGGTGTGCCGTCTTTGGCCAGCACGTTGCCGCTCTTGGCGGCAACGGTGTCGACCGTCTTGGGCTCGACGTTGATGCGCAGCTTCTCGGAGGCAAACTCGCGCAGCTGAAGATCAGCGACCGAGACCTCGACCTCGGCGTGGTCGCCCTCGAAGTCGGGCAGCATGTCGAAGGTGAACGCGACGCGGCGCGCTTCTCCGGCCGGGATCTCTTTCAGCTCGAAACGACCGTCGCGCAGCAACACGCCCGGGCCGCCCAAGTTGCGCAGGTTGGCGGTGACGTTGAGCGCCTTGCCCTTGCCGGTGTTTTGCACGTCGAAGAACACCGTGACGCTCTCGCCGCGCTCGATGCGGCCGTCGCCGTCTCCCGCCGGGTCGGCGACCTGGTACTGGTAGGAGAACTGCGGACGATCGAGCGACTTGACGGTGGTGCGAATCTCCGTCGCGGGGGGCGCGTGGCCGTGCGCTTCTTCGAAGGCGATACGAATGCCGTCGGCGCGATCGGTCGCGTCGTCGGGCAAGTTGCAGCGCCGCTTTTCTTTCTCGACCGTGCACACGCCGAGCGTGGTGGTCCACTCGCGGCTCTCGCCCGGCGACAGCTTGCCGAAGACGAGCTCACGACCGTTGAACAGCGGGTAGTCGCTCTTGGTCTCGCCGCGCAGGCGGAACAGTGGCGCCTTGCCGTTGTTGGTGACCTTGACCTTGAGCTCGAACGGCTGGCCGGCCGTGGCTGCGCTCGGCGAGGGTTCGGCGCTGACGGCGACATCGCTCGCGCCGCCATCGGCGCCGACGCTCCAGTCGACGCCCAGCTTCTTGAGCTCGGCGATGGCGCGAGCCAGCTCTTTCTCGCTCGACTGGGCGATGACCGGGGCCGCGTCGGCGAGCAGCTCTTTGCGTCCCGCGCGCCCGGCCTTGGCCAACAGGTCGCGTGAGAAGCTGGTGAGGAACTCGTCTTCTTGTGCGTTCTCCGGAGAGTCTTCGGGCGCGGCCGACCGGATGGCTTCACGCGTCGAAGGCGGCAGGTAGTAGCGCATGACCACGGCCGACTTGATCTCGTCGCTGGCGCGCTCGTTGGTGAGGTGGCGACGCAGGTCGCTCTCCCGCGTGTAGACGTCGTCGACGGCGAGATCCATGTCCTCGCGATCGACCGTCATCGGATCGATGGCGATGTCCGGCACGATGCCGACACCCTGAATGGAGACATCGCCGGGCGTGAGGTACTGCGCGATGGTGAGCTTGAGGGCCGAGCCATCGTCCGGGAAGTCGTACAGCAGCTGCACCGAGCCCTTGCCGAACGTGGTCTGTCCGACGACGAGCGCGCGATCGTGGTTTTGCAGAGCGCCGGCGACGATCTCGCTGGCCGAGGCGCTACCCCCGTTGACGAGCACCACCATCGGGTAGTTGGGCTCGGTGCCTTCGCGCGTTGCGAACTTTTCGTCGCGCTGGCTGGGATCGTTAGAAGACGTGGTGACGATGGTGCCCGTGGTGAGGAACGCGTCGGCCACCTTGACGGCTTGCTCGAGCAGGCCGCCGGGGTTGTCGCGCAGGTCGAGCACCAATCCCTTCATGGGCTGGCGGTGCAGCTCGGCGAGCGAGCGCTCCATGTCGTCGTGCGTGTTGCCCTGGAAGCTGCTGATCTTGATGTAGCCGATGCCGCCCGACAGCATCCGCGACTCGACCGAGTCGAGGTGGATGATGGCGCGCGTGAGCTTGAACTTCTTCGGCTTCTGGAAGCCTTGCGCGCCCTCGCGCCGGATCCACACGTCGACGTTGGAGCCAGGCGTGCCGCGCAGGCGCTTGACTGCCTCGTCGAGCGGCATGTTGAGCGTGGCTTCGTCGTCGATCTTGACGATGCGATCTTGTTTGAGCAGACCCGCGCGCTCGGCGGGTGTGCCGGGCAAGGGACGCATGATGGTGAGCAGACCCTCGCGCAGCGCGATGACGATGCCGAGGCCGCCGAACTGGCCGCGCGTGCTGGTGCGCATCTCGTTGTAGACGTCGGGCGTCAGCAGCACCGAGTGCGGGTCGAGCGTGCGCAGCATGCCATTGACCGCGGCGTACTCGACGTCGCGCAGGTCGAGATCTTCTTCGCGCAGGTTGTCCTGCAGGAAGCCGAAGATGCTCTTGAAGCGCTCGGTGAGCTGCCAAGGCGCGGTGACGTCGTCGACGCGGAACTCGGCCTTCTTGTCGTAGAGCTGGATCTCCACCTTGGGGTCGCCGTCGTGGTAGTGCACGAGCACGGGCGCCACGGAGCGCTGAATGGCGTTGAGCCCGCTCAGCAGCATGCGCCGCGCGTCGACCCGCTTGGGCTCGACGTACGCGTCTTTCACCTTGAGGATGACGCGACTGAGCACGCGTAGGCGGCGCAGGTCGTAGGCGTCTTGCTGCTTGGCCGCCTGGGCGCGCGGCGAGCGATCGATATCGAAGTCGAGGGCGTTCTCTAGCGGCCAGACGAAGGTCACCCCGAAGGCGACGAGGACGGCGGCGACAGCGAGAAGGGGCCTGTATGAACGAAAAAGTCGGCGCATGGATGCACTTCTGCGGTGCT
>JBEGTL010000236.1:0-11537 GCA_041179425.1 Pseudomonadota bacterium | reverse complement strand
CTTGCACGTTGAATCTCGTGCTCGTGCTCGTTGACGTGTTCGTTGACGTGCTCGTGCAGGAGCGTGTGCTCAGAGGAGCTGTCAGACCTCCGCCAACCACTGCGGGTAGGGCGCGCCTTCGCCTCGCACGACCTCGAAGTAGCGCTTTTGCACGCGCTCCGTGATGGGGCCGCGCGTGCCTGCGCCGATGCGGCGATCGTCAAGCTCGCGCACCGGGGTGATCTCGGCGGCGGTGCCGCACATGAAGATCTCGTCGGCGGTGTACAGCTCGTCGCGCGTGATGGTGCGCTCGACCACCTTGAGCCCCAGCTCGGCGCACAGCGTCATCACGCTGTCGCGCGTGATGCCACCGAGGATGGCCGAGCCCATGGGCGGCGTGTAGACAATGCCCTTCTTCACGACGAAGATGTTCTCGCCGGAGGCCTCCGACACGTAGCCCTGGCCGTCGAGCATGATGGCTTCTTGGTAGCCGGCAGCCAGGACCTCGCGCTTGGCCAGGATGGAATTGACGTAGTGCCCGACCACCTTGCCCTTGGCCATCACCGAGTTGATGCCAGGCCGCGCGAACGAGCTGACTTTGGCGCGGATGCCCTGCTTGATGCCTTCGTCACCAAGGTAGGCGCCCCATTTCCAGGCGACGATCACCAGGTGGGTGCGGTTCTCGGTGGCGCCGAGGCCCATCGCGCCCGAGCCGATGAAGGCGAGCGGCCGTAGGTAGCACTCCTCCAGCTTGTTGACGCGCACCGTCTCGAGACACGCGTCGACCACTTGCTGCTGGGTCTGCTCGAGCTTGAGCGTGCAGATGTGGGCCGACTCGAAGAGCCGCTCGACGTGCTCCTGGAGCCGGAAGATCGCGCTCTTGCCGGTGTGCAGCTTGTAGCAGCGGATGCCCTCGAACACGCCCAGGCCGTAGTGCAGGGTGTGGGTGAGCACGTGCACGTTGGCGTCGTCCCAGGCGACGAACGAACCATCGAACCAAATCTTCTCGACTTTATCGACCATCAGGTCCTCCGTGCGCGGCCAACAGGCGCGGGTGCGCGCTGTGCCGTCGCTTTGCGCTGCAACTGGCGCAAGATCCCAGGGTCAATTGTGCCCGTCGGGGGCACAGTGATCGCACACCGCTCCGGACGCGTCCACCGCGCGCCTCAGTTGACGCTCTGTAAGGCGTAGGTTAGAACCGCGCGACCTCAGCCCTCGGGCCCACTGCGACGCTGGCTCTCGAATCTTCTCCGCTTCTGGCAGAGGAAACGCGCGCTTCGGCGCTCGGTGATGGTCAGTGCCGATGCGCGCCGGCGATCCTCGCTCGCGCGGTTCTTGGACGCGAGCGCGGATCGCGCGCCCGACCGAGCGCTGAGATCGAGCACCCCGAGGAGTCTCCTTGTTTTCCCTACTGCACAGCTTCGCCCACCTCAACGTCCTCGCGAGTGCTGCGTTCAGCGCCTTCCAGCCGGAAGCGCCGGCTGGCAGCGGACCCGCCGGGGCGCCCGCAAGCGGAGGCGGCGGCGGAGGTGGCATGAGTGGGGGCCTGTCTCAGCTCGGCCTGATGGCGCTGATGATGGTCGTCTTCTACTTGGTGCTCATCCGGCCCCAACAGAAGAAACAAAAGGAGCTCGACCGCCTGCTCAAGGCGCTCAAAAAAGGGCAAAAGGTCCGCACCACGGGGGGCATCCGTGGCGAGATCGTCGAGTTCAAAAATGAGTCTGGCGACGAGGTGGTCTTGTTGATCGCCGATCGCGTCAAGATCAACATCCTTCGGTCTCACGTCGCGGGCATTCTCGAGCCGGGCGAAACCGAGCCGAAGAGCTGAAGAAGGTGGGCTCACTCGAGCTCATTTTTCCAAGTCCAAGAAGGACGACTAGATATGGATAGGGCTTGGTACCTACGGTTGGGGCTCGTGGTGTTCCTCGTGCTCGGCGCCACGATGGTGGTCTGGCCGAGCGTCGACGCGTGGTTGCCCGCGCCGGCGTGGGTCAAGGAGCGCGTCAGTAGTCGCATCGCGCCCGGCCTCGACATCAAGGGCGGACTGCGCCTCACGTACGAGGTCGAGGTCGACGAGGCCGTGCGCGACCGCCGCGATCGTCTCGCCGAAGACCTGCTCGACCGCCTGGGCGTCGAGTTCGGCCTGTTCAAGCAGGACGAGCGGCCCACGCGCGAGCAGCTCGACCAGGTGCGCGCGCGCGTCAACGAGGACCTGATCGGCGATCGCCAGATCCGCCTCGTCTTCAAGAACGCGGCCGACAGCAAAAAGCTGACGCTCGAGCAGATTCGCAAGTTCGGCGACCTCAAAGAAGAGTCGCGCAGCGACACCGTCATCGTGCTGGGCATCCGCCCCGACATGATCGACGACCTGCGCAACACGGCCGTCGGCCAGGCCCGCGAGACCATCGCCGACCGCATCGACAAGCTCGGCGTGCGCGAGACCAACGTCACCGCACGCGGCACCGACATCGCCATCGAGATCCCCGGCGCCGACGAAGCCAGCTTCACGCGCATCCGCGAGATCATCAGCCGCACGGCGCGGCTCGAGTTCAAGATCCTCGATGACGAGAGCGACTTCGTAGCCAGCCTCTCCGACTTGCCTGCGGGCATCGAGAAACAGAGCGAGGTCGTGTCGGCCGGTCCGTCGTCGCCTCAAAAGGTTGTCGGCTACCTGGTCGCCCAGGGCGAGGGCGCACGCCAAAAGCTCGGCGCCTACGTCGATTCGCTCAAGGCCAAGATCCCCGAAGGACGAGAGCTGTTCCTCGGTGAGCTCGACCAGGTCGACGTGGGTCCGCCCGGCTCCAAGAAGGAAAAGTCCTGGCGCACCTACCTGCTCAACGCCCGCGCGGACGTGAGCGGTGAAGACGTCAAAGAAGCCTTCACGGCCTTCGATCAAGAAAACAACCGCCCCTACGTCGCACTCAACTTCACGGTGAAGGGCGCCGACAAGTTCGGCCAGCTCACCGGCCGCAACGTCAAGCGCCGCATGGCCATCGTGCTCGACGACCGCGTCGAGAGCGCGCCGGTCATCCAGACCGAGATCGGTGGCGGTCGCTGCCAGATCACGCTGGGCGGATCGAGCAGCTACAACGACTCGCTGCAAGAGGCCAAGGACTTGGTCGTGGTGCTGCGCGCAGGTGCACTGCCCGCGCCCATCCGGCCCGCCAACGAGCAGCTGATCGGACCCTCGCTGGGCGCCGACGCCATCCAGAAGAGCGCCCTGGGCGCCGTGCTGGGCGTGGCGCTGGTCGTCGTCTTCATGATCTTTTACTACCAGGTGGCGGGCATCGTCGCGGACATCGCGGTGCTGCTCAACCTGCTGTTCTTGCTCGCGCTGATGGCGCTGTTCGAGGCCACGCTCACGCTCCCGGGCGTCGCGGGTATCGCGCTCACGGTAGGTATGGCGGTCGATGCTAACGTGCTCATCAACGAGCGCATCCGCGAGGAGCTGCGCGCCGGCAAGTCCGCGCGTGCGGCGGTCGATCAGGGCTTCGACCGCGCCTTCTGGTCCATCTTCGATGGGCAGCTCACGACGTTCATTTCGGGCGTCGTGCTCTTTCAATACGGCAGCGGCCCCATCAAGGGCTTTGCGGTGACGCTGATGATCGGTATCGCCACGTCGCTGTTTACGGGCGTGTTTTGTACGCGCTTGGTGTTCGACTGGATCGTGCGCGGCTTGCGCGTCAAGTCCCTGAAGGTTGGGTGAGCCAGTGGAGTTCTTCAAGCCGCGCGAGACCATCGACTTCATGAAGTACCGAGCCCCGATCATCTCGGGCTCGCTACTTCTCGCTCTACTCGGTTTCCTGTCCGTGTTCTGGCCGGGTCCGAACTACGGTATCGACTTCAAGGGCGGCACCGAGGTGCAGCTGCGCTTCAAGAAGGCCGTCGAGTCGGGCGTCGTGCGCCAGGCGCTCTCCGACATCGGCTACGACGCCGAGGTGGTCAACGTCGAGGGCCGAGCCGACGAGTACTTGGTACGGGTCGGCGTCGTCTCCTCGCTGCCGCCCGCCAAGATGGAGGGCATCAAAAAAGCCGTCAATTGGCGCATCGGCAGCGTCAAGGTCGACGAGCTCAAGTTCTCGCCTGGCGGCGACAAGATCACCCTGCGCATGCGCGACTCGGTCGACCCCAAGGAGATTGAGACGTCGCTCAAGGCTGCCGGGGCCAACGTGCGCCAGGTCAACGGCTTTGGTGCCAGCGATCAGCACCGCTACGAGGCGCAGCTCGTGGGCGTCGCCGACGAGATGATCAGCGGCCTCAAGAAGCGCTTCGTCGACGTCGCTCCAGACGAGCCGCTGCGCGTCGAGTGGGTAGGGCCCAAGGCGGGTCGTCAGCTGCGTGACGCGGCCATCAAGTCGCTGCTCTGGACCATCCTCTTCATCATGGCGTACGTCGCGATGCGTTTCGACCTGCGCTTCGCGCCAGGCGGCATCATCGCGCTGCTGCACGACACGCTGATCACCGTGCTTGTCTTCGTGGTCATGCGGCGCGAGATCAACCTCTCGACGATCGCCGCGTTGCTCACGATCTTGGGTTATTCGATCAACGATACGATCGTCATCTTCGACCGTATCCGCGAGAACATGACCCGCATGCGCGACGCCAGCCTGTACCACCTCATCAACGTCAGCACGACGCAGACCCTGTCGCGCTCGATCCTCACTTCTTTCGTGACGTTGCTGTCGATCTTGCCGTTCTTGATCTGGGGCACCCCGGTGATCCGCGACTTCGCGTTTGCCCTCGTGATCGGCATGGTCGTGGGCTCCTACTCGACCATCTATATCGCTGCTCCGTTCACGGAGTGGATGGACAAGAAGCTGTTCTCCAAGGCTTGATGGCCTCGTGGATAGCGTCTCTCCAAGTGAGCTGCCGGTAGCGCGACCCGCCGCCGTGCAGCTTGCGCACAGCCCATCGGCCGCGCGCCCTGTCGTGCGCCCCCGCTTCGTGGTGCGGCCGCAAGATCCGGCCCGTGCCGGTGAGCTCGGGCGCGCGTGCGCCATCTCTCCGGTGATTGCGCAAGTGCTGCTCAACCGCGGCATCGCGGACGAGCACCCGGCCAGGTACTTCCTGGCGCCCAAGCTCGCCCACCTCACGCGACCCGACGCGATGCTCGACCGAGCGCTGGCCGCCGAGCGACTGGCGCACGCGGTGCGTGGGCGCGAGCGTATCGTGGTGTTTGGCGACTACGACGTCGACGGCACCACCAGCGCCGCCATCCTCTCCGGCATCCTGGAGGCGCTCGGCGGCAACGTGCGCACCCTGCTCGCCAACCGCTTTGGTGGTGGGTACGGGCTGAGCGACGCTGCACTTGATCGCTGCTTGGCCGAGCGTCCCGCGCTGTTGGTCACCTGCGACTGCGGCTCGAGCGATCACGACCGCGTCGCACGCGCGGCGGCAGCCGGAGTCGACGTGATCGTCGTCGACCATCACTTGGTGCCCGCGCGCCCGCTGGCTGCAGTGGCCTTCCTCAACCCCCACCGCCCGCAGTGCGGCTTTCCCTACAAGGGGCTGTGCAGCGCGGGTCTCGCGCTCAGCCTCGGCGCAGCGCTGCGGGTCGAGCTCAAGGCCGACATCGACTTGCGCACGTGGCTCGACCTGGTCGCGCTCGGCACCATCGCCGACGTCGCGCCGCTCGACGGCGACAATCGTGCGCTGGTGCGCTCCGGGCTCGCGCTGCTGGCGTCAGAGTCCGCCCGACCGGGCATCGTCGCGCTGCGCGAAGCGGCGAAGATCCGCGCGGGCACGCAGCTGTCGGCAGTCGACGTGGCGTTCCGCATGACACCACGGCTCAACGCTGCGGGGCGTCTCGGCGATCCGGCCATCACGCTGGCGCTGCTGCGCGCGGGCACGCTCACCGAGGCGCGCCTGTTGGCGCTGCAGATCGAGCGCATCAACGGCGAGCGCAAGGACCTCGAGCGGGCGGCCACGTCGGCGGCCATCGAGCAGGTCGCCGACAGCGCCTCGTCCCGGCATGGTTTGGTCGCAGCGGGTGAGGGTTGGCACCGCGGCGTCGTCGGCATCACCGCGGCACGGTTGGTCGATCGCTACGCTCGACCGACGTTGACGATCGCCGTCGACGGCGAGTTCGCGCACGGTAGCGGGCGCGCGCCAGACGGCTTTCCGCTGCATGCGGCGCTGCTACGCACGAGTCACCTGCTGGAGAAGTTCGGCGGGCACGATGCTGCCGTGGGTCTGACGGTTCGCGCAGATCGTGTGGACGCGCTGCGCGAGGCGTTCGACGAGGCGTGTGCGGAGCTTTCGGGTTCGCGTCGTGGCGACGACGAAGTGAGTGTTGACGCTCGCATCGACGGCGCGGGGTACGCTGTGCCTGGGGGCGCTGAGCTGAGTCTGTTGGAGCCTCTCGGGGAGGGGAATCCTGAGCCCGTGTTCGAGGCTTGTGGCGAGCTGGTGCGGGCCGATGTGGTGGGGGCCGATCACCTGAAGCTTTCGCTGCAGATTGGGTCTCGTGAGGTGAGTGCTTTTGGGTACGAGCTTGGTGGGCTGAAAATGGGCCTTGGGGGGTCTGTTCGGGTCTATGGGGCGCTACGGCCTGATACGTATCGCGGTGGCGATCGGGTTGAGCTTCGTATTCTGCATGTGGAGAACGCTCCCTCGCTTCCTGACTGATCGGTCGGTCGCTCGTGGCCGAGGCGGCCGGCCCCACCGCAACGAGGCCCCGCCGACTAGGTAGGGCCCTGACTAAGAGGGAGACCGCCAGACCGGAGGCCGCTTCTGCATAAAAGCCATGAGCCCCTCAATGGCGTCAGGCTGACTGAGCAACTCCATCAACTGCTCCCGCAGATAAGGAATCGTCTCCTCCAGCGGTCGCCCACTCTGATGATCGAATGCAGCCAACCCCGCCGAAACCGCAGTCGGCGATCGCTCACTCAACGCCTCAGCCAGCTTCGCCACCTCTGCATCGAGCGCCGCATCTGGCACCACGCGCGTCACGAGCCCCCACGAGGCAGCCGTCGCCGCGCTCACCGTCTGACCCAGCAACATCATCTCCATCAGCTGCCGCTGCGGCATCAGTCGCGACAGCACCGCCATGATCTGCATCGGGAACAGACCGCGCAGGATCTCCGGCGTGCCCAGCAGCGCGCTCTCCGCCGCGAGCGCGAAGTGACAGCTCGCCACCAGCCCGAGGCCGCCGCCGAGCGCCGCCCCGTGCACGCGCGCGATCACCGGCTTGTGCAGCTTGGGAAAGCGCAGCAGCAGCTGCGCGAGGTCGCCCTTGGGTGGTAGCCCGCTCTCCTCGCCGGGGCCGGTCATCTCGCGCAGATCGGCGCCCGCACAGAATGCCTTGCCCGCACCGGCCAGCACGATCACCCGCACCTCGGCGTCGTGACGCGCGTCGTCGAGCGCCCACAATAACTCGTTGATGAGCACGGGCCCGAGTGCGTTTTTTCGATCGGGTCGCGAGAGCACGAGCGTGGCGACTGCTCCCTCTTTGCGAGCCGTCAGGTGGCGATACTCAGCGCGCTGTTCGAGGGGCATCGGTCGCTCCGTCTTTGGGTTACCGCGGGCCGTTGCTTGATGTATGCAGACTTCCAATGTAATCTCCGCGGGCAAGCAAGGGGAGGGGTGGTGCGCGCGCACATGCTGAAATGCCTCGCAGCGGGTCTGCTGGTTCTAGCCATCGGGACGCTCAACACGGAGACTGCATACGCCCAGCAACAGGGCGATCGCGTCGAAGGCAACATCGCGGGTACCGTGGGCCTCGGCCTGTTGGGTGCGGAGGTAGGTTTGTTCCTCCCCCCCGCGTTCAACTTGCAAGACCACTGGTGGGCCTGGGTGCTGTTTCCGGCCGTCGGAGCCGCAGGTGGTGCCGTCGCCGGCGCCTTTGCCTTCGATCCTGGCAGCCCTGAGCCAGCCGTCACGGTCGCCATCTTGGGCGCGGGCATGTTGCTCGCCGTGCCCGCCATCGTAGGCGCTTCCGCACTCTCGTCGGCGCGACGCGCCAACCAGATCGACGAAGCCCAAAACGGGGGTCTGCTCCGCTTCAGCAAGCGCGGAGCGAGTCTCGGCGCACCGAGCGTCACCACGCAGGCGATGTTCTCACCGGCCGAGCAAGCGCGGTACGCGTTGCCGCAAAAGAGCTCGACCCGCCTGACGTTGATCTCGGGCCGCTTCTAAAGCGCATGGGCAGCGAAGCTGCTCGCGCCTCCTTCGAAGCCTGCGTCCGCCGTACCCTCCAAGAACGCGCGTTGTTGCAAGGCGCGACACGTGTGTTGGTGGCCTGCTCCGGCGGGCCCGACTCGCAGGTGTTGCTGCACGTGCTGCACACTCTGCGGGGCGAGCACGGCTGTCGGCTGATCGCGGCTTCCGTCGACCACGGCCTGCGTGCAGACGCCGCGGCCGACGTCGCCGTGGCCGCGCGGCTTGCCGCGTCCTTGGGGGTCCCGTTCGAGGCCCTGGCCGTGACCGTCGAGCCCGGTCCGTCGCGGCAGGCGTCGGCGCGCAAGGCTCGCTACGCCGCGCTGCTGGCGTGTGCCGCAGCCCACCAGGCCGAGTGCGTCGCGGTCGGACACACCCGCGACGACCAGGCCGAGACGGTGCTGGCCCGCTTGCTGCGCGGGGCTGGCATCGAGGGGCTGGCCGCGGTGCGTCCGCGCCGCGCCGACGGGGTCATCCGCCCGCTCATCGACTGTCCCCGAGCTGACGTGCACAGCTACGCCCGAGGCGCTGGCCTCGAAGTCGCGCACGACCCGAGCAACCTCGACCCCGCCTATCTACGGGTGCGAGTGCGCCAAACGCTACTGCCCGCGCTGTGCGCGGAGAACCCCAGGCTGCCTGAGCAGCTGGCCCACCTGGCCGATGACGCGCGCGAGGCCGCGGCCCTGCTCCGGGAGCTGGCTGTCACGGCTTTGACGCAGGCAGAACGCCGGGCCGTTCGCTTGCGGGAAGAACCGCCGCTCGTGAGGCGTTGGGCACTCAAGATCCTGGTCGAACGAGAAGCGGGTGCTCCCCTAACGCGCGCTCACGTGGCAGCCTTGGATCGTATGCTTTGGGTCGGCGGGCAGGTTCGTGTGCCCGGCGACATGGTGGTCTCGGTCGACCGAGGTGGGGAGCTCTCGTGTGAGCGAGTCGCGAAACGCGGGCGGGGGGTCAAGCGACCTACCGTTTCACCAGACACTGAAACAAGCGCGCCCTCGGGTGCGCGAGCGAAGAAATGACGCGCACGAGCACACATGTCCGCACTCGCGAGACGTCGAGACGGGCGGGCACTTCGAGCTTCCGGCCCAGCGCGCCCTCGGGCGCATGAGCGAAGAATCGGGCACACTTGAAATGAGTTCGAATCGATTCACGAAGACCCCGGCCGAGCCGCGCCGCCTCGCCGGTGTTGATGTGAATTGGGTGGCGTGTTATCACGAAAACACCGCACCAGGCTGTCAACAATCGCGCGCGAGCACGAGGTTTCCGTGAAGCAAAGCCACAAGACCCTGTTGCTGTGGGTCCTGCTGATTTTGATGTTCGTCGCCATCTACCATTTGGTGTCGGACCCAGATCAGCCGCAGAGCGTGGCGTTCAGTGACTTCATCGCCGACGTCCGCAATGGCAACGTCGAGCAGGTCACGATCAGGCCGCGTGAGAACAGCGCCGAGTACAAGTACATCGCGCTGAAAGACGAGACCCGCAAAAAGCGGATCTCGGTGGGCATCGTCGGCGAACAGATCAACCGCGAGCTCATCGATAACAACGTCAAGGTCGAGTACGCCCAGGACGACCAGAACGGCCTGTGGACGAGCCTGCTCGTCACATGGCTGCCGATGGTGTTCCTGCTCGTGATCTTCTTCTTCTTCATGCGACAGCTGCAGGCGTCGGGTGGCAAGGCGATGAGCTTCGGCAAGTCGCGCGCCCGCTTGCTCAACGAGTCGCAGAACAAGGTGACCTTCGCGGACGTGGCCGGCATCGACGAGGCCAAGGACGACTGCGAAGAGATCATCGCGTTCCTGAAGGACCCGAAGAAGTTCCAGCGGCTCGGCGGTCGTATCCCCAAGGGCGTGCTGCTCATGGGTGCGCCCGGTACCGGCAAGACCCTCCTCGCACGCGCCATCGCGGGTGAGGCAGGCGTTCCGTTCTTCAGCATCTCGGGCTCCGACTTCGTCGAGATGTTCGTCGGCGTGGGTGCCTCGCGCGTCCGCGATCTGTTCGAGCAGGGCAAAAAGCACGCGCCCTGTATCATCTTCATCGACGAGATCGACGCGGTCGGCCGTCACCGCGGCTCCGGTCTCGGCGGCGGGCACGACGAGCGCGAGCAGACGCTCAACCAGCTGCTGGTCGAGATGGACGGGTTCGAGTCGAGCGAGGGCGTGATCATCATCGCGGCCACCAACCGGCCCGACGTGCTCGACCCTGCCATCCTGCGTCCCGGTCGCTTCGACCGTCGCATCCACGTGCCGCGCCCCGACCTCCGTGGCCGCGAAGGCATCCTCCGCGTGCACACCAAGCGCACGCCGCTCTCGCCCGACGTCGACCTCGAGATCATCGGCCGAGGCACGCCCGGCTTCTCGGGTGCAGACCTCGAGAACCTCGTCAACGAGGCAGCTCTGCTTGCCGCGCGTCAGGACAAAGAGAGCCTGAGCATGGCCGACTTCGAGCTCGCCAAGGACAAGGTCATGATGGGCGCCGAGCGTCGCTCGATGATCATCAGCGAGCACGAGAAGCGCACCACCGCATGGCACGAAGCGGGTCACACGCTGGTCGCGCGCATGCTGCCCAACCACGACCCGGTGCACAAGGTCTCCATCATCCCGCGCGGTCCCGCGCTGGGCGTGACCATGTCGCTGCCCAAAGAAGACCGTCTCGGCTACTCGCGCGACTGGGCTTGCGACCGCATCGCCATGGCGCTCGGTGGCCGCATCGCCGAGCAGATCAAGTTCGGACAGCTCACCACGGGTGCGTCCAACGACTTCAAGCAAGCGACGCAGCTGGCCAAGGCCATGGTCACCGAGTGGGGCATGAGCGAGAAGCTCGGACCCATGGCGTACGGCCAGAGCGAAGACAACCCCATGCTGCCCTTCGGACCGGGCATGCGCAGCCAGGACTACTCGGAGCAGACCGCGCAGGAGATCGACATCGAGGTCCGGCGCATCATCAACGAGCAGTTCGCGCGTGCGAAGGCGATCTGCGAGGAGAACGTCGAGAAGCTAAACTTGATCGCCGAGTCGCTGCTCGAGCGTGAGACGCTCGACTCCGACGACCTCGACGCGATCATGGAAGGTCGTCCGATGCCCCCGCGCGAGCGTGTGGTGATCCCGACCTACGCCGACAAGCGCAACGAGGCGCGCGAGAAGCGCAAGGGCTCCATCTTCCAACCGCGCCCACGAGAGGTACCGTCGGGCGGCTGATTGCGAGAAGGGGGGCTCATTGTCGTTGAGGGGTACGGGCGATCCGAGCGCCGATCCGAGCCTGATGCAGGCTGGGGACCGTGGGCGAGGCGGGGTCGGCCCGTTCCCTCTCCACTCGCCCGCGGGAGAGCCGCGCGCTTCGACCTGTGAGGTGTGGGGCGTGCTCAACGTCACCCCTGACTCCTTCAGTGATGGGGGCGCGTACCT
>JBEGTL010000235.1:0-11586 GCA_041179425.1 Pseudomonadota bacterium | reverse complement strand
GGCGACGTATGCTCAAGACGGATAGGAACTTTGCAAAGCTGCTCGGCCTGGCGAGCTGCTTGCTTTCCATGACGGCTCTCGCGGACGAGGGCGACAAGGGCCGCCCGTACGATGACGAGGCTGCCGTGCAGGTGGGTCCGCGCCCGTACTACTTGATCGACAAGATGAGCCCTAGCCCGCTCAAACGAAAGCTCGAGCAGTGCGCCGACGGGCCCTTCTACAAGACCGACTTTTCCATCGGTCATCGCGGCGGCGGCACGCTCCAGTTCCCGGAGCACACCAAAGAGAGTCATGTCGCGGGCTCGCGTATGGGCGCGGGCATCCAAGAGTGCGACGTGACGTTCACCAAGGACAAGCAGCTGGTGTGTCGTCACGACCAGTGCGATCTGCACACGACGACCAACATCCTGCTGACACCCTTGGCTGCCCAGTGCACCAAGCCGTTCACGCCGGCTGTGCTCGACGCTGCGGGCAAGGTCGTGACGCCCGCCTCGGCACTGTGCTGCGCCAGCGACCTGACGGTGGCCGAGTTCAAGACGCTCAAGGGCAAGATGGACGCCTCCAACCCGGCAGCCACCACGGCGCAGGCCTATCAGGGCGGCACTGCCGATTGGCGCACCGACCTCTACAACACGGGCGGCACCCTGCTGACCCACAGAGAGAGCATCGAGCTGCTGCGCAAGCTCGGCAGCAAGTACACGCCCGAGCTCAAGTCCGCCAACCGCGCGGCGAAGCTCCAGGTGGAGACCGTCTTCGGCAGCCAGGCAGCCTACGCGCAGGCGCTGACCGACGACTACAAGGCCGCCGGCATCTCGCCCAAAAAAGTGTGGCCGCAGTCGTTCGACAAGGCCGACATCCTGTACTGGGTCAAGAATGAGCCGGCGTTTGGCAAGCAGGCCGCATATCTCGACGACGCCAACGTTCCTGCGGACGTCCCCAGCGCGAGCGACCTGAAGGGCTACGCCGCCGAGGGCATCAAGATCTGGGCGCCCCCGACGTGGGTGCTGCTTTCGGTGCAGGGCGGCAAGATCGTTCCGTCGCAGGCCGCCAAGGACGCCAAGGCCGCGGGCCTCGACCTCATCACCTGGACGCTGGAGCGCTCGGGCCGCATCGTCGAAGAAGTGCTGCCCACCAAGGGCACTGCCTCGCCGTCGTTCTACTACCAGTCGACGCTCGACGCGCTCACCAGCGATGGCGACGTGATGACCACACTCGACGTGCTCGCCAAGGACGTGCGCATCCTCGGCATCTTCTCCGACTGGTCGGGCACGGTCTCGTACTACGCCAGCTGCATGAACCTGAAGTAAGCCGCCGCTACCCGCGCCGAGGCGACGTCGAGCGAACAGACGAGCGTCAGATCACGATCTTACGCCCATGAAATGCCTCGGCGCGCGCGGACGGAGCGTTGCACTCGATGGCGCGGATGCTCATGAGCCCGTGGAAGGTGTCGGGCCGAAACCAGGTGCGACCCGCCTGCGACGCGAAGTGCTGCAAGATCAGCGCGACTTTGCGGTCGGCCTGCTCGCGCGACAGCGGCACGTACACGTTGGGCTTGCCGAGGTCGCCTTCGTACTTGGGGATCTCGTAGGCCAGTACCAGGTGGTTGCGAAACGTGTTCCAGGTGAGCTCGGCGATGGTCTTGTGATCTTGATGTTGATCGTCGCGGTGGTGACAGAGCACCAGGTCGGGCTCGAAGGCGCGCCGGGTCTGCTCGAAGAACTCTTTGATCTCGACCCACTGCGCGGGGAAAAAGCTCTCGCGAAAGGTCCCTGTCACCACGGTGCTCGAGGCGGCTCTCTCGGTGAACGCCGCGGCGCTGGCTCGCGCTTCGACCTCACGCTCGGGCGATGCCGAGAAGACGACCCAGTGGACCGTGGAGCCCGGGTGCTCGTCGAGCAGCCGTAGGATGGTGCCTCCGCAACCGATCTCGAGATCGTCGCTGTGCGCACCGAGGCACAAGATCTTGAGCGGTTTGCGCGTGCCTTCTGCGCCGGGGGTCAACGGCAAGATCATGAGGACCTCTCTTCGATGGGTTGGAGCGCGATCTTGGCGCGGTGCGTGCGCCAGTCGATCAACAACCATACGCCTACCATCGCCTCCACGGCGGTGCAGCACGCGGCAAACATGGACGGCGACTGTCGCCCGAAGACAAAAATGGCCGCCGCAAACGACAGTCCACTGATCCAGACGGCGCGTGCGATCACGCCGGCACGGTCCAGGACGTAGAGTTGGTTGCTCAGCGCCATGTTGATGGTGATGAGCGCGAGCAGCGGCGACATCCAGCGCAGGAACAGGGCGGCCGGCGCGAACGGTTCGCCGCCGATCAGGCGGACTGCATGACCCGCCGCCACGAACGTGAACAGCGACGCAAGCACCGATGCACCGATGGTCGCGAGCAGGTAGCGGTGCAGGCGATGGCGCGCGGGTGCGTCGCCGGGCAGGTTGCGAACCTCGAGCTGCAGCGGAAAGAGCGTGGAGGTGAGTGGCTGAAAGAGACCCGTGCCCGCGCGGATGATGCGGTCGGACAGGACGTACCAGCCGGCCACCTGCAGCCCGAAGAACGAGGCGACCAGCGTGGCAGGCAACAGCAGGTACATCGCGCTGCCCACGCGCTGGAGCGGTACGGCAAAGCTGAGCCGAAGGCTGCTGAGCCACTCCTGGCGACGGAAGTCGCGCACGGCGCGCCACACGTCTTTGCGCACGGGCCACAGGTCGAGCACCGGCCAGAACCCCGAGGCAAAGTTGGCGCACAGCGCCACCGTCAGCGTCGGCTGCCGCGGCAACAGAGCCAGCACCAGCACGAGGTTGGCGATCTTGGCGATCAGCGTGGCGGGCAAGAGACGCGGGACGTTCGCGCGCGCGACGCGATACCAGAGCGTGGACAGCCCGAGTGCCCAGGCGCCTCCCAGCATCAGCGCCATGGGCACCGGGTCGGGTACGGGTCGCATCCACAGCCACGCAGCGAGCCCGAGCAGCGGCAGCGCGCAGAAGGCATTGATGGTCTGATGCACGATGGTGGTGGCGAGCTCGCGCCGCGCGCTCGCCTCGTCGCTGTCCGCGATGACCTTGGTGGCCTGCACGCCCATCCCAAACTCGATCAGGATGACGCCCATCCCGAGCCAGTTGAGCATCACGCCGTACCGACCGTAGTCGGACGGGCCCAACGTCCTCGTGATCACCGGCAACGTGAGCAGCGGCAGCGCGATGTTGAGCCCGTGCAGGGCGTACATGGCGATGAGGCTGCGGAAGCGGTGCCAGTCGGGAACCTTTTCGACGTCTACCCGGACGACCACTTGCGCATCCTGAATGCGCTCGTCGATGCCGTGGGACGACCTCGACTGCGCAACTGAAAGCCGAGCTCTTTGATCCACTGAACGCTCTTTTTGGTGCGCGGTGCGACGAAGTGCTGGAGCTCGCGCTCGAACGCGGCGCGCTCGTCTGGGTCGCGAGCGTAGCGACCGAGCGAGCTCTTCATGGCCTCGACGTAGGGTGCGTACACGGCTTGCACACGGGTCGATTCTTGACCCTCGTGCAGACGGTACACGCCGACGCGGGCGGGGGCGATGACGGCATCGAACTCACAGGCCAAGCGCCCGAGCAGCTCGGAGTCGACGAAGCCGCCCATCTCGTTGAAGCCACCGAGCTCGCGCACACGGCGCATGTTGAACAGGGTGGTACAGAACTTGGGCGTGCAGCTGAGCACCGCCGGCAGGCCGGGCCGGTGGAAGCGGTTGGCCACGTACCGGCCCTCTTTGAGGTAGTACCAGCCAAAGGCCACGAAGCCGACGTCGTCGACCTGACGATCCAACGAGGCTCGCTCGAATGCACGCTTGGCGGTGGGTCGCACCAAAAAGTCGTCGTCCGGCAGCATGAGTGCCCAGGGCGTGCGCACGGCGTCGAGGGTGCGGTTGAAGCTCTTGGCCCAGTCGACGCGGTCGGGGAACTCCACCAAGCGCACCTTGGGATGGGCGAGGATGCGCTCCCGTAAGGCACCGCCCCAGTTCCATGGCCCGTTCTGGTGGCGAACGATGACTTCGGAGACCGCGGGTGACTCGATGGGGATGGAGTCGAACGCCGTGGCGAGCATCGCCTGCCGATGGGGCCCGGAGAGCATCAGGGTGACGGTCAACATGGACAACTCGTCGAAGAGCGCCCTTGGGCGCGCGAAGGGAGATGCGAGGGGAGATAAGGGCCGAGATCCTTCACACGCATGTCCTCTTTTGCCGCGAGCATTCGCGTGGCGCACCCCAAAGAGGGCTGAGAATAGGCGGTAGCATCGCTCTCCGCCAGGACCCGGTAGAGCTCGGTGGGCACCGGACCCGGCGGCGATCGGGGCACGGGGCAGCACGGAGAAGAGGCGTGCGAGCACACAGTCTCGGCAATGCATTGCAACGTGGGAGACGAGAGCGCCCGGCAGCTGTCGCGCGCTCTCTCCACGCTTGCCTCAAATCCGGGGCGCAACCGATCATAGGGGGTACACCTGTCATTGATCCACGACGTTGACCACGGCGGATCGGCCGCGTAGACACTCAGAACCCAGCCGTCCACTGGCTGTGGCGCTGAAAGTTTTGCCGTACGCGCGCGATGCGCCGTGCGGCCTCACATCGTGAGCGGCAGTTCACGTTCGACACGGAGCTTGTATGAAGGTCGTCTTGTTCTGCGGTGGCATGGGCACGCGCTTGCGGGACTACTCGGAGCGCATCCCGAAGCCGTTGGTGGAGGTCGGTTCACGACCCATCCTGTGGCATCTGATGAAGTACTACGCTCACTATGGCCACACCGAGTTTATCCTTTGCCTCGGACACGGCGCGGGCGCGATTAAAGACTTCTTCCTCAAGTACGATCAGAGTCTCTCCAGCGACTTTGTGCTTTCGGAGGGCAAAAAGATCGATCTGCTCGAGCGGGACATCCAAGATTGGCGCATCACGTTCGTGGACACTGGCTTACACACCAACGTGGGCGAGCGTCTACGCGCGGTACAAGACCTGCTGGGTGGAGACGAGCTGTTCTTCGCCAACTATGCAGACGCGCTTTGTGATCTCAATCTCGATGAGTACGTGGCGAGCTTCAAGTCGCGAGACAAGGTCGCGAGCTTCTTGAGCGTGCCGCCTCCCTACACGTTCCACATCGTGCACTCGGACGGCGAGCAGAACGCGACGAGCTTCGAGCTGGTGACAGACTCCAGAGTGCGCATCAACGGCGGGTTCTTTCTGTTCAAGAAAGAGATCTTCGAATACATGCGACCCGGAGAGGAACTAGTGCTGCAGCCGTTTCAGCGAATGATGGCGGCAAAACAAGTGGTGTCCTGGGAGTACGACGGCTTCTGGCGCAATATGGACACGTTCCGCGACAAGATGCAGCTCGATGATCTGCTGCTCAAGGGGCGGGGGCCTTGGCAGGTTTGGCACAAGCGGTAGCTCTCGTCCTGCGTGCCGTCGCTGGTTCGTTCCCATCCAGGATGCCTCGCGCCGAGATCAAGTTCGATTCGCTAGCCGCTGCCCAGCGTCTGGCAAAGGCGCTAGCTCATCTCGGCGAGCTGTGCGGCGCGCGACGGCCCGCCTTCTGAGGTGTTGCCCACGAGCTGTGGCCCTCCGCGACAACACCAGCTCGCACACCATGAACAACCGGATAGGTTCGCCTCGGTACGAGTCGCGAGCGGACCGTCGAGCGGCGTGCAAGACTCCGCCTGCTCCGACGTACACGAAGCTGTAAAGCGCGTGCACGCGTCGTGCGCGCGCAGCCCTGAGCGAATCCGCAAAACCACGGAGGCTGTCGCATGAGCTCACGAATGCTCGCCGTAAGTCTGATCGCGCTGAGTCTGTTGGGCCACGCGCCCACGCTGCTCGCCGAGCCGAGTGGCAAGTCTGTCCACGTCGCCAGTACGCTTGAGACGCTGTTGGCGTTTGATCCAAGTCAGGGACAGCTCCCCGAGTCGTTGACCATCAACGCAGACGGCGAGCTCTTCCTCTCGATGTCCAACAACATCGTGAAGGTCGATCGTCAGCTCACGCTCAGCACCTACGCCAGTCTGCCCCTGCCTGCGGGCTACTTTGCCTTGGGCCTCAAGTTTGGTCCGGACGACTGCCTGTATGTGGCGAGCGGCGCCTTCACGGCCAGCCCCTCGGGTGCGTTTGTCTGGCGCGTCTGCGCTCCGGGCCAGGTGGAGCAGTTCGCGACGCTCGACGCCAACGGCTTTCCCAACGACCTGGCCTTCGACGATTGCGGCCTTCTCTACGTCACCGATCCGTTTCTCGGCCGCATTTGGCGCGTGGACCAAGCGGGCCAGGCCAGCGTCTGGCTCGAGCACCCGCTGCTCGCAGGCAACGCCGCGAGCCCGGTGCTGCCCGCGCACTTTTTCGGCGTCGACGGCATCGCCTTCAACGCCGACAAGACCCAGCTGTTCGTGGGCAACCTCGACTACGGCAGCATCGTGCGCATCCACGTCGGACGTTCCGGAGCCGCCGGGCGCGTCGAGACGTTCGTCAGCGATCCCCTGCTGCGCGGCGCCGACGGGCTCGCGTTCGATGCCGACGGGACGCTCTATGTCGCCGTCAACGCCCAGGATCGCCTGGTCGCGATCAGCGAGCGCGGGGCGCTCACGCTGCTCAATGAAGGTGCCCCCCTCGATGCCCCCTCCAGCCTCGTTTTCGGCACGCGCGGTCACGAAAAAAAGACGCTCTACATCTCGAGCTTCGCCATCAATCGTGCGCTCGGCCAGCCCGCCGAGACACCCCACCCCGCGCTGCTCGCGCGCGACGTGAAGCGGCGCGGCTTGCCGCTGCCGTGAGGCCCGCGCGCGGAATCGTTCGGCCCGTTCCGCCGACGCTGACCGTCACGGTACAGACGACGCTCTGCTCGCATCGGCGGCGCCGGCACCAAAATGGCCGAATATGACCCCGTCGCGGCCCGAGAAGTCCTGTCTGTGGTTCCTCGCGCGCGATAGGGTCGGGCCGAAGTCGACGATGAATTCTTGCCCGCTCCCTTGGCTTGCGCTGGCGAGCCCTACCCGCGCGGCCTGCGCTGACGACGCGCGCGTGCAGCGCCCAGCTTTGCGCCAGGCTCAGTGACCGGGAGTTCCCGCATGTTGCGAAGATGGGTACGCAACGTGGCCTCTGACGATGGCGACAGACCGGGTCGCCAGCGTCGCGACGTCGGTGGGATCGAGGATCCCACCGCACACGACAACGCAACCTATCAGCTAGTGGTGGGTCGCCTCGAGCACCGCTGAGAGTTCACTTCTTCCTCGAGCCGCGGCGCCCAGCGGCCTCGCGCCCGCGCGCCGACAGCCCGCCAGTGCTATCTCCTACGCAATGCGCTCTCATCGGAACTTCTTGGCGGATCTCGTGGGCATCTGTGGTGGCTGTGCACTGCTGCTCGGCTGCGGCTCCAGCATGATCTCTGGAGTCGTGCGCTCGAGCGACTTTGACAAGTACCGCGAAGAAGGATCGCGGATGTATGCGGACAAGATCCAACTCTTGAAGAAGCCGCCAAGCGAGCCATACGCAGTCGTCGGGACAATCGACATTCGTACCTTGCGGCCCAAGCCGGCGGCACAGTTGATGGACGAGCTCCGCGAAAATGCGGAGCGGCTCGATGCCGACGCCGTACTCCCGCCGCCGCCGAGCCACCGCCGAGAAGTCGCGGCGGCAGGTAGCCTCAGCCCAGTCCAGCCGTTTGTCGTCTTCGATGATGGCCGCTCCCAGACGCTCGAGGCCGAGGCCATTCGTTATCAGCGGCCGCCTCTCGAGCGACGGCACCCCATGGCCAGCTGGCGGTAGGCGAACACGCGTTCTCTGCACGCCCGCGATACCGAAGTTCGAGTTTGAGCGTCGCTTCAGTCGATGGGTAGCGGTAGTGACGCCGCGGTCTGCCCGACTGGGTCTCCACCTCGGGTGTTGCGAGAGGCCCCGGCGCACGCCCCTCGAGCACCGAGATCTCTCGCCACCAGGGCTTGGGCGCAAGCCCCTGAATGCGCACCGGCTCGATCACTTCGCCGAGCTTAGCTAATAGCTAGTGTCCTCAAGTGCACCCCCGAGGGGAGCGCTTGGCACGCGCCCGATGTCATGGATGAGCATGCGCTCGTTCGCGCGCTGGTAGCAGTCCATCGCAAGCGGCAAGCCGAGCACCAAAAGGGCGCAGAGGTCGCTCTTTCGAGCGCACCTTTGTCAGCTCGCTTCGATCAGCGCGGGGCTGGTGCTGGCGCTGCCGGTGCTGCGGGCGCTCGCGTCGCGGGCGCTGCGGGTGGGGCAGTTGGCCTTGGCGGGACTGCTGCTGCCGGGGGCGATGATGGGACCGCAGGCGGTGGGGGTACCGCCGCTGCCGGTGCAACTTGGAGAACCGGGGCCGAGGGGGAGCGCGGTGCGGCTGGAGGGATGGCTGGCGCTGCTGGCCCAGCGGGCGTCGCGGCACGTGGTGCCGCGGGTTGTGCTGCGGCTGGTGCTGCAGGCGACGCTGCTGGTGCCGCGGGGGGCGCTGCCGCTGCCGGCGGCGTCGCTGCTGGCGTGCCTGCATTGGTGAGGGGGTTGCCGTCTGCGTCGACGACGCGGACTGGGCCTAGCTTGGCGAGGGCCGGGGCGATGTCTGCCGCGCGGCCGACGACCACGACGACGGCCTTGTCCGGGTGGATGAAGGTCTGCGCCGCAGTGAGTGACTCTTGCGCGGTGACCTTGCGGATGTTGGAGCGGAACGTGTCCCAGTAGTTTTCGGGCAGCCCGTACACACGCAGGTCGGCGACCAGGTCGGCGATGCGATCGGCGGTCTCGATCGCGAGCGGAAAGCTGTCGGCCAAGAAGCGGTGGGCAGACTCGAGCTCTTCTGCGGGAGGCGGCTCTTTGACGATCCGATCGAGGTGCTCGAAGAAGCCTGCCATGGCGGCGTCGGTGACCTCGGTGCGCACCGCGGCACTGGCGCGGAACGAGCCGATGTCGACCGTCTCGTCGAGGCGTGAGTACGCGCCGTAGGTGAGGCTGCGCTTCTCGCGCAGGTCCATGAACAGACGCGAGGCCGCCGAGCCACCGAGGACCTGGTTGGCGACCATCAGCGGGATGAAGTGTGGGTCGTTGCGCTTGAGCGCGAGGTTGCCGATCACGATCTGCGACTGCACCGACGCAGGCCTGTCGACCACGACGATCTCTCGTGTGGTCTGCGTGGGCGGTGCGGCGTACGTGGGCTCGGTGAGCGCGCGCTTCTTCCAGGCGCCGAACAGCTTCTTGGCAGAAGCCTTGACCTGCTCTTCTTGCACGTCGCCGACCACGACCAAGAACGCGTTGTTGGGCGCGAAGTGGGTCTGGTGAAAGCTGGTGAGGTGCGTACGCGCGAGCTTTTTGACGGCGGGCTCGGTGGTGTCGATGCGCGCGTACGGGTGCGCACCGTAGAGTGCCTTGGCCAGCTCGCGACGCGCGAGCCACACGGGACGGTCTTTTTTCAGCTTGAGATCGTCGAGCGTGCGCTTCTTGAGCTTGGTGAGCTCGCCCTGGTCGAAGGCAGGCGTGAGCGCGGCCTCGGCGAGCAGCGCGAGCGCGGCGTCGAAGTGCTCGCTCAGCGCGCTGATGCCGATGCGCAGCGTCTCTTGACCCGCGCTGGTGTGCAGCGACGCGCCCAAAAACTCGACTGCCTCCGCGTACTGCGCACCCTTCTTTTTGAGGGTGCCCTCGCGCAGCATGTCGGCGACGGTGCTGGCGAGGCCAGGCAAGTCGGCCGGGTCGCTCGCGCTGCCGCTCTGGATGACCAGCTCGATGCTGACGATGGGCAGCTGCTTGTGCGCCACCACATCGATGGTGAGGCCGTTGTCGAGCGTCTCGTGCTGGATGGGGGGAAACGCGATGTCGCGCGCCGCGCTCGAGGCGGGCGGTGCGACCTTGGTGGGGGCCGTCTGCTCGACGGTCACCTGCGTGTTGGCGGCGGTCTCGGTCGGCTGCGGCTTGGGCGCGGTAGCGCAAGCGCTCACTCCGCAGGCGAGCGCGATGCCCATGAGGTCGAAGCGCGCCCTCGGGCGCGCGAGCGAAGAACGGACTCTCACTGTGCGGCTCCTTCGGCGTTCTTGGCGGCGGTCGGACTCGGCACGACGTCGAGCACGGTGCGATTGGTAGCGGTGAAGTACTGCCCGGCGACCCGCTTGATGTCGTCGTTGGTGACGGCGAGGTAGCGGTCGAGCTCGGTCTTGAGCAGGCCGGCGTCACCGAAGTACAGCTCGAACTGACCGAGCACCAGCGCGCGATCGAGCGTGGACGACAGCCCGAACACGAAGCTGCTGCGCACGCGGTTTTTGGCCTTGTCGAGCTCGCGCGGCGACAGGCCGGTCTTGGCGACCTTCACGAACTCTTTATAGATCGCATCGCGCGCCAGCTTGGGATCTTTGCCCTCGGCCAGCACGGCCCAGACCGAGAACAGGTCGGGCCCGCGCCGCGAGTCGGTGCCCACGTTGAGGCTCTGCAGTAGCTCGCGCTTTTTCACCAGCTCTTGATACAGACGAGACGACTCTCCATCGCCCAGGGCCATCGCCAGCAGGTCGATGGGGTAGTGGTCGGGCTCGCGATCGGCGGGGATGTGGTAGGTGACGTGGAAGCCCGGCAGCTGCGCCAGCGGATCGCTCAGCGACTCGGTGCGCTCGGCGGCTTGGGGGGCGAGCTCGCCCGGCTGGTACGCGGGGCGGCCGCGCGCGGGGATGTCGCCAAAGTACTGGTTGAGCAGCGCGAGCGCCTCGTTGGGGTCGAAGTCGCCCGCCAGCGCGATGACCGCGTTGTTGGGTGCGTAGTACGCCGTAAAGAAGTCCTGCACGGCCGTCAGAGGCGCGCCGACCAGGTCTTTCATGTCACCGATCGTCGAGTGCGAGTACGGGAAGTAGTCGCCGTAGGCCAGCTCGTTGATGCGCAAGAACGAGCGCGCGTACGGCTGGTTGTCGTAGCTCTGACGGCGCTCTTCCATCACCGTCTGCCGCTGATTTTCGAAGTTGTCCTGCGTGATGGCGAGCGACTTCATGCGGTCGGCCTCGAGCCACAAGCCGAGTGCGAGCTCGTTGCTGGGCAAGGTCTCGTAGTAGTTGGTGCGATCTTCGCTCGTGGTGCCGTTCATCTGGCCGCCGCGGTTGAGGATGAGCTGGAAGTGCTCGCCCTTGCCGACGTTGGCCGAGCCCTGGAACATCATGTGTTCGAACAGGTGCGCAAAACCCGAGCGTCCGACCACCTCGTTGCGCGAGCCAACGTCGTAGTACACGGCGATGCCGACGGTGGGGATGGTGCGGTCGGCGCTGAGCACCACGCGCAGCCCGTTGGCCAAGGTCGCGCGCTGGATGGGCAGCGCAGCGAGCGTGCTCTTGGACGCCGTGCTGGGCGTTGCGGGTGGCACTGCCGTCGCCGCAGCAGGCAGCTGCTTTTGTGCGGCAGGTGGTGCGGTCGGCAGCTGCGGCGGCGCGGCCGGGGGCTTGCTCGCCGCAGCGGGTGCCGCCGGCGGTGCAGGCGCGGCCGCGGGCGTGTTGCTCGGCGCCGGCACAGGCGCCGCAGCGGGTGCAGGCGTTGCTGTCCCAGTGGGGGGAGGCGGCGCGGCACCTTGCGCCTGGCTGCTCCGGGTCGCACCGAGGGTGCTGAGTCC
>JBEGTL010000234.1:0-11588 GCA_041179425.1 Pseudomonadota bacterium | reverse complement strand
CGACCGTGGTCTCGACCCAGATGCGGCCGCCGTGCGACTCGATCAGTCCCTTGACGATGGCGAGCCCGAGCCCGGCACCACGTCGCGCGGTCTTTTTGACCTGCCAGAAACGATCGAACAGGTGCGGTAGATCTTCTTCGGAGATGCCGGCGCCGCAGTCCTCCACCCAAAACAGCACCTCGTCCCCGCGTCGACGCGCGCCAACCGAGATGGTCCCTCCGCTGGGCCAGAACTTTGCTGCGTTGCCAACCAAGTTTTCCAGCACCTGAAACAGCCGCTCGCGATCGACCCAGACCGCCACGTCACTCGCCGTGCTGTCGAGGCGCAGCTCGAGGGAGCGGGCCGAGGCCAGCGATTGCTGCGCCTCGATCAGGTCAACCAACACCTGTCGTGCGTCGACCGCCGTACAGTCGATGGACAGGCGACCCGCATCGATGCTCGTGATGTCGAGCAGGTCTTGGATCAAACGATTCATCCGTTTGGCGGCGCGCTCGATCACGTCTCCGGGGCGACTCGATCTGCGCTCCGGCTGCTCACCCTTTCGGCGGAACAAAGCCGCCTGCATCAGGATGCTACCCAACGGATTGCGCAGGTCGTGCGCCACGACGCCCAGCACGTCGTCGCGCACCTGCACTGCGCGCTGCGCCACGCGATACAGGCGGGCACTCTCGAGCGCGAGTGCAGCGCGCTGTCCGATCTGCGCAAGGAGTCGGTGGTCGGCGTCTCCAAAACCCGGCCCGGGCTGACACGAGCCGACGATCAGAGCGCCCAGCAGGCGGCCGGCCACCACCAAGGGAACCCCCATCAACGAGCGCAGACCCATGGCCTCGTACAGCCGCAGGTGCTCGTCGTCTTGCGCAAAAGAACGCAAAAACGCGGGGGTGACCTCGGACACGACCTGCGCTTCTTCGGTATCTAGCAGCACCGCGCTCAGGTGCGGGCGCGTGCGGTCGAGCGGGAAGGCCTTGAGCGCCTCCGCGAGCTCTTCTTTTTCGGGTTCCCTGGTGAGGACATCGAGCCTTCGTTGCTGGCCGCCCTCGTCTACGAACTCGATGACACAGAAGTCCGCAATGCCCGTCATGGCGAGGCGCGCGATGTCGCCGAGCGTCTGCTCGTTGTCGAGCGTCCCGATCAGCAGCGTACTCACCTCGGAGAGGAACAGCTGCTCGTGCTCGATCCGTTTCTGCTCTGTGATGTCGCGCAGGAACACGGTGAACAACCAAGCCCCGCCGACAAAGAGCTTGGAGATTGCTGCGTCGGCGTAAAACTCCTGGCCGTTCTTGCGTCGTCCGTAGATGGCGGGGCGTAGCCCACCCATGGTTCGCGCCGCCTCGGGCGCGTCACGAAACGTGTTCAAGTGGAGCGCGTGCGCCGCATGAAAGCGGGTGGGCAAGAGCAGCTCGATGGACTTGCCCAGCACCTCGCTCGTCGCCCAGCCGAAGATGCGCTCCGCGCCTGCGTTGAACATCGAGATGTGTAAGGTCTCATCCACCGTGATCACGGCATCCATCGCCATGGACACGATGCCGGCGAGCTTGGCCTCCGAGACCGTCAGGGCACGCTCTCGTGCATCGCGGACGAGCGCCGTGGCAAGCTGGGTCACCACGTCACTGAAGAAGACGAGCTCTGGCTCTCCCATTGGAGACATGCCGGCCACTTGAAGCGCACCGAAGATCGCACCCCCAGCGCCCACCAGAGGCAGGAGCACGAGCTGCTGAACCGAAGGAGGAGCTGGCGCCTCGGTTTGCGGCGGCTGCGCGGGTCTTCGCGCGTCCTCGGGCGGGCGAGCGAAGATCGGAAGTACCAACAGAGGCGCATACTCCAGCTCGAGCTTCAGCGAGGACGGTACGAGGTAGCCGTACGACTCCGCCACGTGGGACTTGGCCTCCTCGAGCTGCTTTTGCTCTCCGCCTTCCACGCGGAACAGGAGCGCGTGGTCGCCGCCCTTGTCCTGCACGAAGATCGCGCTGCGCAGCGGGACATTCTGCGACACCAGCGCCAGCACCTCGGGCAGCGTCCGATCGATCGTCTCGAAGCGCAGCAGAACCTTACTGATCTCCAAGAGGTCCCGCAGCCGACCCTCTCTGTGTCTCAGCTCGGCGATCAGCACGTCGCGCCGCCCGACCTCGTCGTGCGCAACTAGACTCCGCTCTGGACCTCGGGATGACATGACGTGCTAACTCTCGGCGCCTCTCGGTGGCGCAACTCCGTCATGCTCGGGCAGGTCCACATCGATACGCGTCTCGATGCGGATGCCGCCGGGGCCCGTCGACAGGCGATGCGCACCAAAGTCGTGCGCACTGCCCCGTGTCTTGACGACGGAAAGACCAGGGTACATCACGGCACCCTCGCGCTGGTAACGCAGCATGAAGATGTTGTCGGCCACCGGCGAGTAGCCGCGCTTGGTGACGTGGTCGGTGGTGTACAGGGAGTCCGACTCCAGGGTCAGCACGCTGGTGACACCGCACGACTTAAAACGCATCACCATCGCGTAGAGCAGCTGGCGAAACGTATCAGCGCCACCTCGCTCCAGGTGGCTCACGCTGTCGAGGACGAGCCTGCGCGTCTTGTGCGCGCGGATCTTGTCGTCGAGCAGCGTCAAGAACTGGCTCGCGCGCACGTATTCGCTGGAAAGGTAGACAATCTCCACCAGCCCCCGTTCGGTAGCCTCGCGCAGCGACAGCCCGAGGGCCTCGGCAGTCTTGAGGAGCTGCTCGGGACCTTCTTCCAAGGCGACGTACAGTCCGGGTTCGTCTTGCCGCGCCCCTTCGACGAGGAACTGGACGCCGAGCGTGGTCTTGCCGATGCCGGCGCTTCCCGACACGAGCGTCACGCTCCGCTCGAGCAGACCACCGCCACAAAGCGCATCGAGACCGCGCACACCCGTGGACAGTCTGCGCGTAGTATCCAGCGACGGCGGCGGCAGCAGAGCATCGGCACGCACGCCGTAGCGCAGGAACACGCTGATGCCGCCCGCACCGATCGACATGTTGTGTCGCCCGTGCAAGTGCGCCGTGTTGCGCAGCTTGTACACCTCGATGTAACGCTCGCGCTCGAACCCCTCCTCCACCGAAGACAGCAGCACGATGCCGTCTACCACCGTCTCTTCGACGCCAAACCGGCTGATCCGGTTTTCGCCGTACGGAATGTCGGTGGCAAAGAACCCCACGGCCTGTGCGTTCTGGACGATGCTGGCCAGCTGAAAGACCTTCTCGCGGTCGAGCTCGGGGTCTTTCACTTTGTGCAGGAACACCGAGGCCGAGTCGATAGCCACCCGTTGCGCGCCGCTCTGCTCCACGCGCTCGCGGATCATCAAGAGGTGCTGCTCGACCATGATGTCCGGCTGCGCGATGAAGACGATCTCGACCATCCCTCGGTCGATCTCCTTCTGGAGGTCCCAGCCCAAGCCGCGCGCCGTCGCGAGTAGACGCTCCTGGCTCTCCTCGAACGAAAACGCGATGCCCTTCTCGCCTGCGAGCGCACCCCGGTAGATGAACTCGAGGAGAAGCACGGTCTTGCCCGTGCCTGCCACGCCCGCGATCAACAAGCTCGAGCCGCGCGAGATGCCTTCGACCAGCAGCTCGTCGAACTTGACGATTCCGGTTTTACAGCGTGGCCCGCCTGCACCTCGGTCTTCGCGCTTGATGGTAACTCGCGGCGCAAAGACCTCGATGCCGTTTGCCGCAATGGCGAACGAGTGTTCCTCGCGGCTGTGTGCAGTCCCACGCAGCTTGAGCACCTGCAAAAAACGCTGCTGCTCGCCGGACTGCACGCGCTGACTCATGAACACCACGCCGTCGACGATGGAAAACAGCGGATTGGTGCTGATGTCTTGCTGCCCGTACTCGCCGAGCAAGAGCGTGGTGACCTCCCACGCCATCAGGTTGACGGCCAGCTCGTAGTCGAACTTGCGTAGCTCCTCGCGCGAACGCGCCAGGTCGTCGAACACCTTGAAGCTGTCGACCACCACCAGCGCAGGCTTCTGCTTCTTGACCTGCTCCATGATCAGCTTGGAGGCCTCTGCGAGGCCCTGCGCGCGCAGGATGAGACCGAGGTCTACGAACTGCACGCCGGCCGCGCCGAGCTTGTCTGCCGCGAAGAAGCTGAACTGCGCCAAGTTACGCAGTGTCTTGGCAGTGGGCTCCGAGAGGGTGCTGAAGTACAGGACGCGCTGCTCGGACGACGCGGCGTGAAAACACAGCTGCTGGGTGAGGATGGTCTTGCCGGCACCGGGCGCGCCGGCCACGACAACGACCGAGCCCAGCGGGAGTCCACCGTGAAACAGTGCATCGAGGTTGCGCACGCCGGTCGTGACTCGCGAGCTGCTGGTCGTCTTCTTGTTCATGACTCGGCTTCCTCGGGGCCCTCGTGCGCGTGCGACGCGGTCGGGCCAGAGCGGGTGTCGTCACTCGTTGCGTCTACACGTTGCGCGCGCGCCGAGCCCGCTTCGGCACTTCGCTCGAGCCTGGACGACCCGTTCGTTTCGAGGTCGCGGGCTAGCTCTCCGTGGAGCGCTGGCGTCAGAATCTCGGCGGTCAGCTTGCCGAGGACAGTCAGAAACTCGACCATGACGAACCGGGTGGCCGCGACGTGCTGGGCGGGAGGGACTGCATGCGCGACCCGGAGGAGCTTCTGGCAGCTCACACGTGTGGCCTCCGCCTCCAGCTCCGAGAGGAGAGGATATTTCTCGGCCGCGACGTAGAGCACACGGTCGAGGACCGCCATCAGCGTGACCTCGCCCAGCGTCTGATGAGCGCGTGCCAACACGGCCCCGAACGCTCGCTCGAAGCGGCGCAGCTGTTGCTCGAGCGTCAGATCCTCGGGCGCTCGCCGCAACCAGGCGTCGACGCACTCGTCGTGCTCGTTGCCATCACTCATGGACCAACCCCCGACTCGAGGCGCGGCGCGACGAGACTTTTACTGGACGACTCGTCCAAGCGCGCCCTCGGCGTGCGAGCAACGAGAAGCGCGCCCTGCCTGGGGCGCGCGAGCGCAGAACTGACCAAGCCGACGTGGTGCCCCGAGCACGCGCTTGGGATGCATCCCACGTCGTGGGAGTACTGTCGAGGAGGCCACTCCCCCGAAGGACAGTCAGTTTCGCCAGCTGGCAGGGTCGTCTGACAGCTCGTGTTCCGAGAGATGCCAGAGCTTGAGCTTGTACTGAATCTTGCGACTGCTGACCCCGAGGATCTCGGCGGCCTTGGCGGTGGAGCCGCCCACGGCCTCGAGGGTCTGCTCGATGGCCATTCGCTCGAGCTCCGCCAAGCTGACGCCGGGCACCAGCGTGGCAAGCCGCCCGCCCGGCGCCGTGACGTGTGCCGGGAGGTGCTCCGGACCGATGTTTTTGTCCGCACACATGACGACAGCCCGCTCCATGGCGTTCTCCAGCTCGCGCACGTTGCCCGGCCACGAGTAACCCATCAGCGCGCGCTGCGCCGACTCGGTAAGGCCCTCCACATAGTGACCATTGTCCCCGCCGAAGCGCTGCAAAAATGCGGTCGCCAACAGAGGGATGTCGCTCTTGCGGACACGCAGCGGGGGCACGTCCACCTGCACCACGTTCAGTCGATAGAACAGGTCTTCGCGAAACCTGCCAGTGTTCATTCGCTCGGTGAGGTCACAGTTGGTGGCCGCAACGACGCGAACGTCGACCGTCAACGTCTCGTTGCCGCCCACGCGCTCGAACTGCCTTTCTTGCAGGAAGCGCAGCAGCTTGACCTGCATGGAAAGGGGAATCTCACTCACCTCGTCGAGGAACAGCGTGCCTTGGTGCGCTTGATGGAAGCGCCCTTCGCGCCGGCTCAGGGCACCCGTAAACGCGCCGCGCTCGTGTCCGAACAGCTCGGACTCGAGCAGTCCCTCGGCCAGCGCTGCACAGTTCAGCTTCACGAAGGGCTTGTCTCGGCGCGGAGAGTTCTGATGAATTGCGGCGGCAATCAGCTCCTTGCCCGTACCGCTCTCGCCCTGAATCAGCACGGTGGCCTTACTCGGCGCCACCTGCGCCAGCGTCTTGAGCAGGCGCTGCATGGAGGGGTGCTCGCCCAAGATGTTGTCGACTCGGAAGCGTGACGCGAGCCGCGCGCGCAACGCGATGGTCTCGCGACACAGCTGCGCCTTCTCGCACGCGCGGTCCACCAGTGCGGACACCGCGTCGAGGTCGAGCGGCTTGGTGAGGAAGTTCTCCGCGCCACGCTTGATTGCGAGCACGGCGTCTTCGATGCTGCGCGAAGCCGTCATGATCACGAACGAGGCGTGCGGAACCTTTTGTTTTCCGTGCTCGACGAGCTCGATGCCGTGCAGGCCCGGCATCACCAAGTCGGTGAGCACGACGTCCGGGTCGAACGCCTCCATCATGGCCAGCGCTCGCTCCCCGTCCAGCGCGAATGCGGTCAGGTAGCCTTCGGCCTGAAACATCGCGACCAGGCCCAGACACGAGTCCTCCTCGTCGTCCACGACCAGTAGCCGTCCCTTGTCGCGTCGCATCATGGTGAACTCAGCGTGCGCGTCCCACGGTTGCGGGCGCAAGCCTTACCCTTGCACGCGCGGGTCCCCGCCGCTTCCCAACTGGGCACGCAAAACACGGGACGACAGCGGACACCGCCTGGGGCCGCGAAAAAATTTCGCGGGCTCGTCGGGAAGCCGCAATTCTTTCGGCGCTACACCTACGTCGGGACGCAAGACCTCGGCAAACAATGGCGAAAAACGCCGGTTATCGTGGCTCCGCCCGCTGGCCGCGCGCTTGCTAGGGCAGCCGCATGAACCCATCGTCGTCCGCGCCCGCGCTCGAGCGCGCGTGGAGAGTGCCCGCTCGCTTTCGCTCGGAGGTCGCAGCCGAGCTGGCGAAACGCGGCAAACGCCTCGTGCGCAACATCGAGGAGCGCGAGCTCGCCGGGTTGCCGGCCCCCGTGCAGCGCTTCTTTCGTGCGTCCGGCTTGGTGGGCACGCCGCACACCCTCAACGCCCGCATCGTCTGGCGTGAGCTGCTGCTCAGGCGCTCACGCCGTTCCCTGTGGATGAAGCTCTGCTGCGAGCAGTTCGCGTCGGTGCCCGAGCCCACGCGCATCGCGCTGATGACGGGCAAGTTGGGAGGCGTGCTCCGCCTCGAAGGGCGCGACAAGTATCAGCACGGGCACGGTCAGATGCTGATCACCCTGATGAAAGTGATCACCGTGGCCGACGCGCGAGGGCGCTACATGGATGAGTCCGCGCTCGTCACCTTACTCTCCGAGCTGCCGCTCGTTCCGTCGTTCGCGCTGCAGAAATACCTCACCTGGACGGCGATCGACGATCGAAGCGCTCGGGCCTCGATCACCGATCACGGGCTCACGGTGAGCGGCACGTTTCACTTCAACGACGCAGACGAGTGCGTTCGTTTCGATACCGACGACCGCTGGCGCAGCGGCAAGACTCCACGTCGCACGCCGTGGTCTGCCTACTTCGGCGGCTATGAGACGAGAGGCGGCCTACGCACACCGTACGAGCTCAGCGCGACGTGGCACGAAGCGGCGGGCGACTTCACCTACGCGCGCGGCACACTCGAGAGCATCGCGTTCAACCTGGAGCACTGGCGTGTCGGCCCACGCGCGCTCGTCGCCGCGGTGCCCTCGTGACCCAAGCTGGCAGCCCGCGCACACGCGTCGAGAGCAGAGCCAACGACTTCATTCGCGGCTTCGAGGAGCTGCGCCGGGGCGACGACGAGATCGCGGGCTACAAAGGTGCCAACCTGGGTGAGTTGACGGCCGGACTCTTCCCCGTCCCAGCGGGGTTCGTGATCACGGCTGCGGCGTACGGTCTCGCCATGGAGCGACCCGCCCGCCGAGAGTTGCTCGTCGTCTTGGGCGAGGCGCTTTCCAGAGGCGCACGCGAGGAGGTCGAGCGTATCGCCTTGGCGATCCGCAGCGACCTCGCGCGCACCCCCGTACCCGCGGAGCTGGCGTTGGCCATCACGAGTGCGTACCGAAAGCTCGGCGACAACGTCGCCGTCGCGGTCCGGTCGTCCATGGTCAGCGACGACCGAGCGGGTACCTCGCTGCGCAGCGCGACCGAGACTTTTCCCAACGTCAAGGGCGAAACCAACCTATTGGAAAAGGTCACCGCGTGCTGGATGAACCTCTGGTGCCCTTCGATGGTGGGCTACCGTCAGCTCTGGAACCAACACAGCGAGCCCTCGATGGGCGTCGTGGTCCAGCGGATGATGAAAGCCTCCAAGGCGGGGCTCTTGCTGACCACCGATCCGTCGCAGCCCGACCGTTCGCGTATCCTGATTGAGGCTACGGCCGATCCGCTGACAGGCGTCCCGTTGTCGAGTGGGTCTGCCGACTCTTACTCGGTGCGTAAGTCAGACATGCGTCTGGTCGAGACCAAGCTCGCGGGCGACGTCGGCCCCGACCGAGACCTGCCGCCGCAAAAGCCGCGCCCCACGCCGGAGCCGCCCATCTGGCTGGAAGGGCGCGGCATGTCCGTGCAAGAGCTGAGGAACGACGCACGTGTGCTGACCAATCACCAGGCGTTTGCGCTCTCCAGCATCGGCGCCGACGTGGAGAGACAATACGGGAGCCCCCAGGAAGTGGACTGGGTGTTCGAAGACGGCTCGTTTTATTTGCTGCGCTCGCGCAGCATCGTCGGCTGAGCCGCCACACGCTCTCCCGCACGGATGGCGCGCATTTCCCCTTCGTGTAGTCGAGAAGCGTGGAACAGTTTCTGCGCGTGTCTGCTCTCGTGCGGGCGCGCAACAGAACGGGTCACGGCCCCAGGGGAGGAGAGTCCTATGCTCGATGTAACGTACATCTCGGTCGACGGAGTGCGCTCCGCCGTGCACGACACGCGACCGGGCACCAAGTCCGATGCAGTGGTGTTCGTGCACGGGAACCCCGGACCCATGGACGACTTCGAGTCGCTCATCCCTGCGGCGGCCGAGCTCGGACGCGTGGTGGCGCTCGATCATCCCGGCTTTGGACGTGCCGATCGGCCCAAGGTCTTCGCGTTCAACGTCGCTGGGTACGCACGTCACCTCGCCGGCGTGCTCGACCAGCTCGGCGTCGAGCGCGCGCACCTGGTGATGCACGACTTCGGTGGAGGGTTTGGTCTGCAGTACGCCGCCTTGCACCCGACCCGCGTGGCCAGTCTGACGCTCCTCAACACCGGCGTGCTGCAAGGGTACCGCTGGCACAAGTACGCCAAGATCTGGCAGGCGCCGCTGCTGGGCGAGCTGTTTCAGCTGCTCGCTTCGCCCAAAATCCTCAAGAGCGCGCTCGATCGAGACAACCCCATCGCGCTCCCCCAAGACTACGTAGACCGGGTGATGAGCTACGCGGACTGGGCGCACAAACGCACCGTGCTCAACCTGTACCGCGCAACGAAAAACCCCGATCAGCACTTCGCGCGCTTCGGAGATCAGCTGCGCAAGCTCGACGTGCCCGTGTGCGTGCTCTGGGGTGAAGGCGATCCGTACCTTCCCGTAAAGTATGCAGAGCGACAGCGCGAGACGTTCCCCCAGGCGGAGGTCTACATCCTCAAGGGCCTTGGCCACTGGCCGTTCATCGACGACCCGTGCGCGGTTCGGGCGCATCTCATCCCGTTCCTGCGGCGCGCTCTCGAGGGCGCTCCACGCGCTTCGGGCAAGCTCCACGCCCAAAAAGTGAAGCTCGTCCCGGCGCATCGAGCAGCGCGTCGAGGTCTCGCCTTGTGTTGGCGCGCGCCTGTCTTGGCTTGCGCGCCCGAGGGCGCATTCAGACCTCGGCTGCCAAACCTGACTTTCGACGCCAAAAGTGTCCCGACGACGAGTACGCCTTGTCGATTCCCCGGCAGAAGTGCTAGCCGTGATTAACTCACGGCGACGCGGTCTATCCCCTTCGCTCGCGTCGTGGACAGAGATTGTTGGCAGAGATTGCGCTCGTCGTGCGCGGGGCTCGACGAGGCTGCGCTTCGTGGATCCTGCGCCTGGGGGCGCCGCCGTATCGAGGGATCATGCGTTTGTGTCTTCGTTACTCTTGGCTTTGTCTGTTGGTCGCGTGTGCCGCGAGTCCAGTCGTCGACGTTCTCCCAGACACGCCGGCCACCGAGCCCGAGCTGCCAGAGCCCGACGACGAAGCCCAAGACCTGCCCGAAGACGAGGGCCTTGCGTCGCAAGAGGCCGAGGTCGGCGAGACGCTGCCCGAAGCGCCTCTTCTGGACGCGGGATTCGCGCCCGTGCGCGACGCCAGCGCGCAGCAAGACGCTTCGTTGGCCAAACAAGACGCGGGTCGCGATGCGAGCAGAGCGCGTCCTCTGCTGCCCGGCCTGCCCACCCCCCCTGCCGGGCTCCCTGATCTCGGGGCGTTGTCGCCACCGCGCACGCGGGCCTGTATGCAGAACGCGGACTGCACGGTGTCCTGCTTTCCGCTGGGCGCCGTCGCGTGCTGTCGCGCCGACAAGACCTGCGGCTGCAGCTGGGCGCCTGGAGCGTACTGTCTGTAACCAGCGCCGCGCCGCACGGGGCACGATGTAGCTTCTTCGCCCTCGTGCCCGAGCGCGCGCTTCGACTCTTTGCTCGCGCGGCCGAGGGCGCGCTTCGACGTGCCAACAAATGCTTGGCACCTGCAACCTACGGTTGGCAGTCAGGCTAGGCGCGAGGCCTCGTCGACTACCGACGCGAAGGCGCGACACAGGGCAAGATCGCAATCACCGGCGCGGACGGCGCCTTTCGCGCATGGTGCGGTGCACTGCGCCCCCATGGCACGAATCGTGGTGTGCAGTGTGCGTGCCCGACTCCACGACTGCCCCCCGCGCGCGCGCCAACCGACGTCCCACCGCGCGCGCGGTAACCGCACGCTTGGGCCAGCTCGTGGTCGCGACCTTGCTCAGCTTCGGCTCGTTCGCCTGCAACGCGCTGCTCGACAACGAAGACGCGCGCCTGGGAGACGAAGCGGCGCCGACCCTGTCCGACCCCGCCAGCGCGGACGAGGCGGGCGTGTCTGCAGACGCACCGCAGGGCCCGCCCGGCGCCAACCAGAGCCTTCCCGACACCGACGCTCGAGCCGACGATCCTGCCCCGTGCACCGATCCTCATACCTGTCCCTGTACGACCGGCGACGCAACGCTGACGGCCCCCTGCGGTGACTGCGGACAACAGCACTTCAGCTGCGTGGCAGGACGCTGGTCGAGCACCGACGAGTGCAGCTGCAACACGATCACCGAGCGCGGCGCGGCGTGCGGCACGGGTGGCACGCTCGCGCGCAGCTGTGGCGCGGACTGCAGATGGAGTGTCTTTCACTGCGACGAGCTCTCCGATGGCGGCGTGGACGACGGCGCCGACGGCGGCTGCGGCACGCACGATCCCGAGACCGAACAACGCCCGTGCGAGGCGTGCGGCCTCGGCAAGCAGACCCGCGTGCGCACGTGGTCCGTGGCGAGCTGCACCTTTGGCGCATGGAGCGAGTGGGGCGTGTGTTCCGGCGCTGCGGGGGCGTGTGTCCCGGGTCAGATCGAGGCGGCCGAGCAGTCGTGCGGGAGCTGCGCGGCAGGCACCCAGCGCCGCACCCGCAGCTGCGGCGATGCGTGCGCATGGGGCGACTGGACGACCTGGAGCGCCTGCGCCGGAAGCGCGCAGT
>JBEGTL010000233.1:0-11595 GCA_041179425.1 Pseudomonadota bacterium | reverse complement strand
AGCTGCAGGCGCGCTCTCTGCTGGACTGCCGGACAGGGAAGCTGCAGTCGCTCGCCGCTCTCACCGGACACTGACCAACCTCGAATGGAGAGTCATCATGGGGAAGAAAATCATAGATGTCGGATCGGCGCCGAGCGTTTTACGTCTCTACGTCGCGTGCCTATTCGCCTGCGCGCAGGCCAGCTGTGCGCTTGAGTCCGGCGAGGCAAGAGAAGGAGCGTTCGAGCTCGACTCGCACACAGAGGCGCTGATGCCGCCGCGGGCAGAGATCTGCGACGCACACAATGGCTGCGGCGCGCCAGGGGATGACACCCCATCTGATCCCGGTCCAGTAGCTCCACCCACCACACCTGCTGCGCCGAGCACATCCTGCACAAATCCTAACAACTGCTTTGGCGCGATCGGCGTGCAGTGCGGAGGTGCGCCCGAACCGAGCGCGTGGACGTCGTCATCCTCGCTCCCACTGACCGAGGCGTTCGATCTCCTGCCCGACAACCTCGACTACACGCTCTTGGCTCTCGGCTGCAGCGGGAGTAGTTGTTGGGTCAACGCAGGGAGCTGGATGCACGATGAGTGCTGTGCCGCAAACCCGACCGGGCGCTGGTGTGGCGGTCCGGCCTCGGCCAGCAACGCGCGCTGCGAGGTCAGCTGGGACAGAGCCGTCACGCGCACGCTCTCTGGCCTGAACTGGAGACGCGTCGTCGACCGCTGTGCCCCCTTCACTGCTGCCGTGAACTTCTCTGCGTACTGCGCGCCAGCGGGCACGATCGTCGCGAGCGGTGATACAAACCGCTGTTGCAGCGGCAGCAGCCGGCCGCTCGAGCTTGTCCCCGGTCAGAGCCGCGCTCTCGACGACTATCACCGCGTCCTCGCCCAGGGAGTCCAGCTCGAGCTGACGACCCTGTTTGGCCTCGATCTCGTGGTGTGCGGGACACCGGCACCCAGTGCCCCGGCGCCGCGACGGCCGACGAGTCCACGCACGTGCACGACCGAGGCCCAGTGCGCAGCTGACGAGAACTGCGTGCAATCCAGCAGCGGCCCACGCTACTGCGCAAAATTCTAGGCTCGCGCTTTCAAAAACGCCCGCTCAAGCCCATGCCGCCGCTCGCGCGCGCGCCCCATCCTGTCGGCGTCAGCGCGTACACTCGAGTCTGTTGCGGCTGCTCGTAGCGCTTCGGGTCCTCGCCTCTGAGTAAGACCAGCAGACCTGTGACCAGCGTTGCCCCGCCGACGCCGAGTCCGATCCACCCAAACTTCTCACGCGCTCGCACGTCGTCTAGATGTTGCAGCCGTAGCTCTGCTTCGGTGTTGCATGCAGCGTTGGTGAAGCCGGGAGAGCAGTCGCCGCCAGCTGTAAGGACGTCGGAGCGATCGAACTTCTGCTTCGCGTCGCGCTCCGCACCTTTGTTGTACACGACGAACGAGATCCCGGCGGCGAGCAAGACCACTCCGACCCCCGCCGTGGAAAAACCGGCGCGGCGCCAGCGCTGGGCCTTGTCTCGATAGCGCACGCGCTTCTCGGCAGTGGGCTCGAACACGACCGGCACCAGCGTACGCACTCCGGGGGCAAGCTGGATGTGTCGCTCGAAAGGGAAGAAGTCCGCGCGCTCGACGCGCAACGAATAGGGCCCCGGCGGCAGCCTGATGGGCTCGGTGTACGCGCCGCGCGGAACACCGTCGAGAGTGACGACGCAGTCTGACTCGCTCGGTCGCAGCTCGAGCGTGCTGCCCTCGGTCGCGAGCGCGGCAGCATCGACCTGCAGCTCGAGCGAGAGCTCTCCCGTAGTCCCCTCCCCGACTGCGACAGCTCGGCTCGAGCCGCGGTAGCCTCTGCGTGCGACCGCGACCTCGTGCATGCCGGCCGCGAGCGCGAGCGAGCTGTGCAAGGGCGTCTTGCCAACCACCAAGCCATCGACGCTGACGTCGGCACCCTGCACGTTGGCGTGCACGGTCAGGTACGCGAGCCTGCCCACGAGTGGCGTGAGCTTGACGGGGAGCTCGACGCGCTGCTTGCCAGCGACCAGGAGGCGGCGGCGCTCGGGCACGAAACCTGGCGCCACCAGAGACAGTGTGTGCTCCCCGGCAGCCACCCTCACGGCCGAGGCGAGCGGTGACTGACCGACCTCGAAGCTGTCGAGCTCGATACGCGCGCCGCTCGCGTCGACCTCGAGGGCGAGCTCGCCGACCAACGCCGCTTGCTCGCTGCGGCGCTCTCGCGCGAGCGCGAGCTCTTCGGGGCGCAATGAAGAGTGCGCATCCGCCAGCAGCTTGTCGAACGTGGTCACCGCATCGACCGGACGTTGCAACGCCACCTGTACCAGCGCGATGTTGTAGAGCACGACCGGGTTCGCGATGAGCTCGTAAGCGCGCGCAAACTCGGCGAGCGCAGCGCCCGTGTTGTTTTGATTGAACAGACGCAGCCCGCGCTCGAAGCGCTCTCTTGCCTCGCTGCGCGTCGCTTCTGAGACCTCCTGCGCCGAGGTCTGCGCTGCGCTCGAGGAGACCAGGACGCAGAGCAGGAAACGAAGCAAAGCTGTGCTCGTGCAGCGCCGAAAGCGCTCGTAAAGTAGTTGTCCGAAGCCCAGCGCTGCACCGATGACCATGACCTTGCCTCGAGTAGAATTCGGGCTCTATCATGCAGGTCAGAGGCGGCAACTCGCGTGCGGCACACGGCGCGCCAGGCCAGCGCCCTTCACTGCGAGCCAAAGCGGTCTTCGCGCTTCGCTCCTGCGATGCGCGCCGCTGTTTGCGCAGCCGCTGCTCTCGCACGTCGCTTTCGCTGTCACAGCTGGCCCCCCGGCTTCTCGCCAGCACGAGGGTCGGACCATTCCGGTCTCGACCGACGCGAGGAGAGTCCCATGACGAACAGAAACTCACGAATCACCGCAATCCTGACGACGTTGCTCGTTGCCGCGTGCGCACCGCCGGGCGACGAGGACGACTCCTACGCAGCGCGAGCTGAAGAACCGGGGGAGCTTCACAAGACGTCTTCAGCGCTCGTGGTGGCGGCCCACAACGCCAGCACGACCGACCACGTGACGGGAACCAGTGACCTCGAGTTCGAGCTCGGTTTCGTGGATGGGCCGAACGCGACGCCGGTCAATCTCAAGGTCTCGACCATGGTCTCGTCCGCAACCTCTGCACCTGCGACCCCGGGCAGTAGCTGCAGCCCCGGAGTCGACTACCTCGCGTTCACGGACAAGCCAATCACGCTGCCAGCCGGAGAGGACCGCTTGAGTGTGCATGTCACCGTCTGCGGCGACAATCTCGTCGAGTCACGGGAGACGCTCTATCTACGTGTTCAGGAGGCCCAGACGGGCTTGTGCAGCGGCGAGCTGTGTCTGGCCATCGGCGAGATCGTCGATCTCCCGTCGGTCAGCGTCAACGATCTGACAGTTGGCGAGCCCACCAGCGGCGCTGCGCCCGCGACCTTCACCCTCAGCCTTTCTCAGGCGGTGCCTTACGAGGTCTCGGTGCTGACCACGGTCACGGATCTCGAGACAACCTCGGCTGGCTTACCTGGCGACTGCAACCGCAAGCCCAGCCCGGACATTCTTACCCAGAGAGTGCGGCGAGTGATTCCGGCGGGCCAGCTCAGCACGACGTACGGCGTGATGGTCTGCGCGGACAGCACCCGAGAGAGGGGCGAGCGCTTTCACGTCAAGCTGTCCTCCCCGGTCAACACGTTCATCGCCGACGATACAGGGGTCGGCATCATCTCCGAAGGAGCGGTGGTCGCGCCGCATTGGTTGCTGTGAGCGAGCCGCTAGCCGCAGCCGTACGGGGCCGGTCGCGCCGTCCGGCATACGCCCGCCCTGCGACGTATGGAATTGCCTCTAGCCACCCAGCTTGATGATCCCAAATGAGACCGCTTCGAAAACAGCGGCTGCGCGAGAGCTGACCTCGAGCTTCTTGTGAATGTTGCGCGTGTGTGTGACCACCGTGTGCGCTGTGATGCTTAGCAGCGGCGCTATCTCGGCGGGCGTGAAACCCTTGGCGAGCAGCTCAAGGACTTCGATCTCACGCGGCGACAGGCGAGGCACTTGTTCAGGTTTGGAGCGCGCACCCGTCGAGTCTGCTGCCTTTTCGGGAAGGCTGGCCGACTGCGCGAGCCGCAGAACATACCGGGCAACCGACGGACTGAGGGGCGACCCTCCCTCCACCAAGTCGAGCAGCGCCTCGGCCAGTTCGTTGAGTGTCCCGTCCTTCAGCAGGTAGCCGCTTGCGCCAGCCTGCACCGCGGAGATGACGCTTCGCTCGTCGCCGAACACGGAGATCACCAAGATCTGGATGTCGGGGTAGCTCGCACGTGTGCTGCGAATCAGCTCCACGCCGTGCCCGTCTGGAAGCTGCAGGTCGGTGAGTAGGACGTCGACACGCGTGGCGGCTAGCACGCGCCGAGCGTCCGCGAGCTCGGCCACCGCATCCGCCAGCTCGAAGTGGTCGCTGCGCGAGACGGCGTCGGCAATGTGACGTCGGGTGTCGGGCTCGTCCTCGACCACCAGCACGCGCTTCTTGGGGACGCTCATACTTGCACCTGATCGGGGATCACCAGACGCACGGCCGTGCCGCGCGAGCTGGAGCCGATGGTCAGCGTCGCGCCGATGCGCTCGGCACGCGCGGTCATGTTGGGGATGCCGCGACCGGGCTGCATGTCCGGCGCAAACCCGCCGCCGTCGTCGGCGATCTCGATGTATGCGGCCGACTGCGGGTAGGCCTGCGCGCACGAGCCGCTGCGCACCGTGATGCTGGCAGCGCGACCGTGCTTGAGAACGTTGGTGACCGACTCCTGAAAGATGCGCAAGACCTGCAGCACGTCGAAGGGGCCGAGCCGGGTCAGCGGTGGAAGATCCTCGACCTCCCAGCGGAACTTCAGGCCCTGCGAGCGCAGGCGCGGCTCGAGCCGTATGCGCATGTCCGCCAGCAACGACGTCAGGTCCTGGGCCGATGGCTCGAGCGCGTGCACCACCAGCCGCACGTCGTCCAGAGCGTCTCGTACTGCCCGCGAGGCCTCGGGCGCGGCGACCTTACCGTGCTCCATGGAGGCCAGGGCCGCGACCAGGTGACCACCCACGCCATCGTGCATCTCGCGGGTCATTCGCTCACGCTCGGACATCACGACGCGCTGCTGCTCCAGCTCCTGCACGCGGGTCAGCTGTTGCGTGATCTCGCTGCGGTGACGCTCGAGCTCGAGCGATAGCTCCGCATTCGTGCGCCGCGCGTTTCGGTACACTCGGAGGAATCGCGTCAGCAGCGCAGTGCCGGCGCCCAGCAACATGGCGGGGCCAAACCAAGACATCAGATGCGCCTCGCTCAGTCCCGCCGCTCCACTCTGCAAGCGCACGTGCAGCACCATGTCGTGCACACCCAGAGGCACGAGCACCGCGGCAGTACAGAGATAGATCCACCACTCCACGCGGTGCACGCGGGACCGATTGCAGAGGATCACAGTCAGACCGGCGACACAGTGCGTCGTGACGATTAGGTAGCCCCAGATCATCCAGCGGTCGAAGGTAGGCCCGTCGAGCACGATCGCTGCGAGCCCAATCACGACGGAGAAGGCGAGCGTGGCGCGCTCCATCCATGGGCGACGCGCTTCGACCCACAGGAAGCCGAGCAGCCCCATCGCGGCGGCCATCCACATCAAGCCCAGATTGACCAGTGTGTTGAACGCCCAGGAGGCGATCGGAGGCTCGAGCCAGTGGTAGTTGAGACTGGTGAGCGCGTAGCAGAGCGCGCCAATCGCGAACAATCCGTAGGTGGCCTCGCGCAGCCCCACGGTTAGCATCACGAAGACCAACAGCATCGCGAGGCTCACCCACGTACTGGCTTGGGCAGTGCTGACTCGCAGCAAGAAGGCGCGCTCGAAGCGGGGACGAAGCGAGTCGTCCGCGCCGAGCATGGGCGTGTCGAGCGCGTTGAACACGCCGCCATTTACTTGCAGTCCGACATCGAGAACGTTGTCGGCGTGCGCGAGACGCTCGGACGCGAATGGGAAGTATAGCGGTCGATTCCAGGTGTGCGCCGCTGGCTCGGAAAACCTTCCGCCCTGGCCGAGCCACTCGCCGTTGAGATAGACGACGACGTTGGCGTGCGCGTGCGGGAGGTACAATCCGCACAGCGGGCCTGGAGCTTGCTTCGCCACATGAAGGCGGTACCAAGCGATCCCCGCGCTCCCCGGCTTGCGCTGACCGATACGGTCCGGGAGCTCGGCCCTGCCATCGAAGCGAGCGTCCTCGGGAGGACGCGGCGGGTCCGAACGCGCGGCCTCCAGGGCGAAGCTAGCGTTGCGGAGCTCTGCCGCGCTGCCGCATGACTGCGCCTCGGCGACGCGCTGCGGCGCCGCTGTGCTCACGATGCTGAGCAGTATGAACCAGAACCTAAACATCGGCCTCGCCGCGGGTGTCCAACTTCGCACCATACGCGCCGAATCGGCCGCGGCACCTCGGCGTACCATGATTGCGGTAGGCGACGCGGCTCCGGAAGTCGCTCCTCTGGCCTACAGCGTGAAGAGGCCCGTCAGCGGCGTCATCGGGGCAAAAGGAGAGTGCGCTAGCTTTCGTGCCGGTCGCCGCACGGTGCACTGCGCCGTCAGCTTTCCACCAGTCCGGTCTTGACGGCCAGCTCCCGGAGCTCCGCCTTCACTCGCTCGAAGCGCTTGCGCAACCGCGCGGCTTCTCTGCTCAGCTGCTGGTCATCGAGCGACTCTCCGTCTTGATGCATCACCATCGCGAGCTCACGCCAGGGCAAGCCACGGTCGATGTGAAGGATCAACAGGGTCTGATCCTCCACATCCAGGCTCTCGCGCAGGGCGCGAACGCTGTCTTTGACATCGGTGCGCAGATGCGATTGCGTCGCCGTGCGCTCACGCTCGATGAGGGCAGAGGCCACCCCCTCGCTCGATAAGGCGACATGGCGCGCGGCCCGATTGGGTGGCGAGACCGCGTAGCGGTTGGCTGCGTTGCGGGCCAGCACGTAGAGCCACCCGCGGACGCTACAGCGAAACTCAAAGCGAGTAATGCCGGCCCAGAGGTCCTCCGCAAACATCGACAAGACCTCTTCGCCGCTGCTCTGGCTGCGCAGCCGCGCGCTCAGAAACGAGAGGATCTCTGCGCCGAAGGCCTCGAACGCAAGCGCCGCGGCGGACTGATGGTTGCCACCCGTTGCAGCGTCGCGAATTTGCTGCTCGACCGTCTCCGTCCCGCGATTCATGTCCGCTTCCACTCCCCACTGCGCCGGACGGCCTTGCACGGGGCGCACAAGACTGTTCGCCATGGGCGGCCAATTGCAAAGGGCCGGAGACGCGGGTACGTAGCGCGCAGACAGGGCAGCTTGCGCTGTCCGCAACGAGACACGGTAGGAGAGACAACCATGGACAAGGCACAGCTTGCGAAGCGGGTCGTCGAGGTCGCGCTGTTGCGCGGGGAGTTCAAGCTGCGGTCGGGCCAGGTCTCCAACGTGTACTTCGACAAGTACCAGTTCGAGGCGCGTCCGGAGCTGCTCAAAGAGATCGCGCGACAGCTGGCCCCGCTGGTGCCCGCAGGCACCGAGGTGCTGGCCGGTCTGGAGCTCGGCGGGGTGCCCATCGCGACTGCGCTCTCGTTCGAGCTGGGCCTCCCGGTGGCGTTCGTCCGCAAAGAGCGCAAGACCTACGGCACCTGCCTGCTCGCAGAGGGCGCCAAGGTGCGCGACAAACGTGTGTGCATCGTCGAGGACGTGATCACCACCGGTGGCGCAGTGCTCGACAGCGCCCGCGAGCTCAAGGCCGAGGGTGCGCACCTGGATGTCGTGCTCAGCGTCATCTACCGAGGCGACCCAGCGAAGGACTACTTTGCGGCCGACGGGCTCAAGAGGGTCTCGCTGCTCACGCTGGCGGATCTCGAGCCGTTCATGAATTGAAGATGTGACGAGTGTCGAGCCGTACACCGCAAAACAGCGACGCATGGAGTGCGAGGCGCGTCGCGAGGCGCCGCCGGTTCTGAGGACCGCGCGGAGCCGACTTCCTGTCGGTGAGCACGGACCGGAGGAAGCGGGGGCGGAGCGCGGCGTGCCTCGCGCTCCAGGCGCCGCTGTTTTCAGAGCTTGGCTAGCGCGTCTTTGGTCGGCGCGTGCCAGATCTCACCATTGTGCGTGAGCAAGGTACCCTTGATGACCTCGTCGTTGACGTCGAGCTTGAGCTCGCCGCCCTTGGCGATGAGGAGCAACAACGCGAGGACGTTGCGGGAGAACAGAGTGCTCGCGTCGTAGGGGAGGCTGGCCGCGATGTTGGCCTCGCCGATGATCTTGACGCCGTGCTTGATGACGGTCTTGTTGAGCTCGCTGAGCTCACAGTTGCCACCCTGCTCGACCGCGAGATCGACGATGACGCTGCCAGGCTTCATGGCCTCGACCATGTCAGCGGTGACCAAGCGCGGGGCCGGGCGACCCGGAATGAGCGCGGTGGTGATGACGACGTCGGCCTGCGCGATACGCGCCTTGAGGATGGCCTGCTGCTTGGCGATGAACTCGGCGCTCATCTCTTTGGCGTAGCCGCCCTGCCCTTCGCCGCTCTCGAGGTCGGGCAGGTCGATGAACTTGGCGCCGAGCGACTTGACCTGCTCTTTGACGGCGGGGCGAATGTCACTCACCTCGACCACGGCGCCGAGGCGACGCGCGGTGGCGATGGCCGAGAGACCGGCCACGCCGGCGCCCATGATGACGACGCGCGCGGGCTGAATGGTGCCGGCGGCGGTCATCAGCAGCGGGAAGTACTTGGGCAGGTTGGCGGCGGCGAGCAGCACGGCCTTGTAGCCTGCGATGTTTGCCTGCGACGAGAGCACGTCCATGCTCTGGGCACGCGTGATACGCGGCACGAGCTCCATGGCGAGGGTGCTGACCTTGTTGGCGACCAAACGCCGCACCATGTCGACGTTGCGGTGTGGGGACATCAGCCCGACCAGAATGGCACCCGGCTTGAGCGCATCGGCCTCGTGTTTGCCGAGCTCAGGATTGTCCGCGGCTTCGGTGACTTTGAGCACGATGTCCGAAGTGGCCCACGCCTCTTTGGTATCGGTGATGAGCTTGGCCCCGGCAGCCTCGTACGCCTTGTCGAGAAACGAAGCGGCGGCGCCTGCGTTCGTCTCGACGAGAACCTCGATGTTCTCTTTAACGAGCTTCTTGACGGTGTCTGGCGTGGCTGCGACGCGGGTCTCCCCGGCGCGGCGCTCTTTGGGGACGAAGACCTTCAGCATGGCGCGGCACTATAGCGGAACGTGTGAGGCGAGCATGCGACTTGTCGGCCCGCTGCGCATTTCTGCCCAGGTCCTCTCGTCGATTCGCGAGCTTAGTCGCGTTCGCGCGGTGCACTCTGCGGGCAATGCGATTAGGATGACCAGAGCGATGGGAAGTCTTCCGCCACGCCCGCGCTTCTCGCAGTTCCCGACGTCGATGTCTCTGACGCGCTCTCGGGCCAAAGAGCCCATCGAGCTGCGCCGGTTTGCCGGACACGTCGAGCACGAAGAGCAGCTATCTCACCTGCGCATCGCGCACCTGACCGATCAACACTTCGGCCGTGTCACTGCGCACGCGGTCCAACAAGCTGCGATCGACCTCACCAACGCGCAGAAGCCGGACCTGGTGGTCATCACCGGCGACTTCGTGTGCCACAGCCAAGAGTTTCTCGACGAGCTCGAAGAGAGCCTCGCGTTGATCGATGCCCCGGTGATCGGGGTGCTCGGCAACCACGACCACTGGTCGGGCGCAAACGCAGTGCGCCGCTCGCTGCGCAAGGCCGGTGTCGAGGTGCTCGACAACGCGCACACCACCATCACGCTGCGCAACCAGCGGCTGCAAGTGGTCGGCCTCGACGATGCGTACACCGGTCACGCCGACGCCGACCTCGCTACCCGCGGGCTGCGAGGCGACCTGCCCACCATCGGGCTCTCCCACATCGCCGAAGAGGCCGATCACCTCTGGGAGCTCGGCGTGCCGCTGGTCTTCTCGGGTCACACCCACGCGGGCCAGGTGACGCTCGCGCGCATGCACGAGATCTTCCTCGGCAAGCTCATCGGCCACAAGTACGTGCACGGTCTGTACGGCTGCCGCACTCGTCAGCTTGGCCCCAAGGGTGCGCTCTACGTGGGCGCAGGCATCGGGGCCGCCGTCATGCCGCTGCGCCTCGGCGAGCGCGCACGACGAGAGGTCGCCATCTTCGAGCTCGGCGCTGCCGCGGGGGCATCGTGGGAGCACCACCGCGAGCAACCTGCGCTCAAGGGCAGACCGCCGTCGGAGAAGACCAAAGAAAAGCGCCGAAGGCAGCTCGAGAAAAAGAAGCGCAAGCACCCTCCAGAAGCGGAGTAGAGGGCTTCGGCAGGGTGGTGACTCGCCGTGGACGAGCCCCGTCACTTCCCAAAAACGTACCGAAAGATCGCGGGGTGGTTGCCCTCCGCGATCGTCACGTAGGCCTCTCCTCCGGGAGTAAAGCCGATCGCTTCTCCTTGGTACCCCACATCCGACACCGTCAGCCGGCACGGAGCCTTCGCTAGGGCCTCGACAATCGTCTGCCCCGAAGCGCGCGGCCAGTACATCGCACTCCAGTAGTTGCGCACCAAGATGGCAGACCCATCGGCGGCGATGTCTCCTCCCGTCGCAGGACCAAGGCGGATGGACGCGACCTTGCGCGCCACGTTCTTGCGCTTGGTCGAGAGCTCAGCGCGTGCGAGGCGGTACACCCCCACCGGCTCTTCGCGCAACAACAGGTGCGCCTTGGCGACTAGGTAAAGGTCTCCTTGCACCGGGTCGACCAGCAGCGTCTCGACGTCGTGCGGGCCGTCTTCGTAGACGACCTCGAGCGTGTCTGCTCGCTGTTTGAGCTCCAAGCTCTCCGTACGAGGCAGCGCTAGCGGCTCGGCGACGCGATAGATCTGCACGCTGCGCCGTCGCTTCAGGTTGTCGCCCGTGTCCGCGACGTACAACACGTCGGCTGTGCCCGCTGCGCCCTTGCCCAGCGCGATGTCCTCGATGTCGGTGGCGTCTGCACCCGAGAGCGAGAGCTCGGCCAGTGTCTTGCCGTGCGCATCGATGGCAAACACACGCGCGTCGTCCCCGGAGTCGTTGTGCACCCAAAACACGCCGGGGTGGCGCCGACTCGCGACCAACCCCGACAGCTCGTCGATGTCGCCGCTGGCGACGCGCCCTTCGACATGGCTCGCCTCGACCTTGGGACACGCGACCGGAGCGCCCTCTTTTGCGGCAGCCAACGGTGCCCGGTTCGCACTGCCCTCTGGCAGCGGCTCGGCCACCACACGCGACCGGCCGGGTAGCGCAGCAGAAGCCCACGCCACGCCGACCGCCACCAAGCTCGCAAGAAGCAGCGCTCGAACAGCAGCGCGCCCATCCAACTTCATCCGAGCCAACCTACCGATCAGAGGCGAGCCGAAGGCGACGCGCGCTTCCTTGCTTCGAACACGTCAGCGAAGCCAGACATTGCAGCCCCCGGTAAAACTGCGACGCATTTCGTGCGAGGCATGCCGCGAGGCGCCGCCGGTTCTGAGGAGCCCCCGGAGCGTACTCCTGTTACTCCTGTACGTGAGGAGGCACCGGAGGAAGCGGTGGCGG
>JBEGTL010000232.1:0-11608 GCA_041179425.1 Pseudomonadota bacterium | reverse complement strand
CGGTGTGCAAGACCGAGCTCCGCTTTATCGTTGCTGTCGAGGCGAGATCATCGCGGGCCGCCTACGACGCGCGCAACTTTGCGGCCGGAGCGCTCAGATTCCCGCGCTTTTCGATGCTCGGCAACACAAGGAGAGGCTGTGGGCGTGTGCTCTACCAGGGAGGCTCGCGATGAAGGCGAGACAGAGAGCCAGCAGCAGCAGCGCGCTGCGCGGTAGCCGGGTCACGGATCCACCGACTCGACCCGGACCTCGAAGCTCGCTCTGGTACGTTCTAGTGCCGAGCGGAAGAGGCGCTGCGTCTGCTCATTTCTGAGGTCGAGCAAGACTTGTTGGCGGAGGGTGTCGAAAGCGGGCTGGTTCGCCGGCGTTCGCCGGGAGAGCTTCACGATGTGAAGGGCCGCTGCCGAGCGTAAGATCTGCCACTGGTCGCCGGCTAGGGCGAACATCCGCTTGCCCAGCTGCTCTCCGTAGAGGGTCACCAGCTGCGCTTCGGAGCGATCGTCAACAGCGGTGGGGACTTCGGTGACGGGCTGATGCGCCTGCAGAAGAAGCCAGAGGGCGCGTGCTCGGTCGTCCGCACCGGAGCCCTGGGGCACGGTGTACTCGACCAAGCTGACGAGCTCTGGCTGTTGGTAGGTGTCGCTGTGCGCAGCGTAGAATGCGTGCAGCTCGGCGTCGCCGACCGCTCGCGCTGGTACCGACGCCTGGAGCTGCGCGCGCATGTGCGCGATGATGTGATCACGAATGACAGGGTCGTGACTGGGTAGGTCGAGCTTGAGTCCTTCCCGCAGTAAGGCTTCGTCTTCGACCCATGCGTCGACCAACTTTTGGGCCTCGTCGGCGCTCGGCGGGCGAGCTTGGCGCTGCGCGAACAGCGCATTGAGCTCGCGCTGGGTCTGCGCCTCGACGACGATGGTGGCCGACTCAGGGCGTGACGCAGCCACCGCGTGGTGCGCGGCGAAGACCAACAGCGCCAGCACCGCGAAGTGGAGCAGGGGTTCTCGCAACACGCGTGGCGTCTACGACGCCGCTACGACAACTTGGTGTAGCCCACGAAAACTTTGGGCGGCGTTGGCGCCTACTTGGCGTTGGCTGCGAGCCGGGCCCGCGCGTTCTTCCAAGAGGTAACGCGATGAGCACGGATTCGTCATCGCGGCTCGGTAGCACCTTCCCTCGTAGTACCCGCGCGCAACCTGCGCGTGGTGGTCGAAGCGCGCCCTAGCGCGCGAGCGAAAACAAACGGGGCGAGCAGGAGCATGACGAGCAATGGCCGGCAGACGTGCGTTCTGTGGCTGATGGCAGCGCTGTGCTTGGCGAGCGTTTCGGGCGCCGCTGCGCAGACGCCATTTTCCATCGTGTTGATCCCAGACCCTCAGAACTACAGCGAGTTCTCTAGTTACGGGGTGTACAGCCATCAGACGCAGTGGATGGTGAACAACCGCGCGGCGCGCAACATCCAGTTCGTGGTGCACCTGGGTGATATCACCAACCACAACACGGCGAGCGAGTACAACGTCGCGAACGCCGCACATACCATCCTCGACAACGCAGGCCTGCCGTACAGCATGATCCAGGGCAACCACGACATCATGCCGTCGAGCGTGGCCTACAAACGCAACTCGCTCTACGCCAACTACTTCGGACCGCAGCGGTTTGCCGGCAAGGCGTTTTACGGCGGCAGCTTCGACGCGAAGAACGAGAGCAACTACACGTTCTTCGAAGTGGGCGGGCTCAAGTTCATGGTGGTGGGCATCGAGTTCGCACCGCGCAAGGACGTGGTGAGCTGGGCCAACAAGGTGATCTCTCTGCACCCCGACCGGCGCGTCATCGTCGCCACGCACTGCTACCAAAACTTCGACGGCAACCACGCGGGGGGCTGCCCCGATACCTACAACCTCGAAGGCCGCGACGGCGACGACATCTGGGAAGAGCTCATCTCGCGCCACAGCAACGTGTTTTTGGCGGTGAGCGGGCACATCCAGGGCGTGTCGTATCGCCAACGCACTGGGCTCAACGGCAACATCGTGCACGAGGTGCTGAGCGACTTCCAGAACGAGCCCGTGCGTGGGACGGGCCAGTCACTGGGCAATGGCTGGCTGCGCGTGCTGACCTTCGACCCCGCGCAGGACAAGGTGAGCGTCGAGTCACTCTCGGTAGAAGCGGGCAACTGCAGCATCTTTGCCAACTGCGCGCCTCAGCTTTACCTGCCGTACAACCAGATCGCCAACCCGACCAGTACGCAGCACAACCTGCAGAACTACTCGGTCACGTACGACATGCACAACGCACCTGCGTACCAGTACAAGGTCGGCGATGTGTTGTTCAAAGATCGTATGGCGAACACGGCCCTGACCGGTGGCCACGTCGACCCCAAGGTGGCGGCGGCACCGAACGGAAATTTCGTGGCGGTGTGGGAAGACGATCAGGACGGCAACGGCGTCGGACAGATCTACGTTCGTGCCTTCGACAAAGACGGCAACGCACTGTTCTCGGACAAGGTGGTCAACACGGTGGCTGCCGGTCCGCAGAAGCACCCAGACGTGGCAGTGGACGATCAGGGCAACTTTGTCGTCGTGTGGGAAGACGACCAGGATGGCAACGGGTCTTATCAGATCTATGCGCGCGGGTTCAACGCGAGCGGCGTAGAGAGGTTCAACGATCGCGCGGTGAACACCGTCTCTGCGGGGCAGCAGTTCAATCCATCCATCGCGATGGACGCGGCCGGAAACTTCGTCGTGGCCTGGGAAGACGACCAGGACGACAACGGGTCGTACCAAGTGCTCGCGCGCGGCTTCACGGCGGCTGGCTCGCAGCGCATCGCGGACTTCACCGTCAACCAGGTTTCCGCGGGACAGCAGCTCAACCCCGCGGTCGCCATGAGTCCCAGTGGCAGCTTCGTGGTCGCGTGGGAAGACGACCAGGACAACAATGGCTACTTTCAGGTCTTCGCGCGCGGCTTTACCGCGGCGGGTGCAGGCCGCTTCGGCCAGCTGCAAGTGAACACCAATGCTGCCGGACAGCACGACAAGCCCGCCGTGGCGATGGACACCAGCGGCAACTTCATGGTGGCGTGGGAAGACGACCAAGACGACAACGGCTACTATCAAGTCTACGCTCGTGGGTTCAACGTGAGCGGGGCGCAGCGCATCGGGCTGTTCACGGTCAACACGGCGGGCGACGGTCAACAGTTCGCGCCCACGATCGGCATGGACAACGCGGGCAACTTTGCGGTCGCGTGGGAAGACGACACCGACAACAACGGATCGTTCCAGATCCTCGGGCGCACCTTCAACCCAACCGGAGTGCAGCGCAAGGCCGACTTCACGGTCAACAGCGATGCGAGCGGACAGCAGTACGTCCCCGCTGCTGCCGTCGACGAGCAGAGTCGCGTCGTCGTGTCGTGGCAAGATGACATGGACGGGGACGGCGACTTCTTGATCTTGGCGCGCAACCTGGGTCTGTAGCCCGGCAGTCGCTCAAAACTCGTCGAGGCGGGGCGTCTCCACCCGCTTGCGCCGGCCCGACTCGGCCGCGAGGCCAAACTCGCCGAGCCTGATCTTACTTCTCGCCGGAGCCGCACGCGCGGTGCTCGCGGGGCGCTGGCCGACGCTCGGCGCCGACGAGCTTTGCGCCGGCGACGCAAGCTTTGCCGTCGATGCCGAGGGCAGTGAAACACTCGCAGTGGGCAATGGGCTCGCAGCAGCTGCCGCGGACGCCACGGGGGGCTGGGCCTCTGCAGGGGAGTCGTGGAGCGGCTGCAGCGAGAGCGCACCCGTGGCGGCCGACATCGGGGGCGCGGGCTGGGCTGCGACGCTGGCGGGCTGGCTCGAGGGGAGCGCAGCGATCGCGGGCGCCTTGGCCGGCAGACGCGCGGAGGGGGCACTGGTGGTGCTCAGCTTGAACGCGATGGTCGCCAGAGCGACGAACAGCGCGAGTCCACTGAGCACGACGACGACGCGCATGTGCAAGGCACGCTCCAGCATCTTGGGGAAGGTGGAATGGGCGAGGCCCGACATGGGCGGCGTGAAGGTCTTGCGACGCTCGAGGGAGCGGTCAGGGTTGGAGACGGGCGGACCAAGGGCCCTGCGCAGGCTGCTGTCTTCGAGGTAAGGCTCGAGTAGGGCACGCAGGGCGTCTACGCTGGGCATGCGCTTTTCGCGCTCCTTGCGTAGGGCATTCATGATGATGCGCTCGAGGCCGACGGGCATGCCGGGGCTGTGCTCGCGGAGCGGTAACGGGGGCTCCGTGGCGATCTTCATGATGACCGCAGGGAAGGTCTCGGCTTCGTACGGGAGGCGCCCGGTGAGGGCCTCGTAGAGGACGACACCGAAGCTGTAGATGTCGGTGCGGACGTCGAGGTCGGCTTCGCCCGAGAGCTGCTCGTAGGACATGTACACGGGGGTGCCAAAGGTGGCGCCGGTCTTGGTGAGCGGGAGCTGGTGCACGTCGAGCAGAGCCAGCTTGGAGATGCCGAAGTCGAGCAGCTTGGGGACCGGCTTGGGGTCGTTGCCCTGGACCGCGAGGAAGATGTTCTCGGGCTTGATGTCGCGGTGGATGACACCCCGCTTGTGCGCCTCGGCCGCGCCTCGCATGGCCCCGATGAGGAGCGCGAGGATCTCTTTGCCAGTCGCCGTGCCGCGCTGGAGGAGCGCGCGAAGGGACTCGCCTTCGAGGTACTCCATGACCAAAAACAGGGAGTTTTCGTGGCGGTCGACGTCGTAGATGTCGATGACGTTGGGATGGCGCACGCGCGCCGCAACCTGGGCCTCGCGAAGGAGGCGCTCGGCCGCAACCGGGTCAGCCGAGACGTGAGGGTGCATCCACTTGAGAGCGACGCGCTTGCCCGTGGTGATGTTGACGGCCTCGAGCACGATGCCCATGCCGCCTTCGCCTAGGATGCGCGCGATGCGGTACTTGCCGCCGACGACTTGACCTATGGCTGGATACGCGAGCATCGCTGCGGGCCTCGCTGTCGAAACATACGGTTTTGCCACGGACTCCGGTGGCGCTGCGACTCGTCGTCGCTTCCACGTCTACGGACGCCACGTAGGGTTTATACCTCCCCTCCTTCTCGATTGTCGGGGTGAGCTGCTCTTCCGCGCGCGCGAACTACGTGAACACCCGTCGCGCGACCTACTCACGAGAAACGTCGGCGACCTAGAGAGAATGTGTATTCCCGGGCGTATCTCTAGGCGATGTCGGTCCTCGGAGGTTTGTGTCGATGAACGGGAAGCTGCTGCGGCTCGCCTGCGCCCTCTGCTGCGCGGCCTATTTGATGTGCGGGTCACCCTTTGCACGTGCAGAAGCTCCAGACGCACCTGAGTATCGTGCGCTGGTGACCGAAGCGCTGGCCGAGTTCGACTCGGGTCATTTCGCGGAGGCTCGCGCCTTGTTTCTGCACGCGCACGCACTCAACCCAAGCGCGCGTACGCTCCGTGGTTTGGGGCTGTCGTCGTTCGAGCTTCGGGAGTATCGCGCCAGCATCGAGTATCTCGAGCAAGCACTGGCTTCCCAGGTCAATCCACTCCAAGGAGAGCTGCGCACGGGCACCGAGCAGATCTTGCGGCGCGCCTACGGGTTCGTCGGTCGCTTCACGCCGCGCCTCGAGCCCACACACGCACGACTTCGCGTCGACGGCGTGCCGCTCGGTTCGTTGCCGTCGGTGCTGCTCGAGATCGGCATGCACGTGGTGACGGCCGAGGCGCAGGGCTACCTGTCCGAGACGCGCAACCTGCAGGTGATGGGCGGCGAGGACACCGTGTTGATGATGTCGCTGCCGGCGGTGCCAGGCGCCATGGGCGGGGTGCCCGCTCCGCTGCCCGCCGTGTCGCTTCCGTCCGCAAACGAGGGGGAGGCGTCACCGCTCGCCCTGTCCACGGCCAGTAGCGGGCCTCCGCCACAGGGGCAGGCAGACGATGGCACGAGGCCTCCGCTCTACAAGAACGCATGGCTGTGGAGCGGCGTGGCCGTCGCAGTGGTCGCCGCCGTGGTGGTCGGCAGCGTCGTCGCCGCAAACAACAACAGGGACACGGCCAAAGTCGCGGAACCTACTTCCTCCGGCAATAGCACGAACGTCGTCCTGAGTGGACTTGGGGTGTCGCTATGAGTCTGTCTGGAGAGCTCCCTTCGCCGGTAGTCACGTTCGACGAGGCGCCGCTGGGCGCGTCTGCAGCGCGGATGCCGCGCACGTGGTTGCTCGGCTCGTGGTTGATTGCGATCAGTCTGCTCATCGGGTGTGACTCCGAGACGACCACGGTCGCGCGGACCCAGCTGACCATCCGTCTGTACGCGTCGCAGGACGTGCTCGACAGCATGGCGATGGTGCGCGTGCAGACGCTCTCGGGCGCTGCGGTCGTCGACATGCACACCTTCAACAAGGCCGAGCTCACCAAGTGGCCCGTCGACCTCGCTATCGTGCCGGCCGGGGACAACGACAGCAGCGCGGTCGTGGAGATCGTGGCCGAGGCCCTCGACACCGGCAACAAGCCGCTCGTGCAGCATCGCGCGCGCGCGTCGTTCGTGCCGCGCGAACAACGCCTGCTCGAGATGTTTTTGTGGCGCTGCGGGGCGCGGCCGTTGGGTCGCCTTTGTGTGGACGACGCAGCTTGTCGTGGTGACGCATGCCTTACTTGTGCAGCAGGCGCAGAAGGCGCGAGCTGCGTGCAGACGCCGATCACCTCAGGTGCTTCGCTGCCGTTCCTGAGTGCGGCTGGGGCGCCTGTCGACAAGGCTGCGCCGTGGCCGGTGGTGACCGACGCCGGCTTCGACGCGGGGTCCGACGCCGCGGTGGACGCAGGGCCTGACGGTGGACGTGATGCAGGACCTGACAGCGGACTCGATGGCGGAGTCGACGCTGGACCTGACGCCGGACCTGACGGTGGAGCGGACGCCGGCGACGCGGGGGCCCCGCAGTGGGACGGCGGCAAGTTCTGGTGCGGCGACAGCTACTTTTGGCAGCCGGCATTTGCTTCGGGCACGGTGCCTGCGGGCTCGCCCGTGCTGGCCAATCCGATCATCACGCCGGAGGGCGACGACACCAACCCCGGAGTCCGCAATCAACACATCTGCCGTGTCGTACAGGCCGATGGCTCGCGCATCACCGGCAAGGCCAACTCGTTCAGCACCGGACCCAACGCAGGCAAGCTCGACTACGGCTGCTACTTCGCGAGGTTCACACCCGAGACGCAGACCTGGAAGGGCGAAGGTGTGGACACCGAAGGGGTGTCGTTCCAGATGTTCGTGCCTCCGAGCATCTGCCAGCTGAGCTGGAAGAAGGCGAGCGCCGGTCAGGTCATCCCCAAAAACGCGCTCATCCTCGCGACCGACGCTCGGTTTCAGCCCTTCTACGCATGCCGCTTCGAGGTCACGCAGCCGCAGTCCACGGGCCTTCACATCGGGCGCGTGAGCGGCAACCTGGGCGACGTGTGCCGCATGCAGTTCTGGGGCAACCTGCTCTCGAGCGAGAGCTACGAGATCCTCGTGCAAGACTTCCCGCCGGCAACGGACTGAGGTCTTGTCGGACGGTTTGTCCAGACGCTCAGATCCGTGCGCGGCGTGTCCTCTGACGTAGTGCGATGCTCGCCAGCGCAAAGCAGAGCGCACCAAGTGCGTCGTTCGCGCCACGTCCGCCGCGTGGTGCCGCGGAGCAGCCTCCGCCACCAGCGATGGCAAAGCCCTCGTCGGTGACGAGACCACCGGGTGGCGGTGTATCGAGGTCGATGTAGTCGGTGAGTCCGTCACCGTCGCGATCACCGAGGCCGTCGACACCGTCAGGTGCGCCGTTGCCGTTGGCATCGGGGTCGTGCCACGCGACCAGACCGTCGCCGTCGGTGTCGTTGTTGCCGTACTTGATGCCGTCGTCGCGCTCCCGTGCGGTGGGCACGCCGTCGTTGTCGTCGTCTGGGTCGAGCCAGTCGGGTGTGCTGTCGCCGTCGGTATCGGGGCAGGGCGCGGCCGCGCACTCGATGCGTGTGCTCAGGCCGTCGCCGTCGTCGTCGGTGTCGAGGTGATCGGGCAGACCATCGTGATCGGTGTCGCGCGTGGTGCCGTCTTTGTTGTGCTCTTCGCTGGTGGGACGGCCGTCGTCGTCGTCGTCGGAGTCGAGGTAGTTGGGCTTGCCGTCGCCATCGCTGTCGCGGCACGGGGCGGAGCTGCACTCGTTGGCGGTGGGTAGACCATCGCCATCGTCATCGGGATCGCGCTCGTCGCTGATGCCATCACTGTCGCTATCGACGCACGGGGTGCTCTTGCATTCCTCGCGGTCCGGCCTGCCGTCACCGTCGGTGTCGGCTTGGTTGGGATCGTAGGTGAACGCGTTTTCGTCTTGGGCTTCGTTGCCGAGTGCGTCGGTGGCGCGCACGGAGACGCGATGTGCGCCTGGGGTGGCAACCGTGATCGCGACCGACCAGCTGCCGTCTGCTTGCACGTCGGCGTTGCCGGCCGGTGTGCCATCGAGCGAGAGCATCAGCATGGCGCCGGGCTCGCCGACGCCTGCGATGACGGGCATGGAGCTGCCCACCACGCCGCCCTCGGCAGGGACCAAGATGCTGACGAAGGTCTTGGTGTCGACGAAGAAGCCGACCTCGTAGCTCCCCTGTTTGTCGGGGCTCGCGCCGGCATCGCCGACTGCGCGTGCCGCGTGCCGGCCCTCGCTCAACAGCGTGGGGGTGTCGAGGGTCCAGCTCCCGTCGCCGCCTGCGGTGACCTCGCCGATGGCAGTGCCGTCGACCAACACCTGCACACGCAGGCCTGGCTGCGCGGTGCCGGAGATGGTGGGCGTGGCATCGCGCACCACGGACCCGGTGCCGGGAACGACGATGGTGACCGCCGGCACGGCCGCGTCGACCGCAAAGGTGTGGCGATCGGTGGCGGTGCGTCCGAGCGCGTCGGTGGTGGTCACGAACAGCACGTGCGGACCGTAAGGGAGCGCCGACATCAGCTGCAGACTCCAGCTGCCGCGTGCGGTGCTGGTGACCGTCTCGACGAAGAAGTCGTCGATCAGCACGCTCACCAACGCGCCCGGATCCGCGACGCCGGTGAACGGCGGCCGCGTGTTGCTGGTGCGCGACATGTCTGGAGGGTTCCTGATCTCGAGCAGCGGACCGTTGCGCGTGTCGACCGTGAAGTCGACGCTGGTCTCTGCGCGGTTGCCGTTGGTGTCGGTCGCGACCACAGCGACCGTGTGTAGACCCGTGCCGAGCGGAATCGTGGGCGTGAAGGTCCAGCGACCGCTGCCATCTACCGATGCGGTGCCGAGGGGCGCGCCGTCGAGCGAGAGCTCCAGCGCTGCTCCGGGCTCACCGACGCCGGTGAGGGCAGGCGTGGTCACGTGCACCACCGAGCCTGCCGTTGGGCTCTCGATGGCGACGAACGTGCCGGCATCGATGGTGAAGGTCGAGCTGGCCTGCGCCATGTTGCCTGCGCCATCCATCGCGCGAGCGACGACCGTCACGCTGCCGTTCGCGAGCGGCGTGGTGATCGCGACCGACCAGCTGCCGTCTTGGGCGGTAGTCGCCGTCGCCGTCACGACCGCACTCTTACTGTCTGTGAGCATCAGCGAGACGGTGCTGCCCGGCTCGGACGTGCCCGACACAGTAGGCATCGCGTTGTTCAGTACGGCGCCGCTGGCGGGCGTCGCGATCGTCAGCGTGATGTCGGTGTCGATCACGAAGGTGACGGGTGTCGCCGTGCCGGTGTTGCCGGCGAGGTCGGTAGAGACCGCGCTCACGACCTTACTGCCGGGCGTGAGAGCCGTGCCCACGGTGAGTGTCCAGCTCCCGTCCGCGGCCACCACGGCCGTGCCCACGCTGGTCCCGTCGAGGCTGACGGTCACCGTGGCGCCCACCTCGCCCGTACCGGTGATGGTGGGCGTAGTGTCCATGGTGACGGAGTTGGCGCTGGGCGCGGTGATCGCGAGCGTCGTGCTGGTGTCGACGCTGAAGTTGCGCGTGGCGCTCGACATCAGCCCGCGGCCATCGGTGCCTGTCGCCGTGATGACCTGCGCGCCGTCGGCAAGCGTCGTGCTGGGCGTGAACGTCCACGCTCCCGCGGAGTCTGCCGTGACGGTGCTGACCGCCGTACCGATGGTGACGGTCACCACGATGCCCGGGTCGGAGGTACCGACGACGGTCGGCGTGGAGTCGTTGCTACGACTGGCCTCGGTGGGCGTGCTGATGCGCACCTCGCGCCGGCAGTTGCTGTTGCAGCCGTCCCCGGCGACCGCATTGCCGTCGTCGCAAGTCTCGATCGGCGCACCGATCTGGTTGTCGCCACAGCTGGTGGCGCAGGTGCTCGGCGTGCCGCTGCAGCTGTAGCCCGGCTCGATGGTGCACGTGGCGGAGCAACCGTCGCCCGCGACCAAGTCTCCGTCGTCGCAGGTCTCTCCTGGGTCGATACCGCCATCTCCGCAGCCCGGGATGCGGTACGGGTTGTAGTACGCCAACAGACCCGACGGCGACGTGCGGGTCGCGAGCAACGCCTGAAAGTCGCTGCCGGCGCGCACGTTGGTGTCGCCTGACGTGACGTTGAAGCGCACGTACGAGAGCGCGGGACGGCCAGGTACGGTGACGCTGGAGGTCAGCGTGGGCACTGCGCCGCCGAGCCGGATGGACGAGACGTCGCCGGTGGCGATCACGATGGCCATCTCGCCGGGCGGTACCTGCGTGCTGGCCAGCACGTTGAAGTCGAGGCTGAGCTCGGTGAGCGCGGGCCGAAATGCGATCGGCGGGATGAGCACGGTGTCGAGCTCGCAGCCCGCCAGCGAGCCGTTCATCCACACCAGTGCAGGCTTGGAGGTCTGTACGTAGCTGAGTGTGATGGGCTGGAAGTTGTAGTGTCCGCCCGCGGCGAGCGTGGTGACCAGGACTCCGTCGATGCGCACTTCGGTGGCGTCGACATCGGCGATGACGGCGACCCGGCTCTCGTTGTTGAGCACGGAGCTGCCGGTGGGCAGACGCACCACGTACTCGGTCCCGAGCGCAGTGACGGGCACCAGACCGTCCATGCCGTCGTCGCCGCACGAGCCGGGCGTGGACCAGCCGCGACCACCGCTCGAGACGGAGACGGGAAGGGTAGAGGTGAGTAGCGCGCCGTCGAGGTCTTGGGCGACGACGGTGCGCACCGCGAGCGTCTGTCCCGCAGTCAGGATAGAGGAGTAGACGGCGGTCGCGCTGCCAGACCAAAAGGGTAAGGTCGCGCCGGGAGGTGCGGTGAGCGTGATGGTGCCGCCCGTGGGCGCGTAGATGAGCACGGCGTCGATGCCCGCATTGGGACGCCCTTCGCGGTTGAGCGTGTAGCCACCGAGACGAAAGCGTGAGCCGAGTGCGATGGAGTCGCGCTTGATGGTCTCGGAGTACTGCTCGGAGTCGTACGTCTCGCGGTGGTCGACCGTCAGGTCGGGTGAGTCTGCCTCGAGATACACGCCCTTTTGTTCGGGGGTGTTGTACGCACTGGCCGGACCGTTGGCACCGGCGAGCGGCACGCGCAGCGAGGCACCAGGCGAGACCGTGAAGCTGACCGCCGCCGCGCCGCCGATGGAGTACGTGCCGGCAACGGTGCGCACCGGCGACGACAGCACCAGGTCGAACAGACGCGACCCCGCCGTGCTGTG
>JBEGTL010000231.1:0-11650 GCA_041179425.1 Pseudomonadota bacterium | reverse complement strand
AAGCCGCCGCGACCACCGCCGCCGCCGCCGCCGAAGCCGTTACGACGACCGCCGCCGCCGCCGCCACCGCCGCCGCCTCCACCCGAACGCTCCTCAGCCTCGTTGACGCGAAGTGCGCGTCCGTCGAGCGTCGCGCCGTCCATCTGCGAGATGGCGTTGGTCGCCGCCTCGGACGTACCCATCGTCACGAATGCAAAGCCGCGCGAACGGCCGGTCTCGCGATCGCTAACGATATGTACGTCGGTGACCTCACCGACCTCGCTGAAGCACTCACGAAGCGTCTCGGCGCTCGTGTTGAACGAAAGATTACCAACGTACAGTCGATTTCCCATTGCCTGTCTCTTCTCGTGTGCGGCTCAAAAACATCAACCCGTCTCCAGATCGCCGCCGGTCTCAGAGGGAGTGCGCGGGGTAGTTACCCCGCATCCCCACGCAAACAGCGCCGATTCACAGATAGGAGGCGTCTCGAACTTCGAGATGAGCGTCGGTCTCAGTGCAGGGGTGCCTTCTCGTGAGCTCTTGGACTATGGGGGGTATGCGAAGTTTCCGCAAGTGCCTGCCTTGCAAGTACCCCACTATGTGGAGTCAGCCCCGCTTGCGGGCCAGCCACAACACGTGACGCTTTCCTCCCCGTTTGGCCCCGTTGTGCCGCGCGAGCACGCGCTCCAGCTGCACCTCGAACCCCGCCCGGGTGAGCTTGGCCGTGAACTTCGGCTCTTCGGTCACCGACCAAACCACCAGCAATCCGTGTGGCTTGAGAGCCGCCGACGCGCGCGTGAGGCCCGCCGGCCCGTACAGCTTGGCGTTGCCGGGGGAGGTCAGGGCCTCGGGCCCGTTGTCGACGTCGAGCAGGATGGCGTCGTACCTGGACCGGCTCTGCGCAATCAACTCGACCACGTCGCCGGAGAACACAGAAACGCGAGAATCGTCGAGGGGCGCCCCCGCCAGCTCGGCCAGGGGGCCGCGATTCCACTCGATGACGGCCGGGACCAGCTCCGCGACCTGCACCGCTGCCTTGGGCCCCAGCACGTCGAGCGCTGCACGAAGCGTGAAGCCCATGCCCAGGCCACCGATGAGGACACGCGCGCCCGCCACCTGCTCGAGGCCCTTGCAGCCGAGCTGCGCGAGCGCGTCTTCGGAGCCGTGCTGACGGCTGCCCATCAGCTCTTGGCCATCGACCCGAATGACGTACTCGGTGCCGCGTCGGTGTAGCGAGAGCTCCGAACCACCTGGGGCCTTGGTGCGACCCAGCGCCTCCCAAGGGATCAAAGCTTACTCTTGGCGATGACCTCGAGACACTGCTTCTCGAGGTACTGCGTGAGCCCGAAGAAGCTGGCGAACTCGGGGTTCTTGGTCTGTCCGTTGTGAAACCGGAAGTAGATCTGCTGCACGATGACCGCCAAGCGGAACAGCCCGTAGACCTCGTAGAAGTCGAAGTTGTCGACGCTGAAGCCGGTCTTCTCTCCGTAGTACGAGATGACCTCGGCGCGCGTGAGCATGCCCGGCAAGTGCGTGGGCTGACGGCGCGTCATCTGACGGAACTGGTCGTCGTCGGCCTGGATCCAGTAGGCGAGCGAGTTGCCGAGGTCCATCAGCGGATCGCCGAGCGTCGCCATCTCCCAGTCGAGCACGCCGACCACGCGCAGCGGGTCGCTCGGGTCGAGCACCACGTTGTCGAAACGGAAGTCGTTGTGCACGACGCAGATGGCGACCTCGCTGGCCGGCATCTTGGCCGCGAGCCAGCCGATCACCTGCTCGTAGTCGCCCACGTTGGGCGTCTTGGCCTTGCGGTAGCGGTCGGACCAACCCTTGATCTGCCGCTCGACGTAGCCCTCGCCCTTGCCCAGGTTGGTGAGGTTGGCTTGGACGTGGTCGACTTGGTGCAGCTCGACGAGCTTGTCGATGACGTTGGTACACAGCTTTCGTGTGTCGGCCGCGTCGAGCGTCATGCCCTTGGGCAAGTTGGTGCGCGGGATGATGCCGCGGATGCGCTCCATCACGAAGAACTCGGCGTCGAGCACACTCAGGTCGTCGCACAGTGCGATCACCTTGGGCACGTACGGATAGACGGGCGCGAGCGCTTGCATCACGCGTGCCTCGCGCATCATGTCGTGCGCGCTCTTCGCGCGATGACCGAAGGGCGGACGCCGCAGCACGAGCTCGCGACCGTCGGGGTAGCTGAGCAGGTACGTGAGATTGGACGCGCCGCCCGGAAACTGCGTCACCTCGGGCGCGCCCACCAGCGTGGGGTCGACACTGGTGAGGTACGCCGCAACTTTTTCGACGTCGAGCTCTTCGCCCGTGCGCACTGCGCGGGCCTTGTCGACGAAGCGTGTTGGATCGGCGGAATCTTGAGCCGGAGGGGTCGTTGTCACCCGCCGACTATAGTTCTTCAGCCGAGGAGCGCACCACCATCGACGATGATGTGCGTGCCCGTCGTGTAGCTCGACGCAGGCGACACCAGGTACAACGCAGCACCCGCCATCTCGTCCGGCTGCGCGAAGCGACCCATGGGGGTGCGCTCGAGGATCCTGGCGCTGATGGCGGGCGTGTTGATGAGCGTGGAGGCGAACTTGGTGTCGGTGGCGCCAGGCGCGAGTGCATTGACGCGCACGCCGAGCGGAGCGCACTCCTTGGCGAACGCCTGCGTCATCGAAAGCACGGCGGCCTTGGTGATGGAGTAGATGCCCTGGAACGCACCGGGCACGAAGCCGTTCACCGACGCCACGTTGACGATCGCGCCGTAGTTGCGCTTGGCCATCAGCTTGATGGCGTGCGACGTCATGAAGAAGTAGCCACGAATGTTGACGTCGACGGTCTTCTGAAAGGCGCCCACGTCAGTGTCCTGAATGGGACCGAAGTAAGGGTTGGCCGCAGCGTTGTTGATCAGGATGTCGAGCCGATCGTGCTTCTTGGCGATCTGCTCGTAGATGGCCTCGATGGCGGCCACCTCGCCGATGTGACAGGCCATGGCCTCGGCCGAGCCGCCTGCCTCACGAATCCCTTTTGCGACGGCCTCACAGGCGTCGAGCTTGCGGCTGGCGCAGATGACGTGCGCGCCGTTCTTGGCGAGCGCGTGCGCGATGGCCTCGCCAATGCCGCGGCTCGCGCCACTCACCAATGCGATCTGACCGGTCAAGTCGAACGAAGGAGTCTTCACCACGTGGCCTCCAAGCTGCGCGCTGCGCAGCGAGTAAAATGCGCCAAAGCGCACCAAATCGACCGCACGCTACGCGCCGGGTTCAGCCCGCGCAAGCGCCAACGAAGCTGTGAGCGACGTCGGGGTTGGAGGCCCAGTGCGCATGGACGTACGAGGCAACGATTGAGCCCGTACCGTAGCCCTCGTCGTGCAGCAGGCCGGTGCGGCGCGTACGTACGCTGTAGCGTGAGGGCGCCGTGCCCGTCTCGAACCGCGAGTACCGAAACTGGTGCCCACGAAAACGCGTGCCCGCCGGACCGAGCAGCGAGGGGCACCGCGTCTCGACCTCCACGTAGCCGAGCGCAGACAGGCGCGGCTGCATGATGGCCACGCCCGGCACGAGGCCCATCATGGCGTGCCTCGTCTGGTCGAGCGCGACGATGGCCTCGCTGAGGAACATCAGCCCTCCGCACTCGGCGTAGATGGGTCGACCCGAAGCGGCAAAGGTGTGCAGGGCGTCGCGCAGGCCGTGGTTGCCCGCCAGCGCTTCGGCGTGCAGCTCGGGGTAGCCGCCGCCCAGATACAGGCCGTGGACGTCGGGCAAGCGTGCATCGCGAATGGGCGAGAAGGGGACCAGCTCCGCGCCCAGTCGCTCGAGCAGGCGCAGGTTGTACGGGTAGTAGAACGAGAAAGCCTCGTCGCGCGCGATGCCGATGCGCACCCGACCGGTCGCAACGCGCGGCAGCACGGCGGGCGTAGAACGAAGTGCGGAGGCGCTCTCGATCGAAGCGTCGTGCGGAGACAGGCGATCGGGTGAGGTGGGGGTCGCCCCGCGCTCGATCGCGGGCGCGGCGCGGGCGATGGCCAAGATGTGATCGAGCTCGGTGTGCGCGAGCAAGCGCGCCGACCAGGCTTCTAGGTCGGCCTCCGTTACCGCTTGGTCTGCAGCATGGAGCCCCAGGTGGCGCGACGGAAACTGCGCGGACGGGTCGGCGAGCATCCCGCCTACCACGGGGGTCTCGGTGCAGGCTTCGCGCAGCAGGGCGAGGTGCCTGTCGCTACCGACGCGGTTACACAACAGGCCTGCCAAGCGCAGCGCAGGGTCGAACGTGGCAAAGCCGTGCGCCAGCGCCGCAACCGATCGAGCCATCCCCGCGGCGTCGATGACCAGCAGCACGGGGGCGCCGAGCCAGCGCGCGACCTCGGCCGACGAGCCCTCGCTCGAGCTGGCACTCGCGCCATCGAACAAGCCCATCACACCCTCGATGATGGCGATGTCGGCCTCGGCGCTGCTGGTGAGGAAGGTCTCGAGAACCGCCTCCTTGCCCATCATCCAGCCGTCGAGGTTGTGGCTCGCCGTGCCTGCCGCGCGGCGGTGGTAGGTGGGGTCGAGATAGTCAGGTCCGCACTTGAACACTGCCACGCGGAGCCCACGCGCACGGAGCGCGACGATGAGCGCCACCGTGACCGTGGTCTTGCCGACCCCGCTGGACACACCGGCGACGAGCAGCCGCGGGATGGAAGGCAGCGGGGGGACCACGACGTCAGCCACTGCCGGTCCCGCGACGAGCGACAGCGATGGTCATGCTGCGCCCGGCGCCTTCTTCGGTGTAGACCGTCTTGCCCACGAGGAGCTCGTTGGTGCCTGCGAGCAGCCGGGCTGCCGGCTCGGCCACGCCGTGTGCTCCCACACTCGTGTGTACCGCATCGGACAGCACGCCCGGGTCGAGCTCGCTGTCGAGCTCCTCGGCGGTGAAAAACGTGAGCGGCCAGCCTCGACTCTCGGACAAGGCGAGCAAGCCCGCCTCGTCGCTCTTGCGGTCGATGCTGCCGATCTCTTTGACGTCGGCAGGCGAGAGGCCGTGATCGGCGAGCACCTTGTCGACGCCCCTCGCGATCAAGTCGGCCGGTGTGTGTCGTGCGCAGCCGATGCCGAGCACCAGGCTGCGCGCAGGCTTTGCGGACTTGCGTGGCATATTACTCTCTTCCGCGAAAACGCCGCTGGTAGTCTGTGCTGTACAGCGCGCTCTCACGAAAGTCTCGTGCGCCCAGCACGGCTCCCACCAAGATGGTCGCTGTGCTGTCGATTCTTCGCTCTGCGACGACAGAACCGCTCGGCGATGGCTCGCGCGCCTCGATCTTGGTCTGCTGCATGAGCTCGACGATGGTCGAGAGCGTGCCGCGCACGACCTGCTGGTCGGGCCAGCTGGCGCGGTACACCACCGCTACGGGGCAGTCCGGGCCGTAGGCGGGCATGATGCGCGCGACCACACTACCGAGCACGTGCACCGACAAGTGAATCGCCATCGTCGCGCCGGACGCGGCGAAGTGCTCGAGTGTCTCGCTCTCGGGCATGGCTGAAGCGCGCCCCGAGGTGCGCGTCAGCACCACGGACTGGGTGAGCCCCGGCAGCGTGAGCTCTTGCGCGAGCGCCGCTGCGGAGGCGGCAAACGCCGGCACGCCCGGCGTGACGGTGAACGGAATGCCGCGCTTGTCGAGCCGCCGCAGCTGCTCGCCGAGCGCGCTCCACAAGGACAAGTCGCCCGAGTGCAGACGCGCCACCGAGAGCCCTGCTTCGTGCGCCGCCACCAGCTCGGCCTCGATCTCGTCGAGGTCGAGCGGCGCAGTGTCGATCACGCGCGCGCCCGCAGGTGCGAGCGCGACGATCTCTTTGGGCACCAGCGACCCGGCGTACAAACACACGGGGCAGCTCATCACCAGGTCGCGGCCGCGCACGGTGATCAGGTCGGGCGCACCTGGACCTGCGCCGATGAAGTGAATGGTCATGACTTGTCGATTCTCCACTGCACCACGGGCATCGCGGGGCGAAAGCCCGTCATCGTGCCGAGCTTGCCAGCGCTCTCGATGGACAACCTGCGCAGCTCACCCCCGTGCGTTTTGTACAGCGAAAGCAACAATGCCTCGGTCTCGAGCGAGACGCTGTTGATCACCAGCCGGCCCCCCGGCCGCAGGGCCGACCAGCAGCGCTCGAAGATCGCACGGTCGCCGCCGCCACCACCCACGAAGATGGCGTCGGGCGTCGGCAGATCGTCGAGGCCTGCGGGCGCCTCGGCCTGGGTCAGCTGCAGCGTGGGCACACCCAGCGCACGCGCGTTGCGCAGGATGCGCGCGCAACGCACCGAGTCGCGCTCGACGGCAGACGCACGACAGGCCGGATGGCTCAGCATCCACTCGATGGCGATGGACCCGGCGCCGGCCCCGATGTCCCACAGGTGCGCGCCCGGATACGGCGCGAGGGCCGAGAGGGTGAGCGCACGGATGTCTTGTTTGGTGAGCTGTCCGTCGTGCTCGAACGCAGTGTCGGGCAGGCTGCCGCGCGTGGGGAACACGAGCGGGCGTGTGCTGCCCTCGCCTCTCGCGAGGCTGAACACGTCGACCGGCAGCTCGAGACCGATCACGTTGAGGTCGTCGATGTCGGCGAGGTCGAAGCCGCCGGCGGTCGACGACCGCACGCGCTCCGCCGCGCCGCCGAGCACTTCGAGCACGTGGAGACGGGTTTGTTCGAGCCCTCGCTCACACAGCAGCTCTGCGAGCTGGCCAGGCGTCTGGTGGTCCCAGGACAGGGCGAGCACACGACGGCCGGGGCTGAGGTAGCGGACGACTGTGTTCAGGTCGCGCCCGTGCAGCGAGACCACGTCGGTGTCTTGCAGCGGCCAGCCGAGTCGAGACGCGGCGAGCGAGAGCGAAGACGGCGCCGGAAAACATACGAACTCACCCGCGACGAGGCCTGGCGCGAGCGTGGCTCCGATGCCGTACAAGAAGGGGTCTCCGCTGGCGAGCAGACAGGTGGGAAGCCCCCGCCGCGCGAGCACCTGCTCGATGCCGACCGAGAGGGGCGACGGCCAGACCAAGGTCTCGCCCTTCAGGAGCGGCGCGACCAGGGCGAGCTGTCGCTCTGCGCCGACCACCAGCGAGGCGCGCTCGACCACGTCGCGCACCTGGGCAGAGAGCCCCGCGCTGCCGTCGGCGCCCACACCCACGATGGAGAGCCATGGCGCGGGAGCCGACTTGTCCGTACTTTGAGCTTCGACTGCCATGACATTCAGCGTGTTGATCTTGGGTGGGACGAACGAAGGACGACTGCTGGCCAAGCAGCTGGCCAGCGACGCGCGATATCAGACCTTACTGTCATACGCGGGCCGCACGGCGAGTCTGCACACGCCCGACACGCCGTTTCGGGTCGGCGGGTTTGGCGGCGCAGAGGGCCTCGCCCTGTTCTTGCGCGAGCACACCTTCGACGCGGTGGTCGACACCACCCACCCCTTTGCGGCGCGCATCTCGGCCAACGCAGTCGCGGCGACCGAGCGCACGGGGACGCCGCTGATCCGCCTCACACGCCCCAGCTGGCACGCCTTGCCCGGCGATTACTGGACCGAGGTCGCCACCATGGAGGCCGCGGCCGACGCGTTGGGCCCGCGCGCGCGCCGGGTGTTCTTGACCGTGGGCAGGCAGGAAATTGCCGCCTTTTTGCGGGCTCCGCAGCACGACTACCTGGTGCGCGCAGTCGACCCCTTCGACACGGGCTTGCCGCGCGCACGCGTGCTCGCAGCGCGCGGTCCGTTCACGCTCGAGGCCGAGCGCAAGCTGCTGCGCGACGAGCGCATCGAACTCTTGGTAAGCAAGAACTCCGGTACCGAGCTCACCTACGCCAAGCTGCTGGCGGCACGGGAGCTCGGCATCCCGGTGGCGATGGTACAGCGGCCGCACGTGCCCGCGGCGCGCGAGAGCGCGAGCCTTGCCGATGTGCTGGCGTGGCTGCACACCCTTCACGGTCCCTCTTTGGGCGGCTCGCCGGCACAAGAACCGCCCGCTTCGACGTAGCGCGGTGTGTACACCCAAGGCGCTGTCTGCTCGCGCACGGTCTCCTGAGCGCGCTCGATGACACGCGTGCCGCTCGCACCGATCAGCAAGAGCGTGCGCATGTCGGCCCGCTTGGGGTCGGCGGCGCCCAGCGTGGTGACGTGCACCTCTTCGTCGGGCCTGCCAATCGCCTTGGCAAACACGACCACGGTGCTGGCTGCGCGGTGCGCACGCAGCAGCGAGAACGCTCGTACCACTTGTTCGGGCCGCGCTTGGGATGCGGGGTTGTACAGAGCGATGACGAAGTCGGCTTGTGCGGCCAGCGCAAGGCGTGTCTCGATGACGCTCCACGGCTTGAGGTTGTCGGACAGGTTGATGGTGCAGAAGTCGTTGCCGAGCGGCGCGCCCAGGCGAGCGGCGGCGGCCAACATGGCGGTCACACCCGGCAACACGCGCACGTCGAGCGCACGCCACGCGACGGGGCCACGCTCGATGGCCTCGAAGACTGCCGAGGCCATCGCGAACACGCCCGGGTCGCCACCCGAGACCACTGCGACACGACGGCCTTCTTGTGCGAGCGACAGAGCGTGGCGCGCGCGCATCAGCTCGTCGCCGTTGTCCGAGCCGTGGATGGTCTGGCCGACGCGGGGCGAGAGGCGCGCGGTGTACGCTAGGTAGCCGATGACGTCGGTGGCAAACGAAAGAGCCTCGCTCGCTTCGGGCGTGATCCAGCGCTCGGGACCTGGCCCTAGCCCCACCACGTCGAGGCGACCTGATTGTGCTGCACTCACGACGTCTCTCCGGGACGCACGCGGTACGGACCTCCGTCGTGACCGGGCACCAAGATGAGCGAGAAGTAAGGTGCCTTGTCGTCGGTCTTGTGCGCGAGCGGCATCACCACCTCGAGGTCGGTGGTGCCGCGCTCGAAGTAGGTCGCGCTCGCGAGGCGGCCCTGGCGCTCGAGCACGCGCCGTACCTTGCCGAAGTTGCTGCCCAGCTTGATGATCGCCGCCGCGTCGGCCTGGCTCAGCTTGAGGGCCAGCTCGTCCTCGTGCAGCGTACCCGGCACGATGGAAAACACACGATCGGTGGAGATGAGCGGAATGCCCGCGCTGGCGGCACAGCCGGCAAAGCTGGTGATGCCCGCGATCACGGTGCAACGGAAGTCGTGCTGCAATCGATCGTGCAGGTACATGTACGAGCCGTAAAACAGCGGGTCGCCCTCGCACAGCACCGCCACGTCGCGGCCCGCGAACAGGTGCTCGGCGATCTGTGCGGCCGACAGATCGTAGAACGCGCGCATCTTCTCGATGTACTCGGGATGGCGCGGCGAGAGCTCGACGGTGTACGGGTAGATGAGCGGCAGCAGCGTCGCCTCGGGGCGAATGTACGAGCTTGCCGTCTTGTGCGCGTTGCCGAGCCCTCCGCGCTTGGCAAAGCAGGCGACCACGGGCGTACGCGTCAAGGTCGACACCGCCTTCATCGTCATCAGCTCGGGATCGCCAGGACCGACGCCGACGCCGAACACCGTTCCACGCGTGGGCATGCGCTCTATTCCTCGTCGCTGGCGAGCGCGTTGATGGCAGCCACGGTCATCGCGCTGCCGCCGCGGCGACCGCGCACGATCATCGCGGGCACGCGGCCGTCGGCCAGCAGCGCCTCTTTGGACTCGGCCGCGCCGACGAAGCCGACCGGCAGACCGATGATGGCGGCCGGGCGCACGTCGCTCTCGTCGAGCAGCTCGAGCAGACGAAACAGCGCGGTGGGCGCGTTGCCGATGGCCACCACCGCCCCGTGCAGGCGCGGCCCCCACAGCGTGAGCGCCGCGGCGCTACGCGTGGTGCGTTGCTGACGCGCGAGCTCGCTCACCGAGGGGTCACTCAAAAAACACAGCACGTCGTTGTGGGCCGAGAGCCGCGGGCGCGTGACGCCGCTGACGATCATGTTGGCGTCGCACAAGATGGGCGCGCCGGCGCGGATGGCCGTGCGCGCGGCCTCGGCAAAGCCAGGCGTAAACACGATGTCGTCTGCGAGCTCGACCATGCCCGAGGTGTGGATCAGCCGAACGGCGACTCGCTCTTCGACGGGCGAGAAACGCGCGAGCTTGGCCTCCGCACGGATGATCGCAAACGAGCGGCGGTAGATGGCCGCGCCGTCGCGCTCGTAGTCGTACTGTCGCTTCATGAAGGGGCGCACTCTAGTGTCGGTGGCCAAAGCTGCCAGGCGCTGACACGCCGTTTCGAGCGGAAGGGTCGCCTCGAGTGTCGTCTCTGCCACGTCGCTGGCCAGCCCGAGCTGGACCCCTTCGGCGCTGTGTACCAGCGTGAAGTCCGCGGTCTGGCTCGACGCGCAGCCCTTGCTGCAGCCCGACACGTGGAGGGTCGCGCCCGCGAGCAGGCGCGCCGACAGCGTGCTCGCGAGGCGAACCGCAAGGCCTCGCGTCTCGCCCCGCGCGCTCGCGCAGGCGGGGGCACCCGGACAAGCGATCACGCGCAGCAGCGGACTCTCTGGCTCGACGACGAAGTGATGTCGTTGGGAGAGCGTCGCCACGAAGGCCGCGGCGGCAGCAGGCACCCGAGGCAACACCACGGTGCGGTCGGGCGAGAACAGCAGCGCCCCGGTTCCCCACGTCTCGGCCAGGTCGGCCAGCGCAACGAAGGCCGCGGCATCACCCGCGCCAAACGGCAGCGCGAGGCCGAGGTAGCTCGCGGGATCGTTGTGAAAGCCGACTGTGGCCAGCCCGCCGTGCGCGTGCGGCTCGGGCACGTCGTGAAGGAGCAACGCCGAGAGCGCATCACGCAGCCACGCTTCCCCGTGACGCGCCAGCAGGTCGCGCATCCGCGGTGCGCCCTGCTCTCTGGCAGAAGACAGCAGCGAGACCAGCACGAGCACCGCTGACACGACCTCGCTGCGCGCAAAAACGCCGACAAAAGTGGCTCGATCCCGATCTCCAGCGAGGCTCAGCTGGCACGCTCCGTCGCGGAGCAGCTGAACACGAAGGTCGGCCGCGACCTGGCTGCTCGCGCCCTTCGCCGCCGCCCGCTCGAGCACCACGGCAAACTTCGACGGCAGGTGCAGCGTGGGCTCGGCCAGCAGTGCAAGCTCGACCTCGGACGCCAGACGCGCAAGCTCGTCCTGCGGGTCGAGCAGCGCCAGTGGGTCGAGCAGCAGGCCGGCTACCCGGCTCTCACGGTCCTGGCTGGGCTCGGCCATGCCCAGCGCAAGCAGCTCGCTCTGGAGCGTGGACAACCCCGCCCGGTCGACCCCACGCAGCTGCAGGTTGGAGCGCCGTGTCAGCTCGATGAGCCCATTGCCGTGCCGCGCCGCAAGCGCAGCGAGGGCACGCAGCTTTTGTGAGCTGAGCCCCCATACGCTGGCCCGCACACGCACGATGAGTCCGTCGCCCGACTCCATGGGGGTCCACACGCCGGGGCAAAAACCTCGGCGCCGAGCGGGAAAAGAGTCGGGTGCGCGCTGATCCATAGGCCCGTGGCCGGGGTCGACCAGCGCGGTCTATGGACGTGAGATCTGGCGCTCGTCAAGCGGTCGCCGAGAGGTGCTAAAGCCAATGCCGATCAGTTAGCGGCCGCGGACTTGAAAAAATAGTGCTTTCCGTCTGATCCATGATCGATCAGGATGCGGCGATCGTGAAAAAACGGCAGCCGACAAGCTGGTTGGAGCTGGCGCTCT
>JBEGTL010000230.1:0-11671 GCA_041179425.1 Pseudomonadota bacterium | reverse complement strand
TGCGCACCAGGTCACGCTCTACCTGCGCGAGCAGCGAGCGGCGCGCGTCGGGGTCACTCTTGGCGGCGCACAGCGCGGACACGATGCGCAGCCGGTACAGCTCGATGCGGTAGACCTGCAGCCGCAGCAGCTGGCTGCGCTTGATGGACGGCCACTCGCGAGCGATGCGCGCGTAGGCGCTGCGGCCATCCCCCGTGTACAGGCTGGCGCAGGTGGACGCGTAGAGCAGAAACAGGTGCGGCAGTGTGTAGCGATCGGGGGACAGGCGAGCGCGCGCGCTGGAGATAGCCTGCTTGGCGCTCGACAGGTCCCCGTGAAGGATGTCGCCGATCGCCTGCCAGGCGAAGATCCACTGCAGCGTGAGCCGGTCGTCGCGGGCACGCGCCTCCTCGGCGATGCGCGCGATGCGTCGGCGCAGCTCGTCGAAGCGCCCGAGATACGACAAACACGCGAGCGAGAACAGCTGGGCAGCCAGGATCTCCCAGGCTGCCCCCACGCAGTCATTGCGGTAGCTGGCTTCGGCCAGGTCGAGCGCGGCCAGCGCGGGCGCCCAATGACCACGCCCCCAGTCGACCACGCCGCGCGAGTAGTCGAAGAAGGCGTACAGATAGGGATGGGTGTGCTCGGAGCTGAGCACGCGCTGTCGCTCGAGCAGCGACAGCGCTGCTTCGGAGTGTTGCTCGCCCTCGATGCCGAGGTACACGGCCTCGTAGCCGAGGGCGCGCGCCACGCAGAAGCGATCGCCGCTCTCGAGCGCGAGCAAGAGGTGTCGGGCCTGCATGTTGGCGGCGGCGAACGGGTCCATGTGACCCAACGCGAGCGACATGGAGCGCGCGGCCTCGACACGCGAGAGCGCGCGCGGGTCGATGGCGGTGGGGTCCTTGGCGGTGAACTCGTAGCCGCGCATCCACAACCAAGCGCGACGTGCGAGCAGACCGACCAGCGCGCGCGGACCCGTCTGTGCCGCGGCGAGCCCCAGCTCTTCGAGCAGCACGTCGCCGAGAGCCAGACCGGTCTCGATCTGGCCCGCCCGAAACAGCTGATCGACCGCGCGCGCACGCAGCGCCGAGCGCTCTTCGCCGGTCGCCAGATCGGCAGCGCGCAGGTAGGCTTCGCCCGCTTCTCCGCCACGGCTGGCGTTGGCGAGGGCCTCGGCCATGCTCACCATCAGCTCGCGCTTCTCGCTGCGTGCGTACTTGCCCCACGAGAGGGCCAGCTCGTAACAGCGCGCGGCCGTCACGAAGGCCAGCGCTCGGCCCGCAGCTTCGGCAGCCCGCGCCGCATACCGCGCTGCGTGCGCCGGGTCGCCCGCAGACAAGAAGTGATGCGCCAACAGCTGGGGATCGGCGCCATGACCCGCCAACCCGCGCGCCAACGCGAGGTGATGCTCGGCCGCGCGCAGAGGGGACAGCCCGCGCTTCACGATGCCGCGGATCTGATCGAGGCGCGCGTCGAGCAGCTCGACCGGGTGGAACGCTTGCCGCACCAGCCGCTCGGCCAACAGCTCGCGCAGAGCGCCCTCGAGCGAGTCTTGCGCGGGCTCGGCGCGCGCGAGCAACGCACGCGCCACCGCGATGGGCAGCGGTGCACACGCGATGGCGACCAGCTCGAGCAACGTGCGCGCCGGACGCGACAGGCGGTCGACGCTCTCGTGCACCAGTTGCTCGAGCGTCGCGGTGGGACTGCCGCCGCCGACGACGTGTCGCGACAGCTCGTGGATGAACAGCGGAACGCCGGCCGCTTCGCGCACCACGTGACGCAACAGCTCGGCATCCGGGGCCTGGGGACCGAGCAGCTTGTTGGCCAGCTCTTCGGCTTCGGCAGGCTCGAGCCCCTCGAGCCGTACGTGCTCGAGCTGCCCCCGTCGACGCAGTGGCAACATCGCCTCGCTGAACGCCGTGAGTGCGGGCGACTCGGCGCGGTCGTCACTGCGGTACGCGGCCACCAGCAGGATGCCTGGCATGTCGTCGGGGCTGAGCGCATCGCGCAGCATGTGCACGCTGTCGACGTCGCCCCACTGTAGGTCGTCGATGAGCAGCACGAGCGAGCGATGATCGGCGATGCGCGCGAACAGCTCGTGCAGGGCGCCGGCCGCGTGACGGCGCAGCTCGTGCGGGTCGGCGGGCCGCACGTAGCGAGCGGCCTGACGCGCGATGGCCGGGATGCGCAGCAAGACCGGAAACTGCAGCGTGAGCGCGCCCAGGTAGCGCGGCAGCAGCAGCGCCAGGTCGACCTCGCGCAGCTCGCTCATGCGTCGCTCGAGCGCATCGACGATGCCGTCGAGTGCCTTGTAAGGAACGTTCTCGCGCTCGTGACAGCGGCCGAGCAGCACCCATGCGCCGCCCTGCCCCGTGCGTTGACCGGGCGCCTGTCCTAGATCGGCGGCGAAGCGCTCGAGCAGCGCGCTCTTGCCGATGGCCGAGGGGCCCGCGATGGTCATGACGCGCGAGTCACTCTCGCGGCGCACGCGTTCGAGCGCGCCATGCAGGCGCTTCAAGATTGACCCACGCCCCACGAAGGGATCAGCCGTGTGTGTGCCCGAGGGGACAATCGACAACGCCAGGTTGGTCGAGTGGTCACCGACGCGCTCGAGCACACGACGCCCCTCGGGACGTTGTCGCGGGTCGCGCAGCAAGAGATCGGCGCACAGCTCGACCAGGTCGATGGGCGCGTGCGGCCAGAGGGTGCGCACGTCTGGTGCGGCGCGCTCGAGCTTGCCGAGGAGGACGTGGGTGCTGCTGCCGCGGAACGGAAGCTGGCCCGTCAACGCCTCGAACAACATGACGCCGACAGCGTACCAGTCGCTTGCCGGCTGGCCGCCACCGAGGTCGGCCTGCTCGGGCGCCATGTACGCCGGCGTGCCCACGATCTCGGCGCTCTCGACCGCGCCGTCGCCGCCGATCTCGCGCACAAAACCGAAGTCGAGCACCACCACGCGTCCAGACTCGGTGACGAGCACGTTGGAGGGCTTGATGTCGCGATGGAGCCTGCCTGCCTCGTGGAGCGCGTGCAGTGCTCGCACGAGCTGCGTGAGCGCCGGCCGCAGGCGCTTGAGGTCGCAGCCGGGTGGCACCTCGCTGTCGGTGTCGGGGCGCACGAACTCGACGAACGAGTCGCCGTGCACCAGCTCCATCGACAGGTACCAGCGCCCGCCCTCGTGGAAGAGCTCGTTGAGCGTGACGAGGTTCGGGTGCGACACGCCAGCAAGCGCGCGGAATTCGCGCTTGAAACGGTACAGGCTGGTGGCGTCGAGGCGCGACAGGGCCTTGAGCGCGACCCGCTCGCCGCTCTTGCGGTTCTCGGCCTCGTACACGATGCCGGTGGCACCCGCGCCAAGTCGGCGGACCACATCGAAACGCTGCGTGTGTAGGACGCTCTCCATGCGCTGCGTCGCCACATTAGTACGTAGGCGAGCTTGCTGGCATGCCTTGCCGATTGCACGCGATTGCACCGGCCGCTCTGCAGACAGCGCACAGACTCGTTTAGAGCAGCATATTCAGGGGCGCCTCGAGCAGGCTGCGCAGGAGCCTTAGCCATTCTGCGCCAAGGGCTCCATCGACCACGCGGTGATCACAGCTCATGGTCAGCGCCATCTTTTTTCCGGCTACGACTGCACCGTGCTTCACGACCGGCTCGTCGCGCACCGCACCCACCGCGAGAATGGCGCCCTCTGGCGGGTTGATGACCGCAGAGAATTCGTCGATGCCGTACATGCCCAGATTGCTGATGGAGAACGTGCCGCCCAACATCTCCTCGGGCTTGAGCTTCTTGGCCTTGGCGCGCGACGCTAAGTCGCGCACCGCTTGCGAGATGGCGATCACACCGAGCCTGTCGGCGTCGCGAATGACAGGCGTGACCAGACCATCGGGCACGGCTACGGCCACCGAGATGTTCACGTGCTCGTGGAAGATCTGGGAGTCTCCCGCGAAGCTGACGTTGACCTTGGGCATGCGGCGCAGCGCGCTCGCGATGGCCTTGATGATGAAGTCGTTGAGGGAGAGCTTCTCGCCACTCGCGGCGAGCTCGGCGTTGAACCTCGCGCGCAGCTCGACCAGCGGCTCGGCGTCGACGTCGATGGTGAGATAGAAGTGCGGCACCTCGCGCTTGGACTCGCTGAGTCTGCGCGCGATGGTCTTGCGCATCTGCGAGAGCTTCTCGACGCGATCGCCCTCGCCCGCGACGACGGGTGCCGAAGGTGCAGTGTTGGGTGCACCTGACGCTGCGGCACTCGCGGGAGCGGGCTGTCCCTGCGCCACGGGTCTGCGCGCGGGAGGAGGCGCGCTCGGTCCGCGCATCGGCGTCCCGGGCAGGCCGACTCGTGCGCTCCCCGGCTCAGCATTCTCGACGTCGCGTTTGATCACACGACCGTGCGGCCCCGTGCCCTCGACGCCGTGCAGGTCGATGCTCTTCTCGCGAGCGATCTTGCGCACCACGGGAGACGCGAACACGCGACCCTGGACGCGCTCGGGCGCTGCTTCTTCGGTCTCTCTATCCGGCTCGTCGGCTTCGGCACCATTGCCGTCTGCGCGCGGCTGGCTTGTTTCGGCCGCTTTGGCGGCGGGCTTGGGGGGCGCGGCCTTGGCGACAGCTTTGGCCGCAGGCTTGGCCTTGTCGGCTTCGGGAGCGCCGACGCCCGCTTGCGAGAGCAGCTCCGAGATATCGTCGCCCTGCTTGCCGATGATCGCGACCGGTTGGTCGGGCGCCAACGTCGCTCCCTCGAGAGCCAGCTGCTTGAGCAGCACGCCCGCGTCGAAGGAACGAAACTCCATGGTCGCCTTGTCGGTCTCGACCTCCGCCACCAGGTCATCGACCTCGACGGCTTCGCCTTCTTGCTTCACCCAGCGAACCAGCGTTCCCTCCTCCATGGTGGGAGAGAGCTTCGGCAATCCAATGATCTTGGCCATGCTTCCTCTATACGCGGTAGAGCACTGTCTTCACGGCGGTGATCACGTCTTCGGCGCGGACCAGCACGCGCTCTTCGAGCGGCAGCGCGTACGGCATCGGCACCTCACGGTTGCTCACGCGCAGGATGGGTGCATCGAGGTAGTCGAAGGCCTCGCGTTGAAGGCGGTCGACCAGCTCGGCACCGGGGCCACCGTAGGGCCAGTGCTCGTGCACGATCACGCAGCGGTTGGTCTTCTTCACGCTCTCGACCACGGTCTCGTGATCGAACGGGCGCAACGTGCGGGGATCGATCACCTCGCACTCGATACCCTCTTTGGCGAGCGTATCGGCGGCCTTGAGGACCTCGTAGTAAGGTCGGCCCCACGACACGAGCGTGACGTGGTCGCCCGCGCGCGCGATGCGCGCCTGACCAAACGGGATGATCTCGTCTTCATCGACCTCGGGCACCTCGCCCTTCACGCCGTACAATGTCTCGCCCTCGAGGAAGACCACAGGGTTGTCTTCACGAATGGCCGCCTTGAGCAAGCCTTTGGCGTCGCGCGGCGTCGAGGGCGCGCACACCCACAAGCCGGGCACCTGCGCGTAGAAGGTCTCCATCGCGTGGCTGTGCTGCGCGGCCACCTGACGCGCGGCGCCGTTGGGTCCACGAAACACGATCGGCACCTTGAGCTGGCCGCCCGACATCTGAAACATCTTGGCTGCGTTGTTGAGAATCTGATCGAACGCCACGGCCGAGAAATTCCAGGTCATGAACTCGATGATGGGCCTGAGCCCAGACATGGCGGCCCCGACGCCGATCCCTGCAAAGCCCGCCTCTGCGATGGGCGCGTCGACGACACGCTTTTCGCCGAACCGCTCGAGCATGCCCTCGCTGACCTTGTAGGCGCCTTGATAGTGGCCGACCTCTTCGCCCATCAAGAACACGCGCTCGTCGCGCATCATCTCTTCGACCATCGCTTCGCGCACGGCGTCGCGGTACCGGATGGTGCGCATGTCACTCGCCTCCCACGATGTTGCCGCCGATGGCGTGCGCACGCGCCGCGTTGGCGAACAGCCCATCGGGGCTCGGTGCGTAGACCAGCGAGTTCATCAGCTCTTCGCTCGGGGGCGCGCTTTCGTCGGCAAACTGCACTGCGTCGCGCATCTCTTCTTCGACCTCGGCGTCGAGTGCATCGACGTCCTTGCTTGCCACCTTGTTGTCGAGCAGCAGCTGCCGCGCGACGCGCACCGGGTCTTTCTTTTTGCGCAGCTCGACTTCTTCGGGCGTGCGGTACTTGCCGGGGTCACTCATGGAGTGTCCACGGAAGCGGTAGGTGAGCAGCTCGATCAGCGCGGGGCCCTTGCCGCTGCGCGCGTGATCGAGGGCCTTTTTGAGGCGGTCTCTCACCTCGAACACGTCGTTGGCCTCGAAGCGGTCGCTGTACATGCCGTAGCCAGCTGCGCGCAGCGTGATGTCGCGCACCGGCAGCGTGCGCTCGAGCGGCGTGCCCATGGAGAACTCGTTGTTCTCGACGATGAACACGGCAGGTAGCTTCCACACGGCGGCGAGGGAGAGCGCCTCGTGGAAGCCGCCGATGTTGGTCGCGCCCTCTCCACAGTAGCCGAGGCACACGTTGGGCTCGCCGTTGTACTTGATCTTGAAGGCGACGCCGGAGGCCAACGCGAGGTGACCGCCGACGATGCCGTGGCCGCCCAGGAAGCGGCGCTCCAGGTCGAACATGTGCATGGAGCCACCGAAGCCGCGCGAGCAGCCGGTCTCCTTGCCGAACAGCTCGGCGAGGGCGGCCCGAGATGACATGCCCAGCGCCAACGCGTGACCGTGGTCGCGATAGGTGGTGATGACGTAGTCACCGGGATCGAGCGCTGCGGCACCCCCGACCGCGATGGCCTCTTGCCCGATGTAGAGGTGGAGAAAGCCCCCGATCTTGCCTTGGGCGTAGGCGCGGGCCGATTCTTCCTCGAACCTGCGGATAAGCCACATTTGCCGATAAAACTGCTTTAGTTGCTCGATGTTGACTGCCATCCAACGAGTCCCCCATGCGCGACGTACAGTATGGCATGGCCTACATTTTTTCGCGCCGCAGGGGTAGGCGACTATCTTCTGAGCGCGTCGAATTGATTCCGTGTCGCTACGAGCGTACGGTCCACGCCGATGTCTTTCGGGCGCACGCTTAAAAACACGGCTCGCGGCCTCCTCGTTTGGGCCGTTATCTTTGTCTATCTCGCTCTTTACGGGGTCCGCCGACTAGGGACGCTGCTGATCTCGGACCTATCCGTGCGGCGCAGAGAGGTGGCGAGGATCCAGGGCCAGCTACTGCGCAGTGGCATGAGTGCGCTGGGTGCCTGCTTCGTCAAGCTCGGCCAGGTCATGAGCTCGCGGCCTGACCTGTTCGAGCCCGAGATGATCGAAGAGCTGCGCCAGCTGCAAGACAAGCTCCCGCCGTTTGCCTTCACCAAGGTGAAAGAGTCGGTCGAGAGCCAGCTGGGCAAGCCAATCACGGCCGTGTTCTCCGAGTTCGACGAGGCGCCCGTCGCGGCCGCGAGCGTCGCCCAGGTGCACCGCGCGCGGCTCACCGCTGGCGACGAAGTCGCCGTCAAAGTGCTGCGCCCCAACGTGCGTGCGCAGGTCGAGCGCGACGGCACGCTGCTCATGTTCTTTGCCAAGCTGCTCGCCATGCACCCGACCATCCGGCTGTCCGATCCGGAGGCGTTCACGCGCGAGTTCGTCGACGGCCTGGTCCGCCAGACCGACCTCAGCATCGAGGCGTCCAACTACGAGCTGTTCCGCACCAACTTCAAGAACAACGCGCGCCTCACGTTCCCCGCCATCTACCGCGACCTGACCGGCGAGAAGGTGCTCGTGATGGAGTTCGTGCGCGGCACCAAGCTCGACGCCATCGCCCAGCGCCCCGACCTGCGCGAGATCGCCGACACGCTGCGCTCCGCCACCATGCAGATGTGTTTTGTCGACGGCTTCATGCACGCCGACATGCACCCGGGCAACATGGTCGTGAAGGACGACGGCCACATCGTGCTGTTCGACGTGGGCCTCGCGACCAAGCTCACGCCCGAGGTCCTCGAGATGTTCGTCGACCTGACCAAGTGCATCGCCATGGGCACGCCCGACGACACGGTGGCGCACCTCAAGCGCTACCACGTGTACGGCGAGCACGTGAACTGGGAGCAGATGCGCGTCGACCTGGAGGCGTTTGGCCGCAAGTTCCGGGTGATGGACGTGTCCAAGCTCGACTACGGCGAGATGGTCGGCGCCATCCTCGCCATCGGCCGCAACTACCACGTGCATCCCGTGCCCGAGCTTGCGCTGCTGATCGTCGGCATGGTGACCGTGCAGGGCATTGCCAAGATGCTTGCACCCGAGGTCAACGACTTCCAAGAGATGTCCAAGTTCCTGCTGCCACTGCTGATGAAGATGGGCCAGAAGGTCCCCGACACCGCCGAAGCGCGCGCCGCCAAGCGCGCCATCAGCGGCGACATCAGCCTGGCGTGAGGCCGCCGAACCGCGTGTGTGCGCCGCGGTCGAGGCACTGAGAGCATTTTCGGTTACGATTGGCGCGAGATGAAACTCACCTCTCGCGCATTCGGACTTGCTCGCTCGCTCAGGCTCCAGCGGGCGCGCTCGCTTCCCCTCTTGGTTGTCCTGGGTCTGTCGGTGACGGCGCTCAGCGGCTGCAACCTCCAGCGCATCGCGGCCGATCAGACGGCTGAGATCGCGGAGACAGGCTCGGTCGCCTTCAACGGCTTTTGGGACTACGACATCTTCGGCAAGGCGGTGCCCGGCGCCATCCTGCAGACCGAGGCTCTGATCCGCGTCAGCCCCGACAACGAGAAGCTGCTCGTCGGGCTCGCGCGCACCTACGTGGTGTACGCGTACGGCTGGTTGTCGGCAGAGTGGGAGCTGGCCGACGAGCGCGGCGACTTCGAGCTGGCCGACGAGCTCGAGCTCCGGCTCAAGAAGCTGTATCGGCGCTCGTCGCAGCTCGCGCTGCGCGTCGTGCACAAGCACGATCGCAATGGCCAGCTTGCCCAGCTGCTCAAGGCAGGCAAGGCCGACGCGGTCAGCGCCTACCTCAGGCAGCACTACACCGACGAAAAAGACGTGCCTGGCCTGTACTGGGCCGGGGCCGCATGGGGCTCGATGATCGCCAACTCAGGCGGCGACCTCAACGCGATCGCCGATGCACCTCTGGCCCGCGCGCTGATGGAGCGCAGCGTCGAGATCAGCCCCGGCTACGCCGACGCCGGTGGACTCGGTGCCCTAGGCGCTGCTGAGGCCGCGTTTCCCGAGCTGCTGGGCGGCAACCTCGAAAAGGCCCGCGGCTACTACGAGCGCGCGCTCGAGGTCTGTCATCGGCGCAATCACCTGGTGATCCTCAGCTACGCCAAGGCGTACGCAGTGGCCAAACAAGACCGCACGCTGTTCGTGACGCTGCTGCGGGAGATCCTCGAGGCGCCCGACCAGGGTGACGACATCCGCATGAACAACAAGGTCGCGCGTTTTCGGGCCAAACGGTACATCAAGCGGGTAGACGACTGGTTCCCGCCATCCACGGACTGAGCCTCGCGGGCACGGTCCGCGATGCTACCTTGCCGGCGAGATGTCGTCCTACGTGGTCCTGTTCGTGATCGCTTGCATCAACCCGTTCGGCGGGATGTTCGTGGCGATGCCCATCGCACTGTTCAAGCTCGAGTGGCCACCCTGGTTCGCCTGCGTGGTGGGTATCCCTCTCGGCTACGTGCAGGTGCTGGCGGTCGACTTGCTGTGGGAGCGGCTGATGGCGTGGCCCTGGTGGGTAAACCTGATCGAGAAGCGGCGTAGCGAGAAGCTCACCGACCTCTTGGCGCGCGACAACGCCAAGCTGTGGCTCGCCATCTTTGGCGTGTGGGCCGGGCCCTGGCTGGTGATGGCGATCACGCGCTTTTCCGGGCACACCCGAGGCCGCGTCGCGCTGCCGCTGTTGTTCGGCATCACCTACGTGACCATCGGCGTGGCGGCCGTGTGCAAGCTGGCTCCCCACTTGCTGGACTAGCGGACGGACCCTGTGCGGCTCGACGGCTGCTAGGGCCCCATCGCCACGCGTCCAGGGCCCTACCGTGGGCGCGATCTCAACATCGGCGATTGCCATAGCGCGATGATGACGGCGACCCGCAGTGTTGGCACCAACGCTGGCTGGTTGGTGCTGAAGCAGTGCGACCGTCTGCTCCCGCGCGTCTACACGGGCGGGGGATGTACGCTGCTGCAGACCGGTCCCAAGGATGCGGTGCTCGAGCTGCACGGCATGCCCATGGCGCAGTCGCGCTTCTTCCGCTCCTCGCATCACGGCTACATGAAAGCGCTCGGTCGACTGATGGGCAAGGGCGGGTTCGTGCGGATCGCCCAGCCGCGCGACCGTCACCCGCACAGCATCGCGACCGCCTTCAGCTGGGTCTGAGTCGCGGGCACCACGACGACCTATTTTCCGGCCCGGCCGATGTTGTCCGACGCTGGTCTGGTACGTCGACGCTCGACGCGATAGGACCTCTCGATGCGCCTCGGGGCTCGAGCTGGGCGACGCGTTGCAGGTAGCGAGCCTCGACCACGCGCTCTGGCTGCACCGCGACTTTCGGTGCGACGAGTGGTTGCTGTTCTCGTTCTCTCCGGTCTCGGTGTCTCGTGGTCGTGGTCTCAGCCGCGGCACGGTCCACACGCGCGACGGCAGACACGTCGCGTCGTTGGTGCAAGAGGGCCTGATGCGGCCGCGTACGCCGGTGGGCAGACCTGAGTTGTGAGCTCGTTCGCTCCGAGGCGACGCGCGTTGCGCGTAGCAACAGCAGCCTCGACCGTCGTCAGGCCACTGTGTTGATGTTCTGTCCGAGGTGCGCCGGCAGGCTGGCGGCGGATCTTACTGAGGCGATCAACGCCAGGCCGCTGGACTGCTGCGTGTCCATCGCCTTCTTCAGCACCAGGACGGCGGCCGTCTGCGACGTGCGCTGCTGCGACAGCTCCGTGGCGAGGCTGGCGATTCCAGAGATATCCATGCTCGGGTTATCGGCCCATCCGCGACCCACTTGAGCTTGGTGAACACGCCGACAGTACGTGCAGCCTCACCGTTGGAGTGCCCCGGCTCCAACTTTGTTCGCAGAGACGGTCGTCTGCGTTGTCTGCGTTGAGCGTGCGCACGATGAAGCGCGCGCCGAGACGGCTGGGGTACTCGCGACGGATGCTGCAAATTGGCGACGGCATCACGCTGCGTGGACGCGAGGGCTGTGATCGGCATCATCAGACTCGGCCGGCAACAGTAAGCGTCGGGGTATCGAGTCCGTTTTCCGTTTTTTCTAACGAGAAGTGCCGGAGCAGTCGAGCAGTCAGGGGGTGTTGATCTGGGACTTGACTCGTAGGGGCTCCTGGCCGCTCAGCTCGGCTGGGATCACGATCTCCATTGTGCCTCGCAAGATGGACTCGGTGTCTGTCGATAGCGCGCCGGCTCCTTTGAGAGACAGTCTTATGTTCAAGCCGACGCCGTTGGCGCTGTAGGTTCGGCCATCCTTGAGCGTGAATCGCACGCGCCCTCCGACTGGCGCCGTGAACTCTCCGGCGTGCCACGCTGCTCGCTCCATGACGAGAGAGAGGTAGTAGCTGGTGACCCCCTTACTCTGGCGCACGTCGGGTGCGGCATAGAGATGTGCCAAGTCGGAGCGGTTCGGAGCGACGGCCGTATAGGCAACGTATCCGACCTCCTCCGTGCCGACAAAAAGACTTGCATCCGCC
>JBEGTL010000229.1:0-11727 GCA_041179425.1 Pseudomonadota bacterium | reverse complement strand
CGTCGCGGCGCTGAGAGGCGTCGCCGCTTGGGCGTGTAAGTGCTGTAACTCGGGGTGGTCAGGTACGGGTGGACTTTTTTGGGCCGTATCGACACCCCGCCCCCCACCGGTCCGTTTCCACGCCTCAGGTCTCGCTAGTGGGTTTGAGAGAGAGAGAGAGAGAGAGAACGAGAGAGAACGAGAGAGCGGGTCAGACTCGGTGAACTCGGACTCAGACACTCAGACCTCTCGTCCGGGTCGTACGCGTGCCCGTGCCCGTGCCCGATCTATTTCGTGCTCGCCCCGTGAACGACACTCAGACTCAGCTCCGACTCCACTCAGCCCCGACTCCGCTCAGACTCAGACTCAGTTGCTGCTCTGCTCCTCCGCGACGGCGACCCCACTTGCTTCTGCTTTGCAGGCGCCGATGGACGCGGTTGGCGCGGGGTGGGACGCGGCGGGATTATCGCGCATCTGAAGTGCGGGATAATCCTGGCGGCAGGCGGCTTGGGGTGGGTTTATCGCGCATCTGAGATGCGTGATTTTTCATGACCCTCTAGCTCATCGGCGAGACGATCGATGCGACAAGCGCGCACAAGGCATTGATTTTACTGCACAATATCGCAGGAATTACATCTCTGCCCCAGGTCGGCACGACCCTGGGCCCCCCAGCTCTGTGTCGATCGCGCAGCTGTGCAACCCCGGAGACGTCGATGTGCGTGCCGACGTCTACGCGTAGCCCTGCGCTCAGAAGAAGTCGGACGTGCTGGGGACTGGCACACGCAACCGCGGCGTATTGGCGGCAGGGTCACCGGCGACGGACTCGGCAGTTTGGGCCGGCTCCGGTGACCCGCGCTCCGCTTGGTTGCGGTCGGCCCGTTTGCTGCGGTCGGTACGCGCGCGCGCTGTCGCCGTGCGCTCGACCGCGGCGGCTGTTCCTTCGTGGACGCGCTGGCGAACGACGTCGGAGCTGTGGCCTGCCGGCGAGACCGCAGCATCGGCAACCTCTGGATGCGCGGCCAGAATGGGCGCCACCTCGAGCTTGGCCGCGAGCGGGGGCTCGATTGCAGAAGGCTCGTAAACTCGCCGTGCCGGGGCCGGCGCCAAAGCTGCCGGCGCAACGCTCGGCGTTGCAGGCGGGGCGCGTTGCGAGAGCGCGAAGCCGATGGTCGACAGCAGCACCAGCGCAGCGAGCGCAAGGACACGACGGCGCCGCGCGCGCGTCGTCGTCGTGCGCACCGCGCTGAGGTGTTTGGAGCCGCGCAGCGCTGAGGAAAACGCGGTGGAGTCGTGCGCAAACTGGCTGTCGTCGCGCGGCGCCTTCGGAGCGGGACAGGGCGTGCTGGGGATCTCCACGGTGTCCATGTCCGCGCGAAAGCCCACCTCGGTGGCAAACGGCTCGAGCTCCCGGATCAGCGCATCCATGCTCGGGATGCGCTGCTCGGGCTCGCGCGCCAGCGCCCAGCTGATGATGCGGTCGAGAGGCGCCGGAATCTCCGCGTTGTGCTCTCTGCTCGGGACGACACTCGCCGTGGTCACCTTGACGATCAGCTCGGGGTAGGACTCGGCCACGTGCGGCAGCCGACCGGTCAGGGCCTCGTACAGGATCACGCCGAAGGCGTAGACGTCGGCGCGGCCGTCGACCTGTTTGCTCCCGAGCAGCTGTTCGTAGGCCATGTACAGCGGCGTGCCGACGGTGCCCCCCGAACGAGTCAACGTGAGCTGCTCGCCGCCGCGAGGCTCCAGCTTCGAGACCCCGAAGTCGAGCACCTTGGGCATCGGATCTCGGACGTCGTGCACGCTGGCAAGAAAGATGTTGTCTGGCTTGATGTCGCGATGCACCACGCCGTGGCGGTGCGCCGCCGCGACGCCGCGCATCGCCGGCACCAGCAGCGCGATCAAGCGGTGCATGGGCATCCTGCCGCGAGCGAGCAGGTCGGACAGCGTCTCGCCCTCCAGGTACTCCATCACGAGGTACACCGCGTCCCCCTCCCGATTGACGTCGTAGATGTCCACGACATTGGGGTGGTGGATACGCGAGGCTGCACGCGCCTCTTGCAGCATGCGCTCGGTGGCGCGCGCCTTGGTCGAGAGGCCGGGCCGGATCCACTTGATCGCGACTCGTTTGTCCATGACGGTGTGCTTGGCCTCGTAGACCTCGCCCATCCCGCCCGCGGCAATCAGGCGCACCACGCGGTACTTCCCGCCATCGAGCGTCGTGCCTGCTTGAACCGTCGATACCACTCGGCGTCTCCGCCGCGCATCGTAGGGAGGTGCGCCGGCGGACTGTGACATCAAGGCCGTCGCGCGTCCGCAAAAAAGGCGCGTCGCAAGCAGGCGCGCACGCGGGCAGACTGGCAGGGAAGCTTGGAATACACGCGAGCGTAGCCCGCCCGCTCGCCGTCCAGAGCCCAGCCATGCTTGACTGGCGGAGCTTCATGCAGAAAGGAGTCGGCGCAATGCAGATGGCTTCGCGCGTGTGCGTGGCAGCGTGGCTGCTGACTTTGCTGGTCGCGAGCTCCTCTGCGCACGGGCAGAGCGAAGCGGCTCTCGACAAGCCGGAGGCGCAGCCGCCGCCACAGGGCTACCGCGAGGCAGTCGAGCAGGCGCTCGAGGATCTTCGCTCCGGCTACTTCAGCGAGGCGCGTGGCATGTTCGCGCGGGCGCACGAGCTAATGCCCAGCGCCAAGACGTTGTGGGGGCTCGGGATGGCCGAGTTCGAGATGCGCAGCTACGTCGACAGCATCGGCCATTTGCAAAAGGCGCTCGACAGCGAGGTGCGCCCGCTGGCCGCCGAACAACGGCGACAGGCCGAGACGCTGCTCGAGCGGGCGCGTCGTTACGTGACGCGCGTCACGTTAGAAGTGAGCCCCAATACCGCGCGCGTGGAGCTAGATGGTGCACAACAAGAGTCGCGCGAGCTCTTGTTGGCCGTTGGAGATCACAGCCTGGAGATCGCCGCCTCCGGCTTCGTCCCGCAGCGGCGCGCGCTGCACGCACTGGGAGGCGATGCACAGCAGGTGTCCGTCGTGCTGCTGCCGGAGGTCGCTGCACTTCCCGCCGCGCCTCTTCCCGTGGCCCGCGAGCGCGACGACCGAGCGCGCCCGCTTTGGAAGAACCCATGGCTGTGGACCGGGGTCGGAGTGCTGGTGGTCGGTGCTGCTGTGACGGGGGGCGTGCTTGCAGCACGTAGAGGAGCGGATGGTGGAGAGGCGCCCTACGGGGGCTCTGCGAACGTTTCTTTGGAGGCTCCCCTCTGACCTAGACCGTCCGGCCGGCTCGCAAGCCTGCTGGCAGCTGCGTGCTCAGTCTTTGAGATAGTCAGAGCAGGAGGACGGAGTCTTGAAGCTGGAGCTCACGTCAGCACCTCCGACGTGCACGACGCACGCCGTGTCGGCGAGGTCGTCCAGGCAGCGGTCGACACGCGGCGTGATCGCGTCCTCAGTCCACGAGGCGCAGTCGGACTCGGACCGGTAGTGCTGCACGCAGGCGCGCAGCTCGGCGCTCCGATCCTCCGGCTCCGAGAAGCCGGCGAAACGAGCGCTGAGCTTCGACATGGCGGACCTACGAGAGTGGGCGGGCGATTCGGGAAGCCGCTCGACTTCGACTGGCTGGTTTCAGGGACGGCAGGCTCGCGCAGTCCGTCGGATTTTTTCGATTGTGCCGCTCGGAATGTGCCGGACCGCGTGCGGCCCAAAGGCTGCGTCAAAGCTTCGCCGCGATACTCAGAGCAGCGACCAAGGTGCCGTCGGTCTGCTTCTCGAAAATGCCTTGCTTGACGTTACCCGCAGCGCACCGCATGAACGGCGCGCGATGTGGAAGCTCTTTGGCTCGTGCTGGTTCGCGCGAAGGCACGCGACCAACGTGCGTGCGCTGCGGGTCGCCACCCCGTGGGTCTTGGCGATGCTGTGCCTGCTCGCCTCGTGCTCCAAGCCCGAGCACGCCCTTACCCAAGCCGTGGTGGCGGTGACGGCAGAGCCGCGGCTGGCCGCGAGCTTGCGCTTCTTGCGCGTCTCCATCTTTCCGCGCGATGCCGTCGAGGGCAGCAGTCCTGCCACCGTGAACACCATCCCGGTGCCGCGCGTGGAGGCTCAAAGCGCGCTGATGTTGTCGTTCGGCATCCAAAAGCAGCAAGCGACCGAGCTGTTGGTCGTGGTTCGAGGCTGTGCCGATGCCGCGTGCTCCCACGATGTCGCAGAGCAGAAGGTGTACATCCTGTTTCAGCCGCGGCGCACCGTGCAGGTCACGGTGCTGCTCACCAGTGCGTGCAGCGACGCGGGCCAGCGTTGTGCGCGCCTCGATCAGACCTGCTCGCCCACCGACCAGACAGGAAGTCTCGCCGGTGCATGCACCGCAATTCCGGCTGCGGAGACCACCATCATCAAACCCGGCGCCGAGCGGTACACCGAGCTCCCACTCCCTCCCTGGGTCGCGGGCCCGCCCGATGCGTCGGCCATGGCGAGCGCCGAGGCATCCGCCGAGCCAAACACGGACGCTGCGCTCGCGGGGGGCATTGATGCAGGCGAGGCGGCCATCGATGCGCAGGTCTCGAGTGCAGACGAGTGCCCGGCGACCCACACCTGCCAGCCGTCCTACCCGTGCGAGCGCGACCAGGGAACCGGCTACATCTGTCGCGGTCAGTTCGCAGACTGGCGCATGCCCGACTCCAGCCACGACGCAGGCGTGGCGCAGAGCTACGACACATCGCGCGATGGCCTCGTGCTCGACTTGGTGACCGGCCTCGAGTGGGAGCGCGATACCCAGGGTATCTACCCCGGCTGCACCGGAAGATTGCTGCGAGAGGGAGACCGCTGCTCGTGGGAAGAAGCGCGAGAGTACTGCAAAAATCTGGTTCTCTACGGCACGGGCTGGCGTCTGCCCAGCCTCATCGAGCTGGAGTCGCTGCTCGATCTGCGTCCCGGTAGTCCGATCATCGACATCGCGTTCTCGTTGCCGATGACGAGCAGTCTGTACTGGAGCAACTCCCCCAACAGCGCGCCCATGCTCAGCGGCATGGCGTACGGCATCTGGTTCGGAGAGATCCCGGTCAACTTTCGGACCACGAGCTCGCGCGAGCTCGCGCGTTGTGTTCGCTCGCCCAAGGAGCGCGTGCGTCCGGTGGGCAGTCGCTACGCGCACAACCTGGCCTCCGGAGAGATCAGCGATCTACGCACCGGGCTCACCTGGTTGCCCAGGGCCGTGTGCGAGGGGATGGACCGCTACGAGAACGCCGCCGCTCTGTGCACCACGCTCGACGCGCGACTCCCATCGGCCAAAGAGCTGCTGACCTTGACCGACCCAACCATTCCCACCGACAAGTCCACGGCGGCCACGAATCCGCTCTTTGGCACGCCCCCGTTTGCCTGGTTTTGGTCGTCGTCGCGTAGCAAAGACGGCAAACAAAGCCTGCTCGTGGGCTCTGCGTTCGGTCAGGTCTACACCGAGCAAGGCTTGAGCGATCATCGCATGACCGTCACCGAGGTCGTGCAGCCGAGCTGCGTGCGCTGCGTGAAAGGAACCCACTGATGACGCTACGACGGAGTCTGTTGCTGTGCTCGGCCTTACTCGTGATGTTTGCCTGCGGAGACGACGACCCAGAGCAGCGCCCGCTGGTCGTCGTCAACGTCAGCGCCGACCCCGCGGTCGCGGCCAGGCTGAACTGGATCGGCGCGCAACTCTACGAAACGGATGTCGACGCCGGCGAGCCGCGTGTCACGCATCGTTTTCAAATCGTGTCCAGCGGCATGGCCAACGAGAAGGTCGTCACGCTGCCGTTCTCCTTCAGCGTGACGCAGCGGGACGCAGACAGCTTCGTGCTCTCCATCGCGGGCTACGACACACGCGCGCCAGACGCTCAGCCCATCATCGAGCGGCGCACGCGAGTCCAGTTCGACCCGATACGAACCCAGTCCGTCTCGATTCACCTGTCGGCGGCATGCCTCGACCGGGCGCTCGCCTGCGGGACATCGAGCTGCGACCCGCAGACGGGCGCTTGCGTGTCGAGCGACCCAACCAAGGCACCCCCGGCCCCGAGCGCGGATGCAGGTCCGATCGATCAGCCAGCCCTGGATGCAAGCGCGGACACGGGTCCCGTCGCCGTCCCAGGGCTCGACGCGAGCGTGCTCGACGCGTCGATCACCGTGAACGTTCCCGAGGCCGCAGTGGATGCCGCCGTGGCCGAGCTGCCCCCAGAGGTACTGCCGGCCTGCCCGGTGCAAGACGCCTGCCCGCTCGCAGCCTACCCTTGTGTCGCGAGCGACGATAGGATGGGTTACGCGTGCCGCGGGCAGCTGGCAGCATGGCCGATGCCCGATCGTCAGCCGGACGCCAAGCAGGCACCCAAGTACACCGTCGACGAGGCGCAAGGAACCGTGCTCGACGAGGTCACGGGGCTGCTCTGGCAACGCGGAAACCCGGCGCTGTACGACGGCTGCAGCGGCCAGCTGGGCGCGGTGCGTGGCGACAGCTGCACCCATGCCGAGGCCGAGCACTACTGCAGTCAGCTCACGCTCGCCGGCGTGCGCTGGCGACTACCCTCCAAGATCGAGCTCGAGTCGACATTGTCCGTCGCCTCGAACCAGATCGTAGACGAGACGGCCTTCGGAGACGCAGACATCGAGTTCTACTGGAGCAGCTCTCCCGTGTTGCTGCCGGTCTGCACCGACTGCTCCTACGCAATCGGCGTCGTGGGCGGCTCGCCATTCACCCACGATCTGGGGTTCAAAGTGCGTTGCGTGCACAGCGCTCGCAATCCCAACGCCCCACCCAGCTCGCGCTTCGTGATCGACGAGCAGGCGCGCGAGGCGCACGATCGCTACACCGGACTCACTTGGGTGCTAGGCACGACCATCGCCACGCTGACCGAGCAAGAAGCGAACGACTTTTGCAAACGTTACGGTTATCGCGTGCCCACACTCAAGGAGATGTTCACGCTCGCAGACCTGACGCGGAAAGAAGGCGCCGAGTCGCGTCCTACGCTGATTGGCGGCCCGGATCCGCTCTGGACCACGACCAAAGTGCCGGTCACCGGAGAACCTGTTCTGTACAGTCCGTCGATCGCCAGTCCCTTCCCACACAAGCCTGACGAGTTCCCCCCGCACGCGGCCTGCGTACGTTGAGGCCTCGCGCTTTCACGCGGTACTTGTTCGCGCACGCGGCAGCCAGGTACGCTTGGTAGGTGCCAAATTTGCCGCCCGATCTGCGACGCAGTGCCAGTGAGCGCGTGCAGATGGGGCGTGCTCGTCACTACGGCCTGGGCCTGCGGGCGCAGACGCTGCTCGCGCTGACGGCTGCGTTCGTGTTGGCGTTCAGCGCACTCTCCATCGTGGTCGTGCAGGCGGCGCAAAAGTCGCAGCTCGTCGAAAACAGGAGACGCGCCGAAGGCCTCGTGTCGGCAGTCGCGAGCACGCTCACGCTCGGGTCCGTAGACGATCCCTCCTCCCGAGTGCGCGGCCACGACGTGGCTCGTACCGCCCTCGCACGCGAAGAGGTCGTCGCTGCGTTGATCGGGCGCTCCGACATCGTGGGCGCGCGGCTCGACGGCGAGCGCGCCGACACACGAGCTGCCATCAGCTTCGGAGATACGTCCGGTCGATCGACGGCGAGCGAGCTGCTGACCGACGGCACGCGACTGTCCCTGTGGATGCGCGCGCGTGACACAGAGCCGGTGAGTCCGCTCGGTCGTTTGCTGCGGCTCTACTTGCTGCTCACCGGCACCCTCATCTTGGCCGTGGTGTACGTCGCACTGACGCGTCTGATCGTGCGTCCGGTGGAGAACCTTACCTCCGCAGTCGAGCGCCAAAAACCAAACCTGACCCACGACGGCATCATCTCCGTCGGCGGCGCCGCAGAGGTGGTGCGGCTGGGCGTCGCCTTCAACGCGATGGCGCGCGACCTGCGACTCGAGAAGAGCGCGCTCGAGGCACGCCTGTCCGAGCTCGAACAGACCACCGAGGTGCTGCGCTCGACCCAGGACCAGCTGATCCGCAGCGAGAAGCTGGCCGGCGTGGGCAGGCTCGCGGCAGGCGTCGCGCACGAGATCGGCAACCCCCTGGCTGCCATCCTCGGGCTCGTCGAGCTGCTGCAGCTGGGCAGCCTGAGCCGCAACGAGGAGGGCGAGTTCTTGGCGCGCATCCGCAACGAGACCGAGCGCATCCACCTCATCATCCGCGACCTGCTCGACTACGCGCGCACACAGCCCAAGGAGCTCGACCAGTTCGCCACCGCCGATCTCGAAAAGGTGGTCGAAGAAGCGGTGGCACTCGTGGCGCCACAAAAAGACCTGCGCCGCGTCACGCTCGAGCGGCGCGTGCACGGCGGCGACGTGACGGTGCGCGGCTCGGCCCACGAGCTGACGCAGATCGTGGTCAACCTGCTACTCAACGCGGCAGACGCAGTGCGCGGCGAGGGCCACATCATGATCGAGCTCTCACCCGGCGAGCGAGAGGTCGAGCTGTCGATCGTGGACTCGGGCACCGGCATCCCCGAAGCCGTACGCGACAAGCTGTTCGATCCGTTCGTCACCACCAAACCAGCCGGCCAAGGCACCGGCCTCGGGCTCGCCGTGTGCAGCGCCATCGTCGAGCGACTGGGCGGCTCCATCACGGGCCACAGCCTGCCGCTGCGCGGTGCACGCTTCACCGTGCGACTGCCGCACCGCTGACGCGCCTTACTTGTCCCTCGCCGCACCCGCCTCGGCGTCGATCGTGAACGGAAGCTCCTGTAGAGTGGCGCGATGCGGCTGGCCCACCGCCTCCATGGTCGACCCATCCTCGCGCAAGAACGCGACGGGGCGATGGCGCGCCGTGTCGGGCTGATGGTGCAGCGCTGCCAGCCGCTCGGTCTTGGCGATCAACAGCGGCGTGCCAGTGCTACGGAAGTGGCGTTCGACCTGGGTTAGACTGAAGTGATAGTCGCGTTTTCGCCCCGTTTTGTAGGCGATGGTGGCGCGTGCTTCGTGCAAGAGGCCCAACGTGAGTGGGTGTTGGCTGTCTTCGTGACGCGCGATCAGTCCGTCGAGCCGCGTCATCGCCGCATCGACGTCACCGAGCCCGGCATCGGCGATCGCAGCCTGGATGTCGACCTGCAGAAACAAGGTGGCGTACTCGCGATCCGCCTCGGTCATGGTCACGAGCGCGCGCTCACAGATGGCGCGCGCATCGGCGTACCGTCCCTTGCTGTTGTCCCACTCCGCGATGGTGGCCAGCACCGTGCAGTAGCCGATGAAGCTGCGCGGCGCGTGCGCATCGAGCTTGGTCAGCAACAGCCGGCGCACGCCCTCGTCGGCCTCGCCGCGCATCAGACGCAGTGCGAGCTCGGCCAGCCTCCGATAAAAGTGGAGCGAGGGTGCCACCCGCGTGAGCTCGCCAAAGCGGCGCACGATGCGCGTCAGCGCCACCACGTCGCCGAGTGACAGATAGAGCGGCAACAAGGCCGCGGCCTCCCACAGCTCGACCTGCCAGGCCGCTCCCACCTGCGCCGCATGCAGCTCGACCTGCTCGCGGTGGCGCGCCGCCTGGCTCAGCTCGCCACGGTTGGCGTGGTACAAAAAGCGCAGCTGGCTCGCGATCATCGCGTACACCTTGAGACCGCACGCGTCCAACACCGCGGCGCTCTCGAGCGCGCTCTCCCCGTGCGCACGAAAGACCGCGAACGCACCGCGCGCGAAGTGCGAGGCCGACAAGTACAACACACGGCCGTCTTCGGGCAGCATGAAGAACCAGCGTTTGTTCTCGAACCGCTTGGCCAGCGTGTCGAACGTGGCAAACGCCTCGACCTGGTGCTCGCGCCCAATCTGCTGCAGGCCGTGACAAAACATGTGCAGGCCGCGCGTCGTCTCCCACTGCGGCAAAAACGAGAACGGCATCAGCGACTCGGCGATGAGGTCGGCGCGCTCGGCGTCGAGTCCGACGATCGCGGTGCCCACCAGCATGGTCACGGTGCTGAACACCTGATTGAGCAGCTCCTTGAACGAGTACCTGCGCTCGCGCTTGGGCGTGAGCACGAAACGAAGCGCGGCGACGAGCAGCGCGATGGGCAACGCGAGCCAGCGTCCGGTCCAACGCTGCAGGCGCCTTGCGAGACGTAGCCCGCCAATGTCCTCGATGACGTCGAGCGCCTCATCGGTGTACTCGATGTACCAACGGTAGTCTTCGTAGTAACCGGCATGTGCGAGTGCTGCGAGCAGCGGCAGTCGTTCGTAGCCACTGCGACGGTGCCGCTTGTAGATCTTGAGCGCAGCCTCGGTGACGGGCCCGATCGGATAGTTGTTCGCGTTGAGCTCCCGCACCACGAACCCCTCGGCCATGATCGACGCGATCATGTCGGCGCCACGCAGCTCGTAGCCGCCCTGCATGAAGTGCCAGCCGGCCTCGAGGCGCAGCGTCAGCTCGTGCTCGCTGGCCATCGTGGCAAACGCGCGCCCGAGCCGCGCATGGCTCGCCTCGGCGGCGTACTCGTCCATGGCGGCGAGCAACGCCTCGCGCAGCGCCGTGCTGCTGAACAGATAGCCGCGCGGGTCGTGGATGAGGACGTCGCTCCGCGCGAGCTCGTCGAGCAAGAGGAGCGCCTGTTGCTCGGCGCCGCGCCCGTGCCGGGGGGGCTCGTCGCTGCTCTCGACGAGCAGCCGACACAGCTCGAGCGTGGGCTCACTACGCGTGAGGCTGAGGCACTGCGCCAGCGCCAGCGCGCTCGGTCCGAGCCCGGCGAGCCGGATGGAGAGCGCGCCCTCGAGTGCCTCGGGCAGCTCCGCGTGCGGTCGACTCGCAGGCAGCACCCAAATACCCGCATCGTGCTGGATCACGTCGCGTGCGATCAGCTGACGCGAGATCTCCACGCAGTGCAGCGGACTGCCGGCCGTGCGACCGTGCAGCCAGTCTGCAAAGCGCTCGACGTTGGGCGCATCCCCGAACAACGAGCGCGCGAGCGCCAGCGTCTCGCCAGCGCTGAGGTTGCCAAGGTGCAGCGCTTGGGTGTGCTCGCGCAAGATGCCGAGGCCCATGCTCGGCGCACGCTCGCCACTCAGGCGCTCGGCGACCACCACGAACAGGCACTCGCCTCGCGCACGCTTGGCCAACGCCACCAAAAAACCCAAGCTGGCCGCGTCGCAGTACTCCACGTTGTCGACTGCGATCATCAGCGGTTTGTGCTGACTGACCTCGACCACCCACTCGTCGAGCTCGGCAGAGGTGTCGGGGAGCACGTCGGTCGCTGCACCCAGCGGCGGGCGCGAAGGACTCGGCCCGACACGCGTCTCGATCTCGCGGCCGAGAGCACACAGCGCGGGCGCGTAGCGCTTGCTGCGATTGCGCGCGAGGTCGGGCAGCTCGTCGAGCAGCCGCAGCACGAGCGCACGAATGGTGCCCTGGTGGTTGGGGTGCATGCTGGCGTCCGCGCGCAGCACGGTCGCGCCGGTGATCTGCGCGCGTACACCGATCTCCTCGAGCAGACGCGAGCGACCCGAGCCGGCCATCGCCACCACACGCACGGCCGAGCCCTGCGCGTTCATCGCGCCTTTGATGTGGCTCGACAGCTCGTCGAGCTCCTCGTCTCGGCCGACGAATGGCGGCACGATCAAGAAGCTCTGGGCCAGGCGGCGACGCTCGCCGGCGTCCTCGAGCGTGAGCTGACCTATCGCGTTGAGGCGCGCTATCACCTCCGCCGCGCTGCTCGGCCGGGCCAGTGGGTCGGCGCTCAGCAGCGAGAGCACCAGCGCATCGAGCGCCTTCGGGAGGTCAGGCACGAGCGACG
>JBEGTL010000228.1:0-11794 GCA_041179425.1 Pseudomonadota bacterium | reverse complement strand
GTGCTGGTCGACGTCGTGGTCACCAGCGTGTTGCTCGATGCTGGTGCGGGCGCCGCCTGGCGCTACCACGAGGCGACGACCGGGATGGACATCGGGCGCTCCGAGGGGCTCGCGGTGGCAAGCCTGGCCTGGGTGCGCGAGGGTGGTCTGTCCAGTCGCGGAGCCGCGTACGAGGTCGATGCCGGGGGCCTGTTGGCCGTCGACGAAGACCGCCTCTCGCGTGCGTTTCAGGTCTCGCACGACAATCCGCTGGTGGGCGTCGAGGGGCGCGTACACCTGATGCGCGAGCTCGGTCGCGCGCTCGCGGCGCGACCCGACGTGTTCTCCGCCGACGCGCGCATCGGGCAGCTGGTCGACTACCTCGCTGCGCGTGCACACGGGGGAGTGCTTCCGGCGGCCACCATCCTCGAGACCTTACTCGACAGCCTGGCCAGCATCTGGCCCGGCCGCCTCACGCTCGAGGGCGTTGCACTCGGCGACGTGTGGAGGCACCCGGCCGCGGGCGGCGAAGGTGCGAGCGCAGGCTTTGTGCCGCTGCACAAGCTGTCGCAGTGGCTCAGCTACTCCCTGCTCCACCCGCTGCGCGTCGCGGGCCTCGAGGTGCAGCAGCTCGATGCGCTGACGGGGCTCGCCGAGTACCGCAACGGTGGGCTGTTCGTCGATCTCGGCGTGCTGGTCACGCGCTATCCGGATGCGCGCACGGCGGTGCACGAGGTCTCGTCCGAGCTCATCGTCGAGTGGCGCGCGCTCACCGTGGCGCTGCTCGATCGCGTGGCGCCGCTCGTCAACGCCGAGCTCGGTGCCCAGCTGTCGCTGCCTTCGGTGCTCGAAGGCGGCACGTGGGCAGCAGGTCGTGAGCTCGCGCGAGAGCTGCGCGCCGACGCTGGGCCGCCCCTGCACATTCGTAGCGATGGCACCGTCTTCTGAGGGCTCCATGACCGCAAACGTCCACGTCATCGATCATCCGTTGGCGCAGCACAAGCTGACCTTGTTGCGCGCCAAGAACCTGAGTACGCGGGGCTTCCGGGAGCTCACGCAAGAGATTGGCGCGCTGCTCGCCTACGAGCTGATGCGCGATGCGCCCACGCGCGAGGTCGAGGTGGAGACGCCGCTCGGCATCGCGCGCGGCGTCGAGCTGGATGGCAAGAAGCAGGTGTTGGTGGCCATCCTGCGCGCGGGCCTGGGCGTGCTCGACGGCATGCTCACCGTGCTGCCTTCGGCGCGCGTCGGGCACATCGGACTGTACCGCGACCCCAAGCTGCGCACCGCGGTGGAGTACTACCTCAAGCTCCCGCAGGGGATGGACGAGCGCGACGTGGTGGTCATCTCGTCCGTGCTCGCGACGGGCGGCTCGGCGGCGGCCGCGGTGCGTCGCGTGCAAGAGTCGGGTGCACGCTCGGTCAAGTTCGCGTGCCTCATCGCGTGCCCGCTCGGCATCACCAACTTCCACGAGGACCACCCCGACGTTCCCATCTACACCTGCGCCATCGATCCCGAGCTCGACGCCAAGGGTTTCATCGTGCCTGGCCTCGGCGACGTCGGCGACCGTCTGTACGGAACGCAGTGACGACGTGCGACGTCTGAGTATGCGCTGGCCCAAAAAAAAGCTATAAGCGCTCGGTGGTGACGTGCGGCTTCGCCTGCCTGTCGAGGGGCGGACCGTGTGGGCAGCGAAATTGCGCCGATGTGCGCATACGCCGCACGATCCCTGGGTGGGGCAGGCAGGCTGCCACACACCACGCCTCGGAGTGGGGGCCGGCGTGTCCACGATTATCCGTAGAACCCTAGACAACGAGCCAATTTACGCTGAATTGGGAGTCGACGAGCTCGACGCTGGTACAGCCCTTGCTCTTCGTTCGGGGATGGAATACGCAGCCAAAGCCACCCTGAACGAAGCCGACGCCCGACCCCGCGCCGACAGTACGTTTTCGGCCTTCTTACGGCTGCGTCAGGGCGCTTCGGCGCGCGCGTCGTGGGTGCTCGAGGAGACGCCTGGCGGGACCATGGTCTCGGTCGGCTCCGACCTCGCTTGCGACTGGCAGCTGCGGGCCGCCTTCGTGCCGGCGCGCGCGTTCTCCATCTTGGTCGTCGGGGGACGCACCTTCATGCGCAGCGGTCCCGAGCCGGGTGTGCTGCTCAACGGCAAAGCCCTCGACGAGGGCTGGGTGCAGGTGCCCGACAAGGCACGTATCGACGTGGGCCTTGCCCGCATCGAAGTGACCATGGGCTACAGCGAGTGGGCGCCTTCGATCGACCAGGCGTTCGACCTGCGCTCGCCCTTCAACCCGCACACCACGGCAGACGAGCCGTTCGGCCGGCAGACGGTGCACGAGCTGAACAACCGCAAGCAGCCCGAGCCGAGCCTGCGCAGCACGCACGCCTACGACACGCGCACGGGCAAGCCGCTGCCCAAGGTCGCTGCCGCGCCGCGTAAGCGCAACTCCACCATCGAGCTGTCGCTCGACGATCTCGACTACATGGGGACGCAGGCCGTCGCGCAAGCCCGGGACGACCGCGACGCGTCCGGCGAGTTTGCGGTCGGTGGTGCCGTCGACGACCAAGTCGCGCCGTCTTTGCTGGGCAGCGACCGACCGAGGGACAAGAGCAAGCTGTGGCGTTACGCTGTGGCCGGCGTGTTCACCGCGGGCGCGTACGGCGGCTGGGTCTATCTGCTCGACTACCTCTGACGCGACGTTTGGGCGTCGGGTCGTGTCGACCCAGCTCACTGCGTGTCCCGCGTCGAAGCCTGCGGCTCTTGCGCACGCGAACGAAAAGGGACGCGCGATGAGGAGCTGTGCATGTCCAAGGTACTGAGCGAGCTGGTCGAACTGCTCGCGCTCGAGCGCATCGAAGAGAACCTGTTTCGGGGACAGAGCCAAGACCTGGGCTGGGGTGCCGTGTTCGGCGGACAGGTGCTGGGACAAGCCCTGTCGGCCGCCGTGCAGACCGTGCCGAGCGAGCGCTACGTGCACTCGCTGCACGCCTACTTCCTCCGCTCGGGCGATGTGGAAAAGCCCATCGTCTACGACGTCGACCGCATCCGTGATGGCAAGTCGTTCACCACACGACGCGTCGTCGCCATCCAGGCCGGTCGCCCCATCTTCAACCTGGCGGCTTCGTTTCAGGTCAAGGAGCCGGGCTTCTCGCATCAAGAGCCAATGCCCGAAGTGCCGCCGCCCGAGGACGTGGAGAACGACGACGAGCACTACGAGAGGCTCGCGCGGCTAGACGAAAAGCTCGCCGAGCTCCTCGCACGCGGGCGTCGTGGACGCGAGCGCCCGTTCGAGCTGCGCACCGTCAACAAGCTCGATCACCCAACCTCGCCGAGTGCCATCCCACCACGCCGTCTGATCTGGATGCGCACCGTCGACTCCCTGGCGAGCGATGCATCGCAGCTCCACGCGTACCTGCTCGCCTACGCATCCGACTACTCGTTCGTGACGACGGCCCTCCAGCCGCACGGCGTCACCGTCCAGACGCCCGGCATGCAGGTCGCCAGCATCGATCACGTGATGTGGTTCCATCTTCCGTTTCGTGTCGACGAGTGGCTCTTGTACGCGATCGACAGTCCGTCGTCGGCGGGCGCGCGAGGGCTCGTGCGCGGCAGCGTCTACACGCGCGACGGCACCTTGGTCGCGAGCACCGCACAAGAAGGCCTGATGCGTATGCGTCAGCCGCGCGAAGCGCCCAAGCGTCCCACTGCGTCGACGACCGACGACTGACCCGTTGCTGCTTTTAGCGGCGTAGATCGAGTGTGCGACGCGCGCGACCGTCGGCGCTCGCAATGCCGGCGTTGCTGGGCAGGGCACCGTGCGAGACGGTGGTCGCGCGCAGGCCGACGTTGGCGCTGCTGCTCACCTTCTCGGTCACGCTCTGCTCGGGCACCGAGCGCTCGAGATCGGTCAGCACGTTCATGTAGTTGATGAACGCTTCGTACGGGCTCTCGTACGGGCTGAAGTAGGCGTGGACATCTCCGTCGCTAAACCACTTGGTGCACATGTAATAGAAGTGGTCGGACGCGGTGAGCTTGCGCCACATCGCGGTGAGAGCCGGGCTGTTCTTGCGCTTGACGCGCTCGCCCAACACGAAGATGCGCTCGAGCGCGCGGTTCTGCATGTCGTTGCCGCGCCACGCGGTGAGGTCGCGCTCCATGTCGGCCCAGGACGTGGTGCGCGGGAACGACAGCGTGGCCGCCGGCGCGTAGCTCGCGACCGTCTCGCTGGGCGTCTTGAAGCTGAAGCTCGGGTCGGCGAGCAGGGCCGCGGGCAGGTAGTCGAGGAAGTTGAAGATGCCGGTGTCAGCCCACTGATGCTCACCAAACGTCTCGTAGTCCATGAACAGGTTGACGGTGTCGCCGTTGCCAGAGACCTTGTGCACCCAACGCGCGAACTTGTCGGCGGTGAGTGGCCACTCGCTCCAGCCGCGGTCTCCAAAACGGAACGCGATGTCGTCTGACAGGCGATAATTTTTGAGCAGCAGGGCCATCTCGCAGCCAGCGGCCTCGTACACGAAGTTGGGGCTACGCCAGTCGAGGATGTCGTCCGCGCCCTCGGCGAGCATCGCCTTGTACCCGAGCTTGGCCACCTCGCGTCCGATGCGGTCGTCGTAGATGAGCTCGGTGTTGCGGAAGACGGTGGGCTTGACCCCGAACAGCGAGCTCATCAGCCGGCCGTGCATGGCGATCTGTTCGCGAAACTCGACCGGGTCGTAGATGGAGCAGAGCGAGTGGTGGTAGGTCTCGGCCAACAGCTCGACGCAGCCGGTGGCGACCAGCTTTTGAATGCTCTCGATGACCTCGGGCGCGTAGCTGTGCATCTGCTCGAGCGCGATGCCCGTGATGGAATAGGCCACCTTGAATTGGCCATCGAAGCGCTCGATCAGCTCGAGGATCTTTTGGTTGGCGGGCAGGTAACACTTTCGCGCCACCTTCTGCATGACGTCCGCGTTGAGCTTCTCGTCGAAGTAGTTGTGATCGCGCCCGATCTGAAACACGTCGTAGGGACGCACGCGGTAGGGCTGGTGCACCTCGAAGTAGAAGCATACGGACGTCATCGGTCAGTCTCCCTTCAGGGCGCGCTGGTAGGCCTGTTTCACCTTGGCGGCTGCGGCTTCCCAATGCACACGCCGTACCTCTTCACGTGCCATGTCGACGATGCTGCTCCGCAGCTCTGGGTAGAGCAGGATTGCCACAATCTGGCCCGCCAACTTGTTGACGTCCCAGAAGTCGACCTTGAGCGCGTGGTGCAAGATCTCCGATGCCCCCGACTGTCTCGAGAGTACCACCGGGGTCTCGTAGCTCATCGCCTCGAGTGCGGAGATTCCGAACGGCTCGGACACACTGGGCATGACGTAGGCATCTGCGGTGGAGAACAGACGCTCGACGTCGGCGCCGCGGACAAAGCCCGGGAAGCTGAAGGCAGCGTCGATGCCCAGCTCGCGCACTCGGTCTTTGAGGCGCGGCAACATGTCGCCGTTGCCGGCCATCACGAACCGCGCCTCGGGCACCTGCTGCAGGACCTTGGCGGCGGCCTCGACGAAATAGTCAGGGCCTTTCTGGTACGTGACACGACCCAGAAACAGCACCATCGGGCGGTCGTCGGCGGACTCCGAGCGGTACGCGCTCACTGTCTTGCGGGCGTAGGCGCCGTTGTGCACGACATCGATGCGCTCGAACGGGATGCCGTGGAGCTGATTGATCATACGCGCCGTGTAGTGGCTCACCGCGATGACGCGCGTGGCAGCGCGAAGGCCCGCTCCCTCGAGTCCGACGATGGTGGGGTTGGCACCGTCCCCCGAGCGGTCCTGCTCGAGGCTGTGCACGTGCGCCACCATGGGGATGCTGTGCAGATGCGCCACACGTGTGGCAGCGGGGAACGTCATCCAGTCGTGCGCGTGCACCACCTGAGGGTGTCGGTCGCGCGACCAGGCGGCGACTCGCTCCGCGTAGCGCATCACCTCGCCAAACAGGTTGTCACCGTAGTGGGGGGCTCCCGCGGGGGCACCACCACGCGCGGCTGCGGCTGCGCGCTCGCGTGCGTCGCCAGGCAACGACGCCGAGCCCGGCTCGAACAGCGGCGCGGTGGGGCCGAGCAGCTCTTGCAGGAGTGCGTCGTCGCCGTCCTCCAACGCCTTGACCAAAAACGAGTAGTCCTCCGGCCGCATGTACGGAGACAGCAGGGCCTTGATGCGCGTGGGCTCCACCGCGCTGGCGCGCTCGGCACCGAGTGTCGGCGTGAGATCGGTGCGCAGCTGTGCACGCAGCGACGCCACGTCGAAGCCCGCGGACGAGGCGGGCTCGGTCGTCGAAAAAAACGTGGCGTCGAGCGATGACGCACGTTCACTCGCGGCGTCGCCGCCTGCGTAGTTGGAGGGAAAGGCGAGCGGATCGAGTGCGCGCAGCGACAGGTCGGGAGTGGCGAGGCGCATGTGCGGCGCCACCTCTTGCCCGTAGAGGTGCGGCACCACGAAGTCGATGCCGACGCCGAGTGGGGCCAGTGCCGTCGTCAAACCCTCACAAGCCGTCCCGAGCCCGCCACTGATGTGCGGCGGATACTCCCAGCCCAACATCAGTACTTCGATACGTTGCGAGTCGGTCATGCTCTTGAATCGAACCTTTCGCCGAGGGTCGGCACAAACGAGGCCCCTGCGCGCAGCGTGTCGGTCGATGCAAGCCTGCCTGCACGCCGCAAACTCATTCTCGTACGCCGGTGTTTCGTCGTCGTTTCTCTAACGTTGTAGTTCAGCACGCAAGTTCGCGAGTCGAAGCGCGCGCGAGCGAAGTGGAGCTGCAACCCGCCGAGGCGAGTGCGCTCATGGAACAACGAGACATCGCGAGCAGTCGACGCACAGCGCCGAGACACACGCGAGCCGCACGCGGTGGTAAGCCGTGGCGCGTCGTGGCTCGCAGCCAAAATGCCGTAAGTCAGACTCGCCCCGGGCGAGGCTCAAGTTGCACACCAATGCGCACACCCGCAAGGCGAGAAGTGACACAGCGCGCTGAATCGTGCGGTGGCATCTCGATTCTTCGCTCGCGCGCCCGAGGGCGCGCTTCGACCCGCGACGCGTGCGCATCTGCAAACGCGTCGCGCTTCACGGCGTGACGACCTTACGGAGACGTGGGTGCAACCGGCGCTGGCGTCGCTTGGCCGCCTGCTGTCTTGGTGCACTCGTCGATGCCGCCCGCGCGTGCGCACAGCACCGCGACGGTGCGCTTGTCCCGACTCAGCAGCGAGAGCTCTTGCACCTCGGCGGGCGCGCAACGCACGTGAACCGCCGGTGTGGCGTCGAGCTGCAGCTGAAGCTCACGCGCGTGTTCGGTCGCGGTCGGCCTGCTCGCGGGCGCGCGCTCGGTGTGCACGGCGCAGGCGAGCTGCGTCTGCACGGTTGCGCCCGTGGCGTGGGTACAAGCCAGGCGACGTGTGCGCAACAGCTCGAGCGCGTCGGCAGTGAGCGTGTCGTCCGGCAGCACTTCGCCGAGTGCACACTCCCAGCGACCGGCGCTGAAGGTGTAGAGCGCGAGCGGTACGTTGGCCCAGCTCGCGCCGTCGCCGCTGCGCAGCTGCCATGCCACGTCCAGCAAGACGACAGGCGCTGGCGGGGGCAGGGCCGCGGCGCTCGGCGAAGGCGTTGCGCTGGGCTCCGGGGCAGTGACGGTGGTGCACGGGGCCGTGTGCACACAACCCATGCTGAAGATCAGCAAGAAGCCAGGCAGGGGGCGCTCTACGCTCATGCCCCCGGATAGCTCGGCTTAGGGGGGCCTCACAAGGCGAGACAGACCTGGCTGAACTTCAGCTCGGGCTGCCGGCCGGCGGCTCGCAAGGCGCGCTCGTGCTCGCGCAGCTGCGCGCTGATGTCGCTGGGCGCCGGGACCTCGCGACCGGTCTCGCGGAGCCTGGCCAGGCGCGTCTCGGTCTCCCCCTCGGCGTGCTCCACCAGCGCGCAGTGCACGGTAGCCCCCTGCTTTCCGAAGCTGACCGGCACCTCGTGCACCCCGGGGATGCGCGCGCGCAGGATGGCCGCGAGCGGCGCACGCGTCACCGCCGGCGTGGCGCGCAAGAGCGGATGGAGGCCGAGCAAGGCGTCACTGCTTTGGCTCGCGCGCGTGCTGCCCGAAGCAGGTCCGCCCAACGCGACCGCGGCCTGTTCTCGCTCGAGCGCGCCCAGCACGTCGCCAGGATCGAGCGCGTACCCGACCGCCAGCAGCGAGCCGGCGCACATGGTGGCGAGCAACAACACGGTAGGCACCCACTCGCGGAGCGCGCCGCGCAGGCCGCCTTGTTCGACCTTGGCAACACGTGGCGCTGGCAACGAGCGGCGTACCTCGGGCGCACGCGGTGCACGTGCGACAGGTCGCGCGCGGGCCTCTCGTGTGTCGAGCGTCTTCGTTTCGGTGGAAGCTCCCTGCGCCAGCTCGTCGAAGTGTTCGTTGAGGGTGTGGTGGTCGTTGTCAGGGGGGTGGTCCGACAGCCCGCGTCGCATCGCCGACCCTGACTGATCGTGGTCGAGCTCGAGCTCGAGCGCGCCGCCGAGCTCGAGGTCGAGGTCCATCGCGCCACCCGCGCTGGGGTTGTCCGGCGCGGGTGCGACCGAGGTGGGCGCTGCCGGCAAGGGAGCGACGACCGAGCCGCCCGTCGGCAGCGGTCCGAGACCGCTGAGGTTGGGGTTGCGCGGGCGCGCCAACCCAAAGTCGCCGAGCTGGTAGTTGGGAGCCGAAGCGGTGGGCGAGGGCAGCGGCAGCGCGCGGGCCTGGCTCGCGGCCTGTTGGGCGCGCGTCGGTGGCAGCGAGAGGCTCTCGACCGGGCGCTGGGGCGCGGGCGGGCGCTGGGGTGCAGGGATGCTCCCGAGCTCGAGGTCGAGTGAGAAGTCCGCCACCGGGAGCCGCTCCCGACGTGGGGGAGCAGGCGCGGGATGGAGCGGCGACGGGGCGGCGGCCGTGTTGGCGAGCTCGAGCGGGACGTGCCCGCGTGGCGCAGCGATGTCGAGCGGTGTGCGCGGACGCAGCTCGACCAGCGCACCTGCGTGGGTGAGCTGCTCGCGCAGCTGCTCGGCGCGCTGCTCTGGCGCGTTTTCGACGACGACCGACGGAAAACCGCGCGCCAGGGTGCGCGCCGTCTCAGGCGTCAGTCCGAGGATGCGCTCCAGCGCCTTCGCTGCCGGCTCCTTCGCGTTCAAGCGATAGCCGACGATCACCACGTCGCAATGCACGTGTTGGTAGCCCCCAACCGTACTTTTACCACGACCCGTACCGAAGCGAACAGCACCGGCGCAGGCAGAAGTGCAGCGTCGGGCGTGTGCGCCAAGGCTAGATGTCGAGCCGCACGCCGATCTCGATGACCTGCTCGGGCGACAAGCCGTAGTACAGGGCGGCCGGGCGCGCGTTGCGGTTCATGAAGGCGAACAGACGTTTGCGCCAGTGCGCCATCTTGGCCTTGCCGGTCGGCTGTACGCTGCTGTGCCCCACGAACACCGTGGCTTCGGCCGGGACGACGGGCAAGCCTCGTTGCTGACAGGCCTCGAGCACCCTGCCTACGCTGGGAGACTCCATGAAGCCGTAGCGCGCCTCGATGCGGATGAAGCCGTCGCCCAGGTCTTCGATCAGGATGCGCTCGGGGTCGGCCACGCGCGGGACGCGGTCGGTCTTCATGGTCAGCAAGATGACGCGTTCGTGCAGCGCGTGGCTGTGCTTGACGTAGTGGACGAGGGTGGGCGGCGCGCCCTTGTCGTCGCGCGCGAGGAACACCGACGTGCCCTTCACGCGTGCGATGCCCTCTTTGCTGAGGGTGGCGAGGAACTCGGTGAGTGGGATGTTGAGCGCGACGTGATGGCGTCGCACCGCTTCGGCGCCGGCGTGCCAGCTGGTGGCGATGGCGACGAAGAACGCGCCCATCAGCACCGGAAACCAGCCTCCGTGCGCGAGCTTGGTGAGGTTGGCGGCGAGAAAGCCGACGTCGATGAGCAAGAAGCATACGACCAACAGGCCGGTCATGATGTTGCCCCACTGCCTGCGCATCGCCGCGAAGAACAGCACGCTCGTCACGGCCATCGTACCGGTGACCGCGATGCCGTACGCGGCACCGAGCGCAGACGAGGTGCGAAAGCCGATCACCAGGCCGATACAGGACACCATCAAAAGCGTGTTGACCTGGGGCACGTAGATGCGGCCCTCCATGTCGCCGGACGTGTGGATGATGGTCATGCGCGGCAAGTAGCCGAGCTGCACCGCTTGCTGCGTCAGCGAGTAGACGCCGCTGATCAACGCCTGTGCCGCGACCGTGGCCGCTACGGTCGCGATGGCGACCATGGGAAACAGCAAGCTGGGTGGGACTAGCTCGAAGAAGATGTTGCCAACTGTGGGCGTGGGGTGCAGCAGCACGTACGCGCCCTGCCCGAGGTAGCTGATGACCAATGCCGGGAACACGACCGCGTACCAGGCGATGCGGATCGGGCGCACGCCGAAGTGGCCAAGGTCGGCGTACAGCGCCTCGCCACCGGTCACGCACAAGACCACGCTGCCGAGCACCGTGAAGCCGTGGCTGCTCTCGAACAAGAGGTGCATGCCGTGCCGTGGATCGAGCGCGCTGAGGATCTTCGGCTCGCGCAGGATCCAGGGCGTGCTGACCGCGGCGATGCTGATGAACCACAGCAGCACCGCCGGCCCGAACAAGGCCCCGATGCGCGTGGTGCCTCGCTTTTGCACGGAGAACAGCAGGATCAAGATACAGATCGCGATGGGCAGCACGAACTGGCGCACGCCGGGTGCGGCGACCTCGAGCCCCTCGACCGCCGACAACACCGAGATGGCGGGCGTGATCATCCCGTCGGCGAGCAGCAGCGCTGCGCCCGCGAGGCCAAACCACAGCAGCACGCCCTTGCGCGCAGAGAGCGAGCGGCCCTTGCGCCGTGCGAGCGTGAGCAGTGCGAGCACGCCGCCTTCACCGTTGTGATCGGCGCGCAGGATGAAGGTCAGGTACTTGACGATGACGACCAGCACGAGCGACCAGAACACCAGCGAGACGATGCCGAGCACGTGCTCTTCGCTGGGGCCGACGTGCACGAGACACTCGCGCAGCGCGTAGAGCGGCGACGTACCGATGTCGCCGTAGACGATGCCCAGGGCACCCAGCGACAGCGCGGCCAGGGAGCCGTGACCCTTTCCGTGCTGGCCATGGTCTTGCGCTTCGGGGCTCGTGCTGGCGAACGGCGGGGATGGGACATCCGGGGAAGACAAACAGATGGCCTTTCTGGCGAGTTCGAAGGGCGCCGAGGGCGCGCCCTCGGGCGCGAGCGAAGAGAAGAGAAGCGATGCACCCGCGACCCTGCCTGCGGACTTGCCCCACGAAGGGCCCTCTTTGTGCCGGGTCTGGCAGCGATTGTACGCCTGCCCCGCGAGCCGCGCTTGTGGTGCGAACTCGCCTCGTTCTGGATCGGCGACGGGCAGGCGCGCTGGCAGCACCAGCTCGCTCGTAGGCGGTGTTTAAGTTTTACGGATGACCTTGTCGACCGTGAAGCGCTCGAGCTGATACGGCAAGGTGGGATCGATCCCTGCCTTGTGCAGCACGACGTGCAACTGATCGGTCACGGTATCGATGCCCGCGATCCCCGGGAGCAGCACACCCCGTCGCTCGCCGCGCCCGACGACTTGCCGTGCGATCACGCCGTAGCAGGCCGGATCGAGCTGTTCTGGGCCGGCAATGGGCTCGGCGGCAGCCAGCACGCTCACCTCCAAAGCGAGGGTCGGTAGCTCGCTCGGGCACACCGAGCGCATGCGCGGATCGCGCGTGGCGGCGCCGATCGC
>JBEGTL010000227.1:0-11834 GCA_041179425.1 Pseudomonadota bacterium | reverse complement strand
GTTGATCGCTCTCGCCATGCTCAAGCTCGGAGGGTTGTGTCCACCGCTTCCACGGGCAAACTGAGCTACGTTTCACCCACGATTAGATCAGGAGAGCCTTATTTGTTCTATTGTTCTTCAAGCGAGCAAACTCGCTCGATTCGTTTGTTCCCCTGTGTTTGTTACTCGTCCTCAATATCGCTGCTCTCGTGACGGATGCTTCAAGCCCATCACCCATTGCCTTCTATACGTTGGTCAACATCTACCTGTTCCTCTGTTTGACCGCGATCCTCGGCTTCGAGCTGTACCGAAACTTCTCCGGGACCAGACCCGAGCTGGCTCTCGTTCCCTCGGTAACCACACCCACCCCGGCCAAGCGCAGAAAGCACAAGGCCCGCTAAACACGCTGCCGCGCGCCGTCTGCCGCGCGCTGCTGTTTCAGGGCGCGGCATTCTGAAACGGCCGCATCGCCGGCAGCGCCAGCAGCGACACGAGCGCGGTCAGGAGTCCCGGCAGCAGCGGGTACAGGCGCGCCCAGCGCGGATTGGCCAGCGGCAGCCACGCGCGGAGCAGGCTACCCACCCCGGTGAACGAGATCAGCCCGCCGAGCAGCACCGCGAGCGCCAGGGTGGGATGACCGAGCAAGACGCTCAGCCGCGAAGGCCAGCCGATACCAGGCCATCACGCTGGTGATGCGGGTGAGCAAGCGGTGGCGTCTAGCGCCGCGGCTCCGACTCCGGGCGTTGCTGTTCGGTCTTGATGCAGGCCGGTCGCAGCGTGCCGGGCACCTTGATGGTGGTCGTGGTGTCGCCGTAGTGCAGCGTGTACGTGCCGGGCAGCAGGTTGGGCGTGTCACAGGCGGCCATCACGGACTTGCAGTCTTTGGTGCACGTCTTCCCCACGCGCCTCTCGCCGTTGTAGCGCGACTCAACCGTGATCGATTGGCCGTCGACCTCCGCCCAGCACTGCATGCCTGGACGACTCACACACTCCTGGCTCGCGCACTCTGGACCGTAGACTCCGAACACGATCGGCACGTGCGCTCGTGTCTTCACCGTTCGTTTGACGTCTTTTAGAAAGTTGGTCTTGTGGTACTCCTCGTAGTTTGCGAGGACACAGAGAGGCACCTCGTTCTTGACCGAGAAGTGAGTCCACTCGGCAGCTGCCACCGCCGCTGGCCGAGACCCCGCGTCCGCCAGTGGTTCGACGACTTGCGGGGCGCTCTCGGGCGCCGCCTGCCCGGCATCGGCGGGCTCTCGCAGCGGTGCCGCAGCAGCGCTCGGTCGGGGCTTTTCTGGGCTCTCACGAGGTGCCACCGAGGTGTCGGTCTTGGAGCAAGCACAGACCGCGAACAGGAAAAGCAGACTCCATTTCTTCATCGACTGACACTCTAACTTTCTACTCAGAACAGAGCTCGCCGCGCCTGTCTTGCAACTCGTTCGTTGGTGGCACGCCGTCGTACCACGAAGAGACCATTCGACGCGAACCCGGGACCGGCGTTGGTCCAAAGCGCGCCCTCGGGCACGCGAGCGCAGTCTGAGTCACTTGTCGCGAGGCGCGACGAACGATGTGCATGCGCGAGCACGATCTCACGCTTGCGCGCGACTTGCAGAAACGCATCGTCCAGAGCTGACCAACCCACACGCAATCCACCACGTCTCGGCAAGAATGTACTCGCACTGCGCGTAACGCTTGTTTTTCGCTGGTTTCCCGCAGGTCAGTCTTGCGCACGGCTAGCGAATATGGTCATTCGTGGATTCTCCTAGCGTCACGAGAGGCAATTTCGTGAGGCTCGCGACGAATCGTCTTCCCCGAGGACCTGCCCCCATGCCGCACCTACGACCTTCTTTATTTTTGGCCCTGAGCGTGGCCATTCTCTCCACCGCCTGCGCCGGCAACGACGACAACAAGACCAACGTCGGGTCCGTCAACGGCGATGCCTGCGAAGGAGAGGATATTGGCTCCGACTGCGTCTGCCCCAAGACCAACGCGGACGGCAAGGTCGAGTGTGTCGACGAGGTCCCTGAGTGCGTGTGCGACGGCAAGGGTCCGTCCAAGGACGACGACGAAGAGCCAGTCACGCCGGTGAAGAAAGACGCGGGCACCAAGGACGCCGGCAAGGTCACCGAGCCCGTCAAGGATGCAGGCACAGTCAAGGACTCTGGCAAGCCGACGACGACCGTCCCCGAGACCGACGGCGGCAGCAACACGCCCAGGACCCCAGTCGAGACGACTGGCGCCGGCCCCAAGCTCCCAGAGGTCAAGGGCGACTGCCCCGAGTTCAAGAACGGCACCATCATGATTGGCGGCCACAAGAACGTGTTGATTACGGCCGGCGCCAAAGGCAAGGGCGGCCCGATCGTCTTCTACTGGCACGGCACCGGTAGCCAGGCCGCGCTTGAGCAAAGCAATTTCGCGGGTATGAGCGACCTCGTGGCGCAGGGCGGCATCTTCGCGGCTTTCAACAGCAGCGGGTCGGCCAAGGGGGGCGGCTCAGACTGCTCCGGCACCCAGACCCACTTCCCGGCCGACTTCGACGCAGCCGATCAGATCGTGGCTTGCGGCGTCAAAAATCACGGCATAGACCCGAAGAAGATCTACACCACGGGCTGCAGTGCCGGTGGCCTGCAGGCCGGCTGCATGGCCATGATGCGCTCGAGCTACATCGCGGCCGTCGCGCCCAACTCGGGCGGCATCGTGGCCCCCAAGCCCTGGCAAGATGCTCACTCGCCTGCCGTGATGACCATGCATGGCGGCTCCAGCGACATGGTGATCGTGACGTTCTCGCAGACGAGCGCCTCCTTCGATATGACGGCCAAGAAGCACGGCAGCTTAGTGGTCAACTGCGACCACGGAGGTGGCCACTGCCGAGCACCGGGCGACCTTCAGAAGGCAGCCTGGAAGTTCATGCAGGAAAACCCTTTCGGCGTGGCCGACTCGCCTTGGAAGACGGCCATCCCGGCCGGCGTCCCGAGCTACTGCAAAGTCTTCTGATCCGGACCACCCGGCACAGCGACGGCGCCGACATCATGTCAGCGCCGTCGTTTCCGTTTGGGGTATTCGACGCTGCGGACAAGACGGCCCACGCCCCTAGAGCGGCCGCTCATGCAGACGTCCCGGCCTGCTTAGAGATCGACCGAGAAGTGGAGGTTGTGGGCCCCGAGTCCTGCCTCCACGATCGAGAGCCCTCCGCTACGCAGCATCCAGTCGACACGATGATCGCGGTACTGACGCCGCGCCTCTCCCGAGGCGATGCGCGCTGGGACCGCAGCAAACGTCGCGAGCGTCGCGAGGATGTCCGCCTTGCAGCGCTGCGCGGACGGTCGTTGTCGCACGGCGCGCAGCCAGGCGTCGAGGCGCGTGCCGGGCAGCGGCTTGTTACCCTGGCTGGAGGCCGCGTTGACGTGCGGGAAGGCGACCAGGTCGCCGAACCCGAACTTGTCACCGTTGAGCCACGGACGGTCTTGCAGCTCGGCCTCGAGGCGTGCGTTGAGGCGCGCGACCTGTGCACTCGCGGTTCTCAGCATGGCCTCTTTTTGCTCCCCGCTCGCGCGCTGAAACACCGTCAGCTCGGCGACGCCCCACACCACCGCCTCGTACTGCGTGTCGCACAGCTCCTCGATCCAGCGCACGCGCGCTCGCTCCCGCGGCGTCTTGGGCAAGAGCGCAGGCTCTGGGTACGCGTCTTCGAGGTACTCGACGATGATCGACGAGTCGACCAGCTGCAGATCCCCGTCGACCAGCGCGGGCACCTCGACTCGCGGACTGAGCCGACGTAGCTCGTCCGTGGGCCGCGTGAGATCCACCACCTTGGTCTCGAAGCTCAGGCCCTTCTCGAGCAGCGCGAGCTTGACCTTCTGCGCGAAGGGAGAAACCGGGACATCGAACAATGTGATCAAGCAGTCACCTCCTGAAGCGGGCTCGATCCGTCGCGCACCCGAGGTGCGCTGTCCAGCCGATGCACGTCGTGCAGACAGCGGGTCGTCAACGCTACAGCCGGCGCAGCAAACTCCACGATCCAGCGAGGAAACACGCCCCATGGCTTGGATCGATGGTAGCCAGGTGATAGGAGCTGCCTCCGAGTTGCCGTAAGTGTGATCCGTCCATGTCGCTGCCATCCCGACTCTTGCTCCTGCTCGGGCTCGTCTCTGCGTGCACGGGTCCGAGCGCTGGCGCAGAAGAGCGCTCGCCGGTCGACGGCCCCGCGAACGGACCGACCCTCCCTGCGCTCGACGCGGCGGCGAGCGGCACCGGGCGCACGCCCCGCGCAGCTCTGGACGCAGGGCTGCTCGACGCGGCGCGCAGCGATGTCACGCGCCCCGACGCCACCACGTCCCACGGAGACGGCGCTACCGGAGTCGACGACGCAGGCAGCCACGAAGCAGACGCGGACCCGACGACGTCGCTCCCTCTGCGCTGGGACCTGTGCGAGCAGCTCGCGCAGCAGGCTCAGGTAAGCTTGCCGACCGGCCCCACCCTCTCGTGGGCGCGGCTTTTGTGCGACACGGTCGACTTGGCTCGATTCACACGCCCCCCTTCGCCCGCGTACACGGCCAGGATGGCGTCGAGCTACAACCGCGCGTCGAGACAAGAAGGTGGAGCGGGCTGGTACGCCAACGACGACTCCGGCTTTTACCTCCGCGACGAGGGCGACGAGCACGTGATGATGGAGGCGCACGGGCCTGGCGTCATCACACGCCTGTGGTCACCCAACCCGACCGGCACGCTCCTCCTCTACATCGACGACCCCAACGTGCCGGCCCTCGCGATCCCGATGATCGACCTGTTGTCTGGCCGCTTTCGTGCACCCTGGGGCAAGCCTTTTGTGTCTGTCGCAGCAGAGGGCTACAGCGCGTACTTTCCGATCCCGTACCGCTCGTACGCGCGCGTCAGCACCACGACCGCCGCTTCCCTGTACTATCAGGTCGAGTACCGCAGCTACCCTGCAGACACTCCGATCGAGGCGTTCTCCACGCAAGGCCTCGACGCGCTCGTTCCCCTCGCGCGCGCACTGGCCACCTACGCTGCCGCGCCATCGTCGCTGCCGGCCTTGGCGGCGCTGCCGGTCCACGAGTTCGTCCTCTCCGACGCCACGCCCGAGCAGACAACAACGATCGGGCCATCCGTCTTACGCGAGCTCACCGTGCGTGGCTTCGAACCGGGTGACGAGCGGCTGCGCACCACGCGTCTGATCCTGACCGTTGATGGAGAGCGCACGGTCGACGTGCCGCTCGGCGACCTGTTCGGCACCGGACCCGGTCCGCGGCCGTTCGAGAGCCTTGCCAGCTCGATCACGGGCGATACGCTGAAGCTGCGCTGGCCCATGCCGGTGCGCGGCACGCTGACTGCGCGCGTGGAGTCGAGTACCGGTACGGTCGGCACGCTCGCGCTCGCGCTGCGTCACTCGGCCGGCCTCGACGACGCCAGCCACGTGTTCCATGCGCGCTGGACGGGTGTGCACACATTCTCGTCTGCCGTGGCCGACGAGTGGACCTTACTGCATCAGCAGGGTGCAGGCTGGTACGTCGGCACCGTGCTCAACGTCGGCAACCCAACCAACCTGTGGTGGGGCGAGGGAGACGAGAAGGTGTTCGTCGACGGCGAGCCGTGCCCGAGTCGTTTTGGCACCGGCACCGAAGACTACTTTGGGTTTGGGTGGTGCTCGACCGAGCTGTTTGCGCGACCCTGGAGCGGACAGACGAGGGCCGATGGGCCCGCCAACGCAGGCCGCAGCTCGATGTACCGGTGGCACGTCGCCGACGCCATCCCGTTCACGCGCGAGCTGCGCTTTCGGCTCGAGGTGTGGCACTGGTTCAAAGACCTGTACCCCTTCACATTGACCGAAGACGCGGTGGCGTACTGGTACGGCACTGCTGGTGCGCCTGCCGAGCGGGCTCCGCTGCCGACCGCGGCGTTCGTCGTACCTCCGCTGCAAGACTGGTCGTCGCCCGTGCCCGATCCCATCAGCCGCTGTCGGCTCTGATTGTGTAGAGGCTCAGCGCTGCGTCGCAGGGTCCCAGCCGGTCGTCAGGTTCTCCTCGAGTCCGTCGAGCGCGCGCACCGCGGCCGCGGGTAGCTCGAAGTCGAACACCTGAGCGTTCTCCTCGATGCGATCGGCGTGGGTGGACTTGGGCAGCACGACATACCCTTTCTGCACGCCCCAGCGCAGGAGCACCTGCGCGGGCGACCTGCCGAGCTCTTTGGCGATGCCGACCAGCGTGGGGTCAGCAAAGCGCTGGCCGCGCGTGAGTGGACTGTACGACTCGACCACGATCTCGTGCTGGCGACACAGCGCCACCGTGTCGCGACGCTGCAGAAACGGTGTCAGCTCGATCTGGTTGACCTGCGGAGCGACCTTGGCCACCGCGAGCAGCTCTTGCAGGTGCGGCACCAAGAAGTTGCTCACGCCGATGGCGCGCGCGCGGCCCTCTCGAAACAGCAGCTCGAGCGCCCTCCAGGAGTCGAGACGTTTGCCCTCGACCGGCCAGTGCAACAAGTAGAGATCGATGTAGTCGAGCCCGAGCCGGCTCGCGCTCTGGGCAAACGCGCGCAGCGTGGTGTCGTAGCCTTGGTCGTCGTTCCACAGCTTGGTGGTGACGAACACCTGCTCGCGCGGGACACCGCTCTCTTTGATGGCGGCACCGACGTCGATCTCGTTGCCGTAGACGCGGGCGGTGTCGATGTGACGGTAGCCGACGCGCAGCGCGGCGGTCACCGCGTCGCGCGTGGCCTGTCCGCGCGCTGCCTGCCACACGCCCAGGCCGACCTGCGGAATGGTCCGGCCACCGCGCAGCGGCAAACTAGGGATGGAGATGTTGCCTGCAGTCATGGTGCTCCTCGGGATGGGTCCTGTGTATTAGGACCCCGAGGAGCACGTGGCCAGCGTCAGGGCAACGGGCCGCAGGTCACGCTGCCGCGCCGGATCGACACGCCGCCGGTATCGGCGTCGTCTGCCCAGAAGAACGGCTTCTGGCCGGCGGCGCACTCGCCCTCGCCACCGAGCGCGATGCCCTCGTTGGCGAGGTTGGCCATGCCTACCGGCCGCTCGTACGCGGCGCGCACCGCGAGCTTGCCGAAGTCCGGCGAGCTGGGGTTTTCTTGCACGGCCAGGATGGTGCCTCGATTGCCGCACGCGTCGTCGCAGTAGGCCCACAGCTGTCCCACGTCGCGGTCGTACGAGAGGTCGACCACGAGCGGCTGTCCGCTCGCCACGGTGGCGACGCGCAGGAAGGTTCCCGCGACGTGATCGAGCGCGTAGGCGTAGATGGAGCTTCCACTCTCGAGGCCCACGAAGAACAGACCCGTACCGTGGTTTTCGTACAGCGTGGGGTCGTACAGCGCGTTGGTGCGCGCGTCTCGGAAGCCCGCGCCCGTGAGCTCGCTGTCGGGCACCCAGGCGATCGCTTCCATGCCTGCGTTGGCACCAGACACGGGCAGGTCGGCGGTGAGGTTCCACTCGCGCGTCGCGACCAGCGAGGTGCCTGCCGCGCTGGTGTCGTAGCGCAAGATGCTCATACGACTGACGCCGCTGTTGTCGTTGTCGCGCTCGGTCGCGACGTAGATGGCGGGCGAGCCGAGCTCGGCGCGACTCACACCTTCGGCATCGGGTGAGCCCGTGCCGCTCGGGTACAACAACGTCTTGCCTGCTTGCCAGCCATCGGCGGCAGTCGGCAGCCAGACCGTGCCGTCGAAGGTCAGCCGATGTAGCAGCGAGGGACCATTGACCACGCCCCACAGCACGGCGGCCGTGGCGCCACTCGGCGGGTCGTACGACAGGCCACTCAGGTTGCCCGCGAACGTGCTCGCCGCGTCGACCTCGACCACGCTGCTGCCACCAGGCCAGGGCGTGAACGTGGGGCCGGTCGGTGTGCAGTTGTTGGCCGCTCCCTTGGTGGACGCGGTGGTGCTGGCGAACGGACCGCTACCGTCGGGACAACGGCCGTAGGTGATGGGCGCGTGCGCGGTCCACGAGTAGGTGTCGGACAGCACGGCGCTCGGCGTGAACAGGCGGGCCGAGTCCGCGGAGCCGAGGCCAAAACCGAGCGCAGCCTCTTCGACGATGAGGAAGCCACCCGGCGGGACGATGGAGCTCGCCGGCAGCGTGTAGCTGTGGGCGTCGTCGTTGTCTTTGACGATCCAGCCGGACACGTCGATGGGCGCCGCGGCTTGGTTGTAGAGCTCGATCCAGTCGCCCGGCACACCGGAGCTGGACTCGACTTCGTTGAGGACGACCGAGCAGCCCAAGGTGCCCGGTGTGCAGGCCGGCGTGCCACAGACATTGGCGGTGCCCTTGGTGGAGCTCGCGGTGTTGGCAAACGCGCCCGTGCCATTGGGACAACGGCCGTAGGTGACCGCTGCGTGCGCCGCCCAGCTGTAGCTGTCGATCAGCGTGGCGCTCGCGTCGAACAACCTGGCGGCATCGGCGCCGCCGAGACCGAACGCGAGACTGGCTTCGTCGACCACCAGATAGCTACCGGGAGCGATCACGCTGCCGGCGGCGATTGCGAAGTTGTGCATGTCGTCGTTGTCGCGCAGCGCCCAGCTGGAGACGTCGACGGGATGCGTCCCGGCGTTGAACAGCTCGATCCAGTCGCCCGGCACACCGCCGCTCGACTCGACCTCGTTGACCACGACCTTGGCATTGACGCCGCACGCGACCACGTCGCCCGGCACGCACACGCTGTTGGTGCACTGCTCGCCGACCGTGCAAGCGTCGCCGTCGCTACACGCCGTGCCGCTCGGCGCGGCGGTGTGGATGCAGGCGCCCTGCGTATTGCACGAGTCGACCGTGCACGCGTTGTTGTCGTCGCACAGCGTCGCGTTGCAGCGACGGATGGACAACACGAGCGTGGGCGGTGCCTCGCCCTCGCGCGACTGAAACACGGCGTTGGCGCCATCGACGGGACCAAACCGCGACTCTTCGCTATCGACCGCCACAGCTTCGTTGGTGGTCACGGGTCCGATGATGTTCGCGGAGCTCAGCAGCACCCAGCCTTCGTTGGTCGCCGCCTTGATGCCGTTCACGGTGTCGACGGTGCTCGTCGTGGGCAGCGGACTCGCCAAAAACCGCTTCACGTCGCTGGTCACGTCGACACTCACCACCTTCGTGCTGCCGCGGGTGAGGCTGACCTGTGCAGTGGCCGTGCTGAACCACGGGTTGGGCGGGTTGAGATCCATCGACCACGCCGTCGCGCCCGAGCAGTCCTTGCTGTTGTTGGCAGGGTTGCTGTCGATGGCGCAGTTCCACGTCGCACCGAGCTCGGTCCAGGTCTGCGTCGCGCGGTAGACACCGAGGCGCGTGTTGCGCGGCTGACCGCTCGGAGGCGGCGTAAGCTTGAGGTTTGCGCCGAGCAGCACGTCGGTCGGGCCGAGCGCCGCGCGCAGGGTCACGTTGTCGATCGCGACTAGCGAGCGTGAGCCCGAGAGCTGCTTGAGCTTGCCTTCGTTGGTGTTGGGCGTGCTGGAGCGCACCGAGGTGTCGCGCGTCGCGAGCAGCGTGACCTTTTCTCCCGGGTCGACTTGTACGTCCGCGAGCAAGAACGGTGTCTCGAGCTCGTCGCCCAAGCCTTCGGGCTGCTGCTCGTCGTCTTCTCGATCGGGGGTTTGTTCGTCTGCACAGGCACCAAAGAGAGCCGTGAGCGCAAGGGTGGGCGCCCACAACGACCGCAAGGGCTTGTCCATGTTGACCTTCAGTTGGCGGACTATTGGAAACTGACGAAATGGAGAGGGACCTTGGTGCCCTCGCTGAGGCTGTAGTAGCCGGTCAGAGAGAAGCTGATCGACTCGCCTTTGTCTTCCACCGCAAGCTCGGCGTCGCACGCCGTGCCCTTGAGGATGGTGTCGGCGATCGAGACTCCGGCTACGCGCGTGTAGTGCGTGGCCGACCGTAAGGAGCGAACCATGATGTGTTTGCCATCTGCAGAGATGTCCGCGGCGCTAACGGCTAGGTCGGTGCCTGGACCGCCGTAGGTGGCCCCGAGTGGCTCCACGGTGCGAAGCGTGGCTGGTTGATGCGGAGCCGTCATGCGGTAGATGGTATTGGGCTTGGCGAAGCCGTCCTTGGTGATGATGTATAGGTCCTGGGTCTCCGGGTCCACGATCAAAGCCTCGGCGTTGTACGAACCGTCAGGATACTTGAAGGGCAGCGGCTCGAGCATGGGCAGCGGGGCAGAGATGGCTGCCTGATCGAACGTCACATCGGGCTCGGGCGCTCGATAGATGGCGACGCTCGGTCGCGAGCCCGTGTTGTCGCCGATGTCGGCGATGTACAGGTACTGCGCGCCGCCAGGGCCAGGACCCACCGAGAGGTCTTCCATGTCGATTGCGGCGCCGCCGATGCTGTAGGTCGCGAGCAGCTTGCCGGCATCGTTGACGGCGTGCACCTGGCCACCGTTGCCGCTGTCCTCGACCACCCAGATCACACGCGCGTTCTTGCGGCTGACCGCGATGCCGGAGATCTCGTTGAGACCCTCTTCCATGATCATGCCGGTCGACACCGGCGCCTTGAAGCCGCACTTGGGCAGCGTGGGGCGCTTGGGGATCATCACCACCGCTGCGTCTGCTGGCGAGGCGTCTGCCGCACCGCTGTCGGCGAGCGCCGCGTCGGCAGGTGCGATCTGCGCGTCCACGTCTGCGTCGTGCGACGCTGCATCGAACGGACGGGTCTGCGCCGCATCGATGTCCGCGTCGTGCCCCGCATCGTGGGGCGCGACCACGCCCGTATCGACGACTGGCTGCGGCACGTGGCCGGCATCTTTGATCGTCAGTGGCGGCTCGAACTCCGAGCAACCGAGCGCCAACATGGGCAGCACGAATAGACTCGCGAGCCCGCGCGCACAGTGTTTTTTGGCCTCAGCGGAGGGTCGAGCGAACATTCGGATTTCCTGCGCTCGGCTTGGTGGGACAAAGGGTGTCGGCGCCGTCGGGGACCCGGCCGAACGCTTCGCCCCCAAAGATGGCGTTGGGATAGTTGACGGCGCACACGACAACCAAGTCGGCGTTGAGCAAAAACAGGCGCTCCATGCCGGCATTGATGCCCCACTGCGAGTGCAGACAGGGCGGCGGCGTGCTCGGAATGCAGGTGTTGTACAGCTCGCCGCCGCCGCCGCCGGGCTCGGGCCCGAGGTTGGACCACACGTACAAAAACCGATGGGGTCCGAGCACCGTCTGGGGCGGGAAGATCGCGCCCTCGGCAACAGCGGGGTTGCCGCCGCTCTCGTCGGTGATGAGCCAGCCCGAGATGTTCACGTCCGCGTCGCTGCGGTTGTAGATCTCCACGAAGTCGTCGCCCGAGCCGTCCACCTCGTTGATGACGATGGCCCCCGAGCACACATCCATGGGGTTGATGGTGGGGACCACGCAGCTCGGCGGACCCGCATCGGCAACGCCGGTGTCGACCACCGGCGCACCCGTGTCGACCACCGCCGCCTCGGCGACAACGACCTGACTGTCTGTCACCGCCGCCTCGACCTGGACGGCCGCGTCTCCGGCATCTTCGTCCATCACCGGTACGGACGTGTCATCGACGACGACCTGCGCGTCGTCGACGCCGTCGATGGGCCCCGGCCCCGCGTCGAACGAAATGATCGGCGCCTCGAACACCGTACAGCCCACTGTGCTCGAGACCAGAAGCAGACTCGGGAGACCACGACTCAGTAGCGATCGCACATCACTCTCCAAGGAGATAGGGGTTGGCATCGAGTCGCGAGGGACTACGAGCCGGTGCCGCTGGGGCGGGCGCGGCGGGCGCGGGTGTGCGCATTTCGATGGGAGCGGCGGTGGCGGCGTCTTTGCGCAGCTCGGCCAGAGAGTCTCTCGCCGAGTTGACGATTGCAGCACTGCTGGTCGAAGGTTTG
>JBEGTL010000226.1:0-11956 GCA_041179425.1 Pseudomonadota bacterium | reverse complement strand
CTTCTCTTGGTAGGCAGCGTTGTCGGGCGCCACCGAGATGGCGCGCGTGAGGTCTTCCTTGGCAGGGTCGAACTTGCGCATCTCCATGTGCACGACGGCCAAGTTGTAGAACGCCTGGTCGTTCTGCGGATCGATGACGGTCGCCTTTTGCAGGGCCTGCACCGCTTCGACGTATTGCTTGGTGGTCGCCAAGGACACGCCTTGGTTCATCGCGTTCATCGACTCTACGTTCGACCGCGAGCAAGCCACAGCACTCGCCGACGAAGCCACCGCGAGCACGATCACATTCAGAGTCCCGACGCGCATACGTTCGTTCTCCCCAACAGAAGCAGACACTCAGATCTCAAACAGTGCCGCCGGGAGCCGGAGCCATGGCCTCCGACTCTATCCGTCACTGTCTAGTTAGTCGCGTTCGCCGCGAAGCGGAAGCCTAAAACAAAAAGAAACGGGCCCCGGAGGGCCCGCTTTTACGCATCAACCAACGTGGGTCAGGAGGCGTTCTCGAGGACGAACGGGTACGACACGATCACGATGCCGCCACCGTCCGGTGCCGGGAATGTCCAGCGACGCACGGCCTGCGCAATGCAGCCCTCTGCGCGGGTGGCACCCAAGGTCGAGCTCTCTACGTTGGCTGCCTGCACGGCACCCGACGGCGAGATGATGAACTTGATCTGCACACGACCCGACAGGTCGGGACGCGAGTTGAGCTCCTGCTCGTAGCAGAACCGCACCTCGTTGATGTGGCGCTGGATGACGCGACGAATGACTTCCTTCGAGAGCGAGCCGCGCACGTCGGCGTTGCCCGAGCGGATCTGCGGGACCTTGGCATCGCGACCGCGGAAGCCGCCGGCACCACGGCCGTAGCCGGAGCCCGTGCCGCCGCCACCACCGTGACCGATGGTGCCCACGTTGCCGAGGCCGATGGTGCCCTCGCCGGTACCGCCGCCTCCACGACCGGTGCCGCGCAGACCGAGGCCGCCGAAGCCGAAGTTGTCGCCGATCTGGTCACCCATGAGGGCACCGAGCGCGCTCATCGGATCGTAGCCCAGCGCAGAGTCCTGCCCGTACGGCGAGGTGGGCGAGTTCCAAGCGCCCTGCGAAGCCGCGAGCACGCCGAGAATACCGGCGTTCTTCGCCTCTTCTTTGGCCGCTTCGCGCGCCATGTGGGGGTCTTCGTTGTCGGCCGGACCCTGAATCGCGTACTTGTTCTTCGTCTTCTGGCTCGACTCTTTGCCCATCTGGCCTTCGTCGTCCTTGTGACGCTTGCCCTTGCCGCCCTCTTCGTCCTTTTGCTCGGAGTTCTGCAGCCAGTCCGGCGTCTCTTCCTCGACCGTCTCGGGCGGCTCCATCAGGTACTTGGCGAGCCGCGCATCCTCGCTGAGCAAGTCGAGCGAGAGCGCCGAGCCACCTGGCGGCATGAAGTACATCATGGCCAGGAACAGGCCGTGAATCGCGAACGAGATCAGCGTCCACAGCTGCTGCTTGACGTTGATGCCGCCCCCCTGCCCGATCCCGACGGCCTTCCCGGCATTGACGGGACGGACGACGAAGGTGAGACCGCGGTAGCTCACGCGGCCCGTGGCGCCGGGCGGCAGCGGGTACTGATACGCACCCGGCAGCTCGGAGCACGGCTGCGCGCGTCCGCTGGCAATCAGGTCTTGCATGCTCATGCGGTCGTTGCCGATGGCAATCTCGCCGGTCGCGCCCTGCGGGATCACGATCGCGCCGGTGCCGCCGACGTCGACCACGACGGGCTGACGCTGCGTACCCAGCAGCTCCGACCCGATCAGGAAGTCCGTCTCGGACTTGCCCTTCGCGTCGACCGCTTCGCCCACGTAGTACGAACGAACCGGATTGAGGTGATCGACGTTGAGGACGGAGTTGTCGCCCCACATGACGACGACCTCGAGCGCACGATCGCCCGTCTCGACTTCATCAGGACTCGGCGCGGGGCCGGTCGCGATGATGCCGTACCGAACGCTGTCGGGGTCTTCATCTTCATCTTCGTCGTGACCGTGACCACCCCCGTGGCCGCCGCCGTATCCGTCGTCGTAGCCGCCGCCCGCGTAGTCGGACTGGTCTTCGCTATAACCAGCACCGCCGGTCGACGTGGGCGCAGCGATCTGCGGACCATCGCCGCCACCGAACGGATTGCCGAACGGATTGGAGCCGGCACCCGCCGCGCCGTGCGGCACGAAGCCGGACGACACCGGCTGCGCGAACGGCTGCGAACCAGGAGGCGCAAACGGCTGCGAACCAGGAGGCGCGAACGGCTGCGAACCAGGGGGCGCAAACGGCTGCGAGCCGGGCGGAGGCGCAAACGAGCCTGGCCCGAAGCCACCCGCCGGCATCGACGGAGCTTGGAACCCGTGCAACGTGCCCTTGGGCATGGGGCGCGGCGCTTGCTGCCGAGCAGGTGCAGGCGCGCGTCCAAAGTCGGGCGCACTCGCGCGACCTTCATAGCCACTTGGCGGTAGCGACGGATCGGCGTGCTCGGCCGCCATCGCAGCGAAGTCGACGCCGACGTGGTCGCGGTTGACCGCCATCGTGGCTTCGTTGTCCTCGAACCCAGCGCCCTCGTCGAAGCTCGAGTCGCCATGGGCGTCGACCTCGACGAAGATGCGGGTCTCGCCGATGGAGATCTCGTCGCCACTCTGCAAGCGCGCCTTGTTGCTGCGCTGGCCGTTGACGTACGTGCCCGAGGCCGAGCCCAGGTCGATGATGTAGACCTCATCGGGGCTGGTCACCTCGATCATCGCGTGCATGCGCGACGCGACCTCGTCGTCGAGTCGCAGATGACTCGACGCGACCTTGCCAATCTTGATGATCGGCTCGGAAAAGGTCTCGGTCCGCAGGAACTGCTCACCGCGGTAGATATCGAATTTAATCGGGACCCGAGAGTTTGACACCGTCGCCTCCAACGAATCACTGAACGGCGGTCGATCCAGAGAGCGCACGCCAAAAACAGAACAAAATGTACAAAACAGGGAGCCCGCACCCCGCCGGGGGGCTGGGGCCAACGAGCTTACTCAGCTCAGAGATCTTCGACCGACTTGAGCATCTCCGGGATGAAGTGCTCACGGATCTGGATGAGCGACGCGCGGTTGCCACGGCGGCGAACGCTGAGCAGCTCGCCGTCCGGGCGCACCAAGTCGCCTGTCACCAGGTCGTCTTCGAAGTCGTACGCCGTCGGACTGCCGCCACCCTTGTCGGCCGCCGGAGCGGGCGCGTCCTGCGCCAAGCCGACGCTCGCGACCCCCAGGGTCGAGCCGGTTAGTGCCGCGGCGCACAGTGCAAGGGACAATAGCTTCTTCATCGGTCTCTCCTTCTCACCAAGCGCGCACGAGTTGTCCACGCGTACGACATCCGTGCCTTCACGAAGTTCCCAGAAAAGCGCACCCAATCTTTGGGCCGGCCACGCTGGGCACCCGCGGCTGGGGGCAGCCCCCTCGTTCCTGCCCTGGGCCCGTCCCCAGCAAGCGGACAGGCACAGAAAGGAACGAGGGAACGGCGCCTAGCTCAGGCACTTGTGGGCCGAGCCTCGCAGACGTCCCACCTCGAAGTCGATCGAAATGGCAGTTCGAAGCTCAAGAAACAGTGACGGTTGGAGTCGGAGCCCCGGCCGCCACGCCCGTGGGTGTGGCGGCGGCGAAGCAAGCGGTGGCGCCCATGCCTCAGACCCGCGCCGCGGACCTGGCTCCAGGCCTCGCTATTTCCCGGCAGGCGGTGGGGGGGAGGCGGCTTCCTGCTGCTTCTGCATCTTCTCCATCTCGGCCATCGCGGCCATGGCCTCGATCGCGAGCTGGATGTTCTGCCGGCGGCCCGGGCGGCAGCTCTTCGAAGACTTGCGCTTCTTCTTGGCCTCGCTGCTCTCGCACTTGCGCTCGATGTCCTCGACGACGGGCTTGTACTCTGCCTTGCCCTGCGCCTTGGACACGAACTGGTCGTAGTAGCTGACCGCCTGCTTCATGTCGGGCACAGAGCCCGACATGTAGTCCTGGTACAAGATGCCCAGGTTGAAGTAGGCCTCGGGACGGCCGCCCTCGAGCCCCTTGGCCTCCTCGTACTGCTTTTTGGCGGCCTCGGCATCGCCTAGACCGCGGAGTGCAGCGCCGAGACCCACGTGGGCGTCGTAGCTCTTGGGCTTGAGGTCCACGGCCTTGGCAAACGCCTTGCGGGCGTCTTCGTAGCCGCGGAAGCTGAGCGTGATCTGGCCGAAGTTCATGTGCGCTTCGAAGTTGCTGTCGTCGAGCTGCACGGCGCGCTCGAACATGCGGAGGGCATCGAAGACGTTCTGCTTCTTGACGTTGATCAGGCCCCAAGTGTTGTAGATGGGCGCGAAGTTGGGGTTGATCAGCTGCGCCTGGCGGCACACGACCGCTGCCAGGTCGAGCATCTTGGCGTTGCCCTGCGAGCGGCCCACGAACAGCGCCGCCATCTGGTTGAACGCCGGCAAGTACGTGGCGTCGATCGCGAGGGCACGACGCAGGTTGTTGAGCGCCTCCTCGCTGGACGCCCCGCTGCGGGCCATCTGCATCATGGCCAGGTTGACGTAGCCCTCGGTGCAGCGGGCGTCGTCGTGGACGGCCTTCTCGAAGTTCGCGTACGCCTGCTGCTCGCGCCCGTTCTTGAAGTCGTTGATGCCGATGCCGACGCGAGCGCCGCACAGCTTGCCGTTGATCTCGATCGCTTGGTTGTACAGTTTGAGCGCGGCATCGCCCTTGTTGCAGCGGTCGAGCGCCAGGCCGGACATGTAGATCGCTTCGGCGAACTTGCCCTTTTGGGCCTTGTTGGCGCCGGCAAACTGACCGGAGATGGCCTCGCACTTGTTGGCGTCCCAGCCGCCCTTTTCGGCTGCTTCGAACGCGGCCAGCCCATCTTTCCAGTCGGCTTCGGCCTGCTTGGAGACGGCCGCCGTGGGCGCAGAGCCGCCCGACTTCACGCTGACGGCCTTGCCGCCGCCTTCGTCGCCCCCACCGCTTTCGGCTTCGCCACCGGACGAAGCCTCGCCGCCCTCGGCGCTCTTCGAGCCACCGCAGCCAACGACGGAGAGAGACAGCGACGCGAGCACCGCGAGTGTGCCGGCACGAAACGACGAGGTGTGCTTCATGGAAGACCGATAGATGTCAGAGGGTGCGGTGTGCGTGCGGGTTCGAGTGATTGGTAGACCCATGGTGATCTCCTATTCCTCTTCGTCCGCTTTGCCGATGCGCGCGGCGACGGGGTCCGCCACCTTCTGCTGCACGTAGCCCGGTCCACCGCGTAGCTCGGCGGCCAGGGGGTATTTGCGCGGGTCCAGCTTGTTCAGCTCCTGCTCGCACTGCTGCGAGAACTCGTTGAACCAACGGACCTGCGTCGCGAGACCCATGCAGAAGTCGAACGCACCAGTGGCCTTGACCACCCACGGCTGCGACTTCTCGTCGAGGCTGCCGAGGTAGATGTCCATCAGCTCGGGGTCCTTCTTGATCTCGTCGGGCACCGGTGCGTCGCGGAAGTCGTCGACGAAGGTGCGGTACATGACGCCGATGCGCTCTGCAGCAGCGATGTCCCACATGGGGGCCTTGAGCTCGCGGACCTTGCCGTAGGCACCTTCCGCGTTGGCCAGGGCCTTCCCCTTCTCTTCGATCCACTTCACGAACGGACCCTGCGCCCACTCGTTCACCTTCTTCATGTCGGGCTTCCCCTTGATCTCGGGGAACGCGATCTTGGTGAACTTGGCGAACTCGAACTCGGCCAGGTACCACAGCGCTTGCGCCACGGCCTGACTGCCTTCGGCCACCATCTTGGTCGCCTTTTCCGCGTCTCCGCCGGCGCTCTTCTCGATCGCCGCCGGGGCACCGCTGGTCCACAGCTTGGTCGCCGCCTTGAAGTACTTCTCGGCGTCGGCCTTTTTGTCGAGCTTCCAGTAGGCGACGCCGATCTGCGTGTTGGCGCGGATCTCTTCGTTCGCCAGCGCCTGTCGTCCGTACGACTTCAGGTAGCTCTGGTAGTGCTCAGCGACCTTTTTCCAGTCGCCCTGACGCTCCCAGATGGACGCCAGCGAGTAGATGACCTGCGAGGTCTCGCGGGCGCTCTTCTTGCCGAAGTTCTTCTCGTAGAGCTTGGCGTCTTCGACGGCCTTGTCGTCGTCGCCGAGACCGAGCCGGAAGAACACCGCGTCCTGCAGCGCGTCGGGCGCCTTGGGGCATGCATCGGACGACTTCTCGGTCTCGGTGCAGTTCTTACCGTCTTCGTTCGGCCACTTGGTCGCGAACGTCTCGTAGTAGTCCGCTGCCTTGGGGTACAGCGCCAGCGCCTGGAAGTTGGCACCGGTGAGGTACACGGCCTTCTTCGCGAGGGGGCTCTCCGGGAACTTCTCGATGAGCACGCCGCGGACCTTGATGGCACGACCGATCAGCTTGGTCGCCTCGAAGTTGATCGCTGCGTTGTACAAGACCTCGTCGAGCTTTCCGCACTCCGGGTACTTCCGGAAGATGTTGACGTAGGTATACGCCGACTCGCGGAACTCCTTCTTGGCCTGGTGCGCCTCCGCCTTTTTACGCTGGATGTCGCAGCGCAGCTGCTCGAGCGGAGAGCACAAGCCCTCGTGCTCGCTCTTGGCAGCGTCGGTGTTGCAGTAGAGCGCGTGGATCTCGGGGACGTTCACCGCCATCTGGTCGTAGCACTGGGGACGCAGGTCCCCTTCGCGCATGGACGCCATGACGTTGAGCGAGTCGAGGTAGAGGTTGGCCGCGTACTCGGACAGCTCGCTGTCCTTGTGGTTGTACGTGATGTCCTTGAAGATCACCGCTGCTTCTTCGTATCGGTTGGCCTCGTAGTAGATACGCGCACGACGGTACTTCATCGTCGCGAGGTCTTCGCTACCGGGCACGAAGCAGACGTAGCGCTGGAAGGCCTTGAGCATGCCGCCCTCGAGCGGCGTGAACTCGCGCGGCGACATGTCGGGCTTGTCGTCGTCGTGCTTGCCCTTCTTGCCCTTGGTCGGCGCCTTTTTGTTGACGGTCTTTTCGCCGCCGGCGAACTGCTGCTGGTACAGGTTGTTGTAACAGAGCACTGCGGCGAGCGCGGCGTCGGCCGTGAAGTCACCCTTGGGGTCGAGATCGACGACCTTGTCGAACGCAGGCGCGCACTCGGCCCACTTCTCCATCTTCCACAAGAGCTCCGCGTAGAAGTAGCTGACGCGGTACTCGTTGGGCCAATCGCGCTTGTCGATGGCCGGGAACTCCATGGTCGCCATGTCCGGGAACTTTTGGAGCAGCAGGCGGTAGAGCTGCGTGGCGAGCTCCATCGTCTTGCGGTCGTTGGTACCGGGCTGGGTGTCGGTGCCGATGGCCTCTCGGTGCCATGCGGTGGCGAGATCGACGAGCGTCTGCGCAGCGAACTGCTTGCACTGCGTCTTGACTTCGTCCTTCTTGGCGCTCGTCTTGGTGGCCTCGTAGATGTCGACGAGACGGGTCACCTCGGTGACGCCCTTGGCCTTGTTGCCGCTGGCCAGCTCTGCGTTGGCGACGCGGCTCTGCCAGTAGCAGATCTTGTCGCTGTCCGACTGCTCGCTCATGAGCTTGTGGTAGGTCTGGACCGTGGGCGCCCAGTCGCCCGTGTCGTAGTAGAGCTCGGCGAGGCTCTCGAGCATCTCGTACGACTGCGCCTCGTCCACCGCGAAGCGGCCGAAGAACTCGAGCGCCTTGGCGGGCGTGCCCGCGCGTGCGTACGGCATCACCAGCTCGCGCCGTGACTGCTTCATCAGGTTGGCGACGTCGCGCGCCTCGGGGTGCGACTTACCGAACTCGATGACTTCCACGAACTTGCTGAGCGAGCCCTTGTAGTCTTCGACGTTGTACGTGCACCAGGCCTGCTTGTAGAGCGCGAAGCCGTAGACGGCGTTGCGCTCTGGCGGGAACTCGGTGACCTTCTGGTAGAACTTGTTCGCCGCGGCCATGTCGCCCGTCGCGAAGTAGTGCTCCGCAAACGACAGGTACGCGTTGGGGACGAACTTGCTCTCGGGGAAGTTCTTGATCAGGCGGTAGTAGACGTCGCGCGCCTTGTCGCTCTGCTTCATCTCGTCGAGCGAGAACGCGAGCGCGAACAAGATCTCGTCCATACGCTTGAAGTTGGGATGGTCCTGAACCATCGTCGCGTAGGCCTGGATGGCCTCTTTGCGGTACTCCTCGAGCTTCTTCTGCGCGGCCTGCTGCTCGGACTGCAGCTGCTTGACCTTGGCTTTGTCCTTGGCCTGCTGCGCCGCGAAGATCGGCTCGTCGTACGAGCGGACCTTGGCGTTGGCAGACTGCTGCATCTCGAAGTAGGTCTCCGCGACGCGCATCAAGATCTCGGGCCGCTTGGGCGAGTCCTTGGGCGTGTTCTTTGAGAGACGCTTGAGAACGGTGATCTCTTTTTCGAGCAGCTTGGACGCGCGCACCTGCACGTCGCCCTTGTTGCGGAGCGAGGCCGCGTCGATCTCGACCGACGGGCCGAGCTGGCGATCCTTGGGCGCTTCTTTTTTGCGCTCCGAGGTGGCCAAGTTGGACTTGGGCGCCTGCGACTTGCCGAGCAGGCTGGTGCCCTTGTCCATCTTCGGCGCATTGGCCGGGCACTCGTCGACGGCCGTCGCCACGGCGGGAGCAATGCACTGGCCTCCCGACGACGAGCTCGACTGCGAGGCCTTCTTAACGGGCTCCGCGCCCTTGTCGTCTTGTGCGTGGGCCCCGAACGGGAGCGACGCATGCATCGCCGCACAAGCGACGAGCGCAACCATCCTGACGTAACGCATTCTGAATTCCCTCTGCATGATCAACTTCAGCGTCCGCACTGGGAAGTGACGGCCTGGCGATAGAAGCCCAGCTCGTCACGCCAGTACTCGCCATCGAACGGCCAGACCTGGTGTTCTTCGTCGACCTCGACCTTACCGCCGCCTGCGCGCTCGGCAGTGATCTGTTGGTCTTGCATCTCTTGGCTGAGCTGACCGCGCTCGAACGTCGCGACCTCGAGATCGACCGCGTCGATCTGGTTCATGAAGTCCTGCAGCTCCGCGTTGAGCCGCTCGTAGCGACCGCGCGCGAGGTTACCGGTCTGCTCGATCGCGAAGGACTTGGCCAGCGCCGTATCCTGCATGATGCGCGAGCCCACCGACGAGCTCTTGAAAGCGGGTGGCGAGTTCTTGAGGCGGTCGTCTTCCTCGTCGAGCTGCTTCACGTACTCCAAGTGACGCAGCACGGTGCGGTCGGAGAGCGCGGACGACACGATGCCTCGGATGGCGGGATCGAGGTTGGCCTTGTCCTCGCGCACGCGCTGCAAGAACTCGTAAAAGGCCTGGTTGTCCTTGAACTGCGCCAGCTGCTTGTCGAGCTGTGCCTTGACGGGATCGTAGCGCTCGTGGAACTTGGCCACCATCGCGCCGGCGTTCTCCATCTGACAGTTGTAGAAGAAGATCACTGCCTTGAGGACGAGCGCCTCAGGGTAGTAGGACTTCTCGAAGTACGGCGAGAAGATGGTGTGAATGTTGCCCATCGCGCGCGAGTACTCGTCCGCCAAGAAGAAGGCGAACGACCCCTCGAACAGCGCGTCGAGCCAGTACTCACTGCCGGTGTCGATACGACTCCAAGCGTCGACCGCGGCGCCGAGCAGGCGACCGTCGACGTCGCGCTCGCCAGTCTCGTCGTTCACCTTGTTGGCAGCCGTGTAGTACATGCGCGCGAGCGAGAGCCACGCGAGATCTTCGACGCGGCCTTCGTCGCTGCCGCTCTCCAGATCGCCGCTCTCGGCCTTGTCCAAGATCTTGCGGAACGCGTCGATGGCGGGACGCGCCTGACGCGCACGCACGTGCGAGATGCCCTTGAACATCTGGGCCTGCACGTACCACTTGGAGTCGGCGGGCACTTCTTCGAACAGCTTGATGGCTTCGTCGAACTCGCCCTGGGCGTACTTCGAGCGGCCGAGCAAGTAGAGCAGCTGCGCGTAGAACTGCTTGGAATCGCCCGACTTGGACTCCTCGATCTGCGACAGGTCGTAGCGACCCACCTTCTCGATGATGCCTGCGGGCTCCGGCAGCTGCGAGGCGAGCTGCGCGAGCCACTGCAACGTCTGCTCGAAGAAGAGGTGGCCCTTCCCCTGTTGACTGATCTCGTCGAAGACTGACAGGGCAGACTGGTAGTACTTCAGGTGGAAGAGAGACTTCCCCAAGAAGAACTGGGCCTTTTGTTTGTTGCCCTCGGTGTCTTTGCTCTCGCCCTCGACGATGCGCTGAAACTGCACCGCCGCCTCTGGATATTTGTCACCCTGGTAAAGGCGTAGGGCACTGGCCAGCGCTTCGGAAGGCGGACCTTCGGCAGGCGCGTTCTTCGCGGCCTGCCCGGTCTCCTTCATATCGAAGCTCATGTCCTGCGCGCTGGCGCTCGCGTCACACAACAAAACGCTCGCAGGCGCGAGACAGCCGAGAACGAGAGCACTGGTGGCACCCATCTTCCCGATTGCCCGAAGCGCTGCAGACACCACTACCTGGCTGTGCCTCATCCGATCCTCTCTCAGTCGGGGGTTCCCAACGACGCAGCGAGAAGGTCCCGCTCAACCGTCGAGGTGGTCTCCCCAGCGTGGTCATTCAGCTTTCGCGGAACACCCGAATTTTTGCCGAATTCTTTAGCAAAATCGACGACTTAGCCGCAGAGTGCGAGTGATGATATCGGCGGCTTGCGCGTAGTGTCAACTCAAAAGGTGCCTGTCCCCAAGGAGTTGAGTGCAACGTCCACAGCCTTGTATCCCGAGCTTGACAGCGGCTGTTTGCCCACACTAGCGTTCGGCACGCTTCGCGCAGCCAGCGGTCGACGTGACGGTGTTCGAGCGCCAGTTATAGAGCCCGCTCCGAAGAGGTTCGGCGCTGGATCTTTTTTCCGAGCTCGCCACCGTTCGACGTCTACTAACCTGAGCTCGCTCAGTCTCAGCGCGACCCACTGCTTGTAGAAAGAGAGAAGGATGCAACGCTCGTCCCCGATTTGGATCGCATTCGCGGTGGCCGCCCTCGGTGCGATCGGCTGCACCGACGAAGGCGTCGGCGATCCCTGCATACCTGAGACCGTGCCTTGCAACGCGAACGGTGAGCAGTGCGGCTACAAGGCCAGCGAGGCCTACATCGAAGCCACTTCGGTGCAGTGCAAGTCCCGCTTGTGCATCGTGTACAAGCTGGACAACAACACCCAGGGCTCCATCCCCTCGGACCCGCGCACCCTGTGCGACTCCAAGGGCCAACCGCAGGGCTGCGTCGACAACGAGGCGCTCGCCAAGTCGGTCTACTGCACCTGTCGCTGCGACACGGGCGGCGTCAAGAGCGGCATCGACACCTGCACCTGCCCCGACGGCTTTACCTGTGAGCCCGTGCTCAACCTGGGCGGCCCCGGTATCGTCGGCAGCTACTGCGTGAACAAGGACTCCATCAACGAGGAGTGACGTGCCGCCGCGTGAAGCTCGCGCCGTGCTCGGTGCAAGAGGCGAAGCCCTGGTCGCCGCGCACCTCGAACAGCTGGGCTTCACGATCGTCGCGCGCAACGTGCGGGTCGGTCGGCTCGAGCTCGACTTGATCGCGCGGCGCGGAGCGTTGCTCGTGGTGTGCGAGGTGCGCACAAGATCGTCGCGCGACTTCGTCGACCCGATCCTGACCATCGACCACAAAAAGGTCGAGCGCGTCCGAAGCGCCGCGCGCACCTGGATCTTCGGGCAGCGAGTGCCGCACCAAGAGATCCGCTTCGACGCAGCCTCGGTGGTCCTCAACGAGGCGGGCGACGACCTAACGTACTACGAAGCCGCCTTTTAGCCCGGCGACTCGGGTCGACCGCGCCTACCTCTCTCGCGCTCCCTCGCTCACTCTCGCTCTCGCTCTCTCTCTCGCGCTCGCTCTCGTCTCTCTCGTCTCTCTCTCGTCTCTCTCTCGTCTCTCTCTCGTCTCTCTCTCGTCTCGCTCTCGTCTCGC
>JBEGTL010000225.1:0-12081 GCA_041179425.1 Pseudomonadota bacterium | reverse complement strand
AGGGCAGGGGCTCGCCAAGGGCGGCGATAGCGCAGGGGGCGCCGCCGCTTCGCTCGGGGTGGGCTTTGCCGTCGCGAACCAGCTGGCCCAAGGCCTTGCAGGCACCGCAGCCGTTGCCCGAGGTCCTGCCGCCCCGGCCACTGCCCCCGCGCGCGTTGGCTGTCCAAGCTGCAAGCAACAAGTCGCTCCGGGCAAGTTCTGCAGCGAGTGTGGGACGTCGCTGGCTCCCACCCCACGCATCTGCTCGGCCTGCAATACCGAGGGTGCTCCCGGCGCCCGCTTTTGTGCCGGCTGCGGCACAGCCTTCCCCGATCGCACCTAACGGGCTAGCATCGCCGTCTAGCCGAGAGTTCCATGCGCTTCTGCCCACGCTGTGGCAGCCGATACGAACATGAACGCTTCTGTCCCGAGGATGGCGCAGCCACCGAAGCGATGGGTGACGCGGGGCCGCCCAAGGACGCGCTCATCGGCACCCTCGTCGACGGTCGCTACCGCATCGAAGCGCAGATCGGCGAGGGCGGCATGGGTGTGGTCTACAAGGCCACGCACGTCGCTCTCAACAAGACGCTCGCGCTCAAGGTGCTGCGCGGCGAAGTGGCCAAAGACCCCGAGGTGGTGCAGCGCTTCATGCAAGAAGCCCAGTCGGCGACCTCGATAGGCCACGAGAACATCATCGACATCAACGACTTCGGCAACCTCGCCGACGGCACCGCGTACTTCGTCATGGAGTTCCTCAAGGGACACCCGCTCGCCGACCTGATCAAGCGTGGCGGCTCTTTGCCCATGCGCGACGCCATTCAGATCTTGCGTCAGGTGGCCAGTGCCCTCGGTGCAGCGCATGCGCGCGGCATCGTCCATCGCGACCTCAAGCCCGACAACGTGTTCGTGTTGCCGCGCGGCGAGATCGAGAACTTCGTGAAGGTGCTCGACTTCGGCATCGCCAAGGTGGGCTCCACCAAAAACAAGCTCACGCGCACGGGCATGGTGTTCGGCACGCCGCACTACATGTCCCCGGAGCAGGCCGCCGGCCAGAGCGTCGACGAGCGCACCGACATCTACGCGCTGGGCGTGATGATGTACGAGATGTTCACGGGTCGTGTCCCCTTCGACGCGGACACCTTCATGGGCGTGCTCACCAAGCACATGTTCGAAAAGCCGGCGCCCATGTTTGGCCACGACACCGAGCGCAGCCTCGGCTCGCTCGAGCAGATCACCCTGCGCGCCCTCGAAAAAAAGCCCGAAAATCGCTATCCGTCCATGGCGGCACTGGTCGCCGACCTCGATCAAGTGGTGAGCGGGGGCAGGCCCCGACCCATCCACGGACAGCGACCGTCGGCCGAGCTCGCCGACGCACTCGAGCCACGCAGCAAGAGTGAGATGAACCTCGACCGCCAGCTCCACGGCGGGCAACGCACCGAGTCACTTCACGGCGACACGCAGCCCGGGATGCCCAAGCGCAACCGCTGGCCGCTGATCGGCGCGGCGTTGGTGGCCGTCTTGTTGGTCGCTGGTTCCGTGACCTTGTTCGCGCGCCGCGGCGGCAGTAGCGCGCAGTCGGCTGCCGGAGAGGGTGTCCCCGCGGCGCCCACGACCCCCGCGCTCGGCGCGACGGGAGCCAGCACCGGGATTGCTACGCCACCGCTCGCGCAGCAGCCGGGCAGCGGCGCTCTGGGCAGTGAGCCGCCGTCGGGCATCGACCCGGCTTCGGCCACCATCGCCATCACCAGCGACCCGACCGGCGCCGAGATCGTGCTCGACGGCGCAATCATCGGACGTACACCGGGCTACCTGCCGAGCGCCGACAGCGAAGGCAAGACCGTGGAGCTGCGCCTGACAGGCTACCAGACCGAGCGTGTGCAGCTGGGTGCGGCGCTGGCGAAGCAGCTGCCCATCGCCCTCAAAAAGCGAGCCGCTCCGGTCGCCAAGAAGCCGGCTCCAGCACCCACGCCTCCGGTCCGACGCAAGCGAATGAGCAGCGAAGTCGTCGACCCCTGGGCCAACTGAGCTAGCCCGTTCGCTCAGAAGGCGAGGTTGCCCTTCTTGTTGCTCTGCCCCGTGGTGCCCAAGCCCTCGACCACGCTGCCGCCCATGTCTTCGTAGCGGAAGCCCTGCTTGATCTTGAACGCGTTGCCGTCGTCCGAGCGCACGGTCACGTCGACCGGCCCTTTCTCACCCGAGGGCGTGGTGACCGCGAGCGACTCCTTGCTGCGGATGGTGACGGCCTTGGCCTTGGCCTGGCCGAAGTACACGGTGTAGCCGATGTCGGTGCGGAAGTTCTCGCCCTGGATCTCGACCGTTTGATCGCCCGCGACGTGCCCCGTCTGTGGGTTGAGGCCCTTGATCTTCATCTCTTTGCTGCCTTCGCAGCCGATTAGCGCCAGCGCGGTGAGTAGCGGAAGGGTCCATACGGAGTGCCGGCGTGCCATTTTCAGAGCTCCTGTCGAAAGCGCGCCCTCGGGCGGCGCGAGCAAAAAACGGTCGTGCTGTGAGCGCGTGCCCACGATGTGTAAGCACGCCAAATCGCCCGCACGATAGACGAGCCCATCGAGCCGGGTCAACGCCGGCAGTCTGGCTTGACACTCCTTCGGTGGCGTACGCACACTCGAACGGGCGAGCGTGGCGAAACGAAACCTCTTACTCATCGACGCCGATCCGCGCAGCTTGCGGGTCCTCGAAGTCAGCCTGCGCAAGGCTGGTTACAGCGTCACCACGTCCGGTGATGTCGACAGCGCCCTCGAGCTGATCGAGCTCGCCGAGCCCGACATGATCATCGCGGACACCCGTCTGCCTGGAAAAGACGGCTTCGCACTGGTCGGAGAGCTACGCGCACGTCCGGAAGCGCAACACATTCCGCTGATGTTCCTGTCCAGCGACCCGTCGGTGGAGAGTAAGGTCCGCGGGCTCGAGCTCGGCGTCGAGGACTACCTCACCAAGCCGGTCTACATCCGCGAGATCCTCGGTCGCGTCAGCCTGGTCATGGAGCGCAAGCAGCGCGAGGGCCTGGGCCGCACCACCAAGACGCGCTTTGCGGGCTCCCTCGAGGACATGGGCCTGGTCGACCTGCTGCAGACCATCGAGCTGAGCCGCAAGTCCGGCGTGCTCAAGCTCTCGTCGGGCCCCCGCCGCGGCTCGGTCTTCTTCAACGAGGGCCGCATCATCGACGCCGAGCTGGGCAAGCTCACGGGTGAGACGGCCATCTACCGCTTTTTGCTCTGGAACGAGGGCAGCTTCGAGCTCGAGTTCCGCGAAGTGCGCAGCGAGGACAAGCTCGGCATCTCCACGCAAGCGCTGCTGATGGAGGGCGTGCGCCGCCTCGACGAGTGGGGGCGTTTGTTGGAGCAGCTCCCTGCGCTCGACTCCGTGCTCGAGGTGCAGCACGCCGAGCTCATGCAGCGGCTCGGAGAGATCCCAGACGAGCTCAACACCGTCCTTCGAGCGTTCGATGGGCAGCGTGATCTCACCGAGATCCTCGAGGTCGCAGGCGGCGACGACCTGGCGACGCTCAACTCGATAAGTCGCCTGTTTTTCGACGGCTTCTTGATGGTACGCCACCGCAGCGATCCCCTCGCCGACGCGCAGGTCGGTGCACGTAGCGATCCCTTCATGGGATACGTGCCAGCGGAATCGGTCACACCCGCGGCCGGGGTGCCCGAGGCCGCCCCCGAAAATCGCCAGCTCGGTGCGCCCAGTCGCGCTATCCCAAATGCACCGGCAGTGGTCATCGAGCAGGAGCGTGGGCCACTGCGCGAAGAAGGCACACGCTCCAGTCACCCCGCCCGCGGCATCAGCACCGAGCCGCCTGCGCTCGCAACAAGTCGAACTCCTCTCGCCGTTGTACAACTCAAGCGTGTGTCGGCCATTAACGATCCGAATGGTGCCCGCACCCTGGGTGTCTCACGAGAAGTAGGACCCGAACGTTCTCACGACGGCGAACGCGGTGAGTCGATCAAGCCGGCTTCTCCTCCTTCTCTCTCTCCTCCCCCCGAAAGCGAAGACGACATGATGAAACGTGGCAAGCGCAAGGAGCGCGGCGAGGAGCGGGGCGGCGGCAACGTGATTCCCCTCCACGCCGGTCGCGAAAGTAGCGCGGCACACGAGACACGTGCCGAGCGAGCGCCCGCCGATGGCGATGACAACGACAACGCAGGAGGCCGTTCCGTGGAGCGCCAGGTCGAGCGCGGCGGCGAGGCGCGCGGTGCTGCCGCCGGCGCCGAAAACGTAGGAGCCGAGTCGGCCGCGAGCGCTGCGTCGTCGGGTGAAGCCAAAGCAGAGACGGCACCCCAGCCGGCGTCCGCGGCAGAGATCCATCCCGAAGACGACCAGTCCGACGTTCACGACTTCTTCGCCAAGACGCCCAAGTCGATCGCGCCGAGCGGCGAGCCCTGGGTCGACTTCGATCACGAGCCGGTGCATGCGCCCACGCACCACGGTGCCATGTACTGGACCGCCGGGATTGCCGGCACGGGCCTGCTGCTGATTGGCGCCTTCCTGCTCTACAACAAGGTGCTCATGCCCACGCCCGAAGAGCTGGGGGGGGTGACACCAGTCGCTCTGCCCACGCCGGACATGGTCAAGCCGTCCACGTCCACGGCCGCACCCGTCGAAGAGGTGGCCGACAACAGGCCCGCAGGCGGCACCCAAGCTCCGGGCATGGACCTCGCAGCGCTCCCCACGACGCCTGAAGCGCCGAGCGAAGCGCCAGCACCCACCGATCTGGCGGCCGGGCAACCCACCACGCCAGCGTCGGCGGTGCCGACCAACACTGCGGCAGCGAGTCCGGCGGCCGCACCCGCGGGCGACTACGCGCAGCTGCTCGCCGAGGCCCGCAAGCTCGGCTTTCGTAAGCCCGCCGAGGCGACGTACCTCAAGGCCATCGAAGCCAACCCCGCCGCGGCCGAAGCCATCAGCGGCCTGTCGATGCTCTACCTCAACCAGGGCAAAAATCAGCAGGCCAAAGAGCGTGCCGAGCAGGCGCTCGCGCTGACCCAGGCCAACGACGAAGCGTGGATCGTGCTCGGTGCCGCCGAGAGCGCACTCGGCAAGCCGCGCGCCGCACGCGACGCCTACACACGCTGCGCGGGCCTGCCCACTGGCAAATACGTCGCGGAGTGCAGGCGCCTCCTGCGCTGACCTGGGCCTCGCTTGCTCGCTCGCCATTTCGGGGCCTGCCGCCGCGCATCGAGGTACGATCGGCCCACGAACATGGCCAAACCCTTCGTGCACCCGAGTGCGGTGGTCGACCCCGGCGCAGAGCTCGCCGACGACGTCAAAGTCTGGCACTTCGCGCACATCTCCGAGGGGGCGAGCCTGGGTGCGGGCACCAACGTCGGGCAAAACGTCTACGTGGGCCGCGGCGTGCGCGTGGGTGCGGGCGTAAAGATCCAGAACAACGTCTCGCTCTACGAAGGCGTCGAGGTCGACGACGACGTGTTTCTCGGCCCGAGCTGCGTGTTCACCAACGTCATCAACCCGCGGGCGTTCGTGACGCGCAAGCACGCGTACCGTCGCACCCGGGTAGGTCGTGGCGCGTCCATCGGTGCCAACGCCACCATCGTGTGCGGTCACGACATCGGCGAGTTCGCATTCGTCGCTGCAGGGGCAACCGTCACGCGCGCGGTGCCTCCGTTTGCGCTGGTGGTGGGCACCCCGGCACGACGCAGTGCGTGGATGTGCCGCTGCGGCGAAAAGCTGCCACCGGGCGCAGTCGTCAGCTGCACGGCCTGTGTTTCTCGCTACCGCATCGACGACCACGCCTGCGTTCTCGACACGGGCGAGGGGAGGGACGCTGTCGGCGACGAGCGCGTCGTCCCGCTGCTCGACTTGCACGCCCAGAACCAGCCGCTGCACGGTGCGCTGCGCGCGGCCTTCGATCGTGTGTTGACCAGCAACCAATACATCCTTGGCCCGGAGGTCGAACTCTTCGAGCAGGAGCTGTGCGCACGCTTTGGCTTCGCGCACGCCATCGCGGTCTCGAGTGGAACCGACGCTCTCCTGCTCGCGTTGATGGCGCTCGACATCGGCCCCGACGACGAGGTCATCACCACGCCCTTCTCGTTTTTTGCCACCGCAGGCTGCGTCGCGAGGGTCGGCGCACGTCCGGTGTTCGTCGACATCGATCCCGGCACGTTCAACCTCGATGTGTCTCGCGTCGAGGCCGCCATCACGCCCCGCACCCGCGCGATCATGCCGGTGCACTTGTTTGGCCAGCTGGCAGACATGCACGCGCTCTCGTCGATCGCCGAGCGGCACGGCATCCCCATCATCGAAGACGCAGCGCAGGCCTTGGGCGCCACGCTGCACGAGTCTGCGGGCGTTCGCCAGGCCGGCAGCTTCGGTGCGTTCGGCTGCTTCTCGTTCTTCCCGTCCAAAAACCTCGGCGGCTTCGGAGATGGCGGTCTGCTCGTTGCCACCGATCCCGCGCTCGCCGAGCGCGCACGACTGCTCCGCGCGCACGGGGCCAAGCCCAAGTACCACCACAAGCTCGTCGGCGGGAACTTCAGGCTCGACGCGCTGCAGGCCGCTCTGTTGCGCGTCAAGCTGCCCAAGCTGGCCTCTTACGAGCAGGCTCGCCGTGCAAACGCAGCCTTTTACGACCGGCAGTTTGCTGCGCTAGCACCGACGCTGCTCGCGCCGACGCGTGTGCGTGGCCACGTCTACAACCAGTACGTCGTCCGCGCGCCCAAGCGCGACGAGCTGCGTGCGGCGCTGACTGCCGCGCGCATCGGCACGGAGGTGTACTACCCGCGCTGCCTGCATCAGCAGGAGTGTTTTGATCAGCTCGGCTACCGCGACGGGGACTTCCCCGAAGCAGAGCGAGCCGCAAACGAAGTCCTCGCGCTGCCGGTCTACCCGGAGCTCAGCGCAGAGCAGCGCGCGTACGTGGCAGAGCGAGTGACGGCGTTCGTCCGATGATGGCGCGTCTCGCGAAACGCACCGTGCCGGTGGTCTACGGACAGCTCCGCCTGCGCGCTGTCGTCGTGTCGTTGATGAGCGCGGCCCTGGTCGGGTGTCTCTCCTCTGCCAAACCTGCTCGGATGCCGGACGGGACGTCCGCGTTGCGCATCGAGTGCAACTACACCGTCGACAACTGCCACCGCCGGGCTCGCTCGGCGTGCGACCACGGCTACACGCTCGTCAGCAAGGGCGACCTGAGCTGCAAAGACTGCGGCTGGGAGCTCGACTCGGAGCACAACCCGCAAAATGAGGGCAACAACGTGTACAAAGGCGTGCTGTACGTACGCTGCCGCTGAGCGAGACTACTGCGCAAGCTTGGGCGCTGCGAAGATGGCCCGCCTGACGTCTGCTGATGCTGCCGCGTCGTCTAGCTCGATCTGCTCGCCTTGCCCGCGCACACCGAGCTCGGACAACACGTCCTCGAAGGCGGGGAACTCTTCGCGCTGCGCCTTGTCGAGCACGAGCGAGAACACGGGCGTCCCCGCGAGTGCGTCGAGCCTCTCGACCATGCCGTGCATCGTCCACACGCCGCGCTCGCGGTCTTGCGCACGCAGCTGCGCGAGCACCGAGTCCACGGTCACATGTCCAGACGAACGTTTGCGCAGCTCCACGTCTACGTTGAGCCAGTACGATGCGCCGCCCCAGTAGATCTTGCGGAAGTCGTAGGTTGCCTGCGTCTGTGGGTCGAGTGCGATCACGCTACCGCCCGGGTCTTCGGCCGCAGCGCTGCGTAGCGACCTCGCGATCCGTGATATCGCCACGCGTTCGCTGATGGTCCCCGCGCGAGCGAGCAACACTTCTTGGTAATAGGTGGCGAACCCTTCGGACAGCCAAGCTTGCCCGCGATCGACGAACGGCAACAACAGGTGGGCGAGCTCGTGTGGCAGTACCCAGTCGGCCAGCAGCGCCGCCTCGCTGGCGTGGTCGTTCACCAGCAGCAGCACCGAGGCGCCGCCTCCGCGCGCGACCATGCCGAACAGCACGGGCTCGGCGCTGGCCGGCGTCGGCACCACCATCGCGGTCAGCCGTTCGCGCGGAAAGTGGCCATCGCTGAGCGCGGCCACACGCACCGACGCACGTAACCACCGCAAGATGGCCTCGCGATCGACGGCGAGCTTGCCCGACACCACGGCCGCCTCGATCTCGACTCCACCCTCGCGCCCGACGATGCGCTCGAAACGACCGAACGCCGCGTAGCTGTCGAAACGAAACGCCTCGGCGTCGAGCACGTAGCGCCGGTCTCGCACGGGCCAGGGCAGGAGCGCGCTGTGCTTGGGCGGTAGCTCGAGTGCGAGGGTCGCCACTGCGTCCGTGCTGCGGCGCTCGGGTCGCCACAGCCACACGTTGGGGCTGGCCAGCACGTCGCGCCCGACGCGGCGCACGGCGGCATCGAAGGAGCCGGTCTCGCGCAGGTCCACACCGTACGCGACGCAGCCGTCGCGGCTGTCGGTAAGCAGCTGAATGCGTCCGTGCTGCACGTTGAGTCGTCGCACCGCGCCGGGACCGAGCCAGCGCGCGTACAGCAGGTGCGCTGCTGCCTCGTCTTTGCCGGCGCGCAGCTCGCGCGGTACGGCGCCGCGGAAACATACGCGTGCGGTGACGCGCGTCAGCGCCTCGTCGAGCGCGATCTCGTAGTGCCACGAGGTTGCAGGTGCATCACGGTGGCGCTCCGCGTCGTGTGCTCCGAGTGCGCAGCCAGAGAGCGTGAGCCAGCCTGCGCACGCCGCGCGAAACAAACGCCTGCGAAAGCGTCCCGCCGTGCGCTCGCGCGGGGACTGCCAGCTGTTCTCCTCGGCGAGCCGAGCTTCTGCATCTGGTCGCCCCATTCAGGAACAGAGCGCCTCGATCAGTGCGGCCGCCGAGACGAACCGTGGTGCGCCCGTGTAGTCGGGGTAGTGCGAGAGCGTGTCGATCAGCACTGCATCGAGGCCGGCCGCGCGCGCGCCATCGACGTCGACGTTGGGGATATCGCCCGCGTACAAGGTGTCGGCCGCACCCACGTGCATGCGCGCCAACGCTCGCAGAAAGATCTCGGGATCGGGCTTACGGACGCCTTCGAGGGCGGAGTCGACCACGTGCTCGAAGTAGTGTGCGAGGCCGACCCGCTCGAGCAGCTCGGCTAGCTTGCCCTCGGAGTTGGAGACGATGCCGTAGCGCAGCCCGGCGGCGAGGCCACGCTCGAGGGCGGCCTGCAATCCGGCTGGCACCGTGCGCCAGAGATTAAACTGGTCGTGCGCGGCGCGCGCAGCCAGCGTCGCCTGGGCGGCCTGTGCGATGCTCAGGCCGGCCGCTTCGAAGATGGTGCGGACGTACAGGTTCCAGCCATCTTCGTGGCTCATGCCGGCAGACAGCCCGGCCTCGTAGGTCTTCTTGGCGAGCGGCTCGGTGCGACGCAGCAGAAGGCCGGTCAGGTGGCCGAGGTCGGTGAACCCGTAGCCATGCGGTGGTTCGGGCGTGGGCGGCAGCTCGTCGAGTGCGAGCCGAGCGGCCTGGGCCAGCGCGTCGTGGTCGAGGAACACCAGCGTGTTGCCGGCATCGAAGAGCAGCACCTGGGGCTTGCGTACCACGCTCAGGCGCCCGCTTCGCTGGAGGCGCTCACCGCGCCGTCGCGCACGGGAAAGAGCCTGCGAGCGCGTGCGTGCGCGGCCGCCACCAACGGAGCCGCCTCTTCGCTGGGAATGTGCAGTCGCTCGACCAGGTCGTCGATCAGGCGAAGCTCGGAGGTCCTTGGGTCCCCGTCGGCGTAGCTGAGCAAGACCGCGTGCAGCACCAGCACACGCCGGTCGGCAAACGACAGCTCGCCGAGCGGAACATCGTCGAGGGAGCGCGGCACCTTGGCATACTCGCGCACTTGCTCGGCCTCGGCGTCGGGCAGGTCGAATGCCGCGATCAGCGCCTCGATCACCTCGAGCTCACGGGCATGCAGCTGCTCGTCGGCCCAAGCGACCGCCACCAGCGACAACAACATCGCAGCTCGGTAGTCCTCCACGGAGACCTCCTCGTTCTAGCCCAAACCCTACGCGCTGAGGGCAATGTGCGCGAACGCGTTTTTCGAATCACCGCCCTGTGATTTCGAGTTCGAAGCGTTAGAGTGTCTCTCATGGCCACGAGATATGCCGCTCCTTTCGCCTCCGGAGGGGCCGAGCCCATCGATCACGAAACGTCGCGCAAGCTGCTCAGCATTGCGCTCTCCAAGGGCGGCACCTACGCCGACTTGTTCTTCGAGTACTCCGCCTCCGGCTCGTACAGCTACGACGAGGGCATCCTCAAGTCGGCTGGCCGCGCGGTCACGCTGGGTCTCGGGGTGCGCGTCATGAAGGGCGACGCCACCGGCTACGCCTACGTCGAAGACCTGTCGTTCGAGGCGATGTCCCGCGCAGCGCAGACGGCGGCCAACATCGCCTCGGGCACCAGCAAGTGGGCCGCACCTCAGTTCGTCACGCCCGCCATCGCGCCGCGTTACAACGTGCGCGAGCTCAGCCTCGACATGCCCGGGGTCGACAAGCGTGCCCTGCTCGAGCGTGCCGACAAGCGCGCCCGCGCACAGGACAAGCGGATCATCCGGGTCGACGCCTCGCTCAGCGAAGAGCTGCGCGAGGTGCTCATCGCCAGCTCCGATGGCAAGTTCGTGCACGATGTGCAGCCCCTCATTCGGTTTGGCGTGCGCGTCATCGCCGAGCAAGACGGCAAGCGCCAGACCGGCAGCTCCGGGGGTGGCGGCCGCATCGGTCTCGACTACTTCGAGGGTCGCTCGCCCGAGTGGCACGCCGACGAAGCGGTCCGGCAGGCGCTCATCATGCTCGATGCGCGCGAGGCGCCAGCGGGCGAGATGGAGGTCGTGCTGGGGCCGGGTGACAGCGGCATCTTGCTGCACGAAGCCGTGGGCCACGGCCTCGAGGCAGACTTCAATCGCAAGCGCACCAGCAACTACACCGACCAGGTCGGCCAGCGCGTGGCCAGTGACTTGTGCACCGTCGTCGACGACGCGACGCTCGCGCACTCGCGGGGCGCGGTCAACGTCGACGACGAGGGCAACGTGCCCACCAGCTCGGTGCTCATCGAGAACGGCATCTTGCGCGGCTACATGCACGATCGGCACTCGGCCGACTTCTTCCACACGCCGTCTACCGGCAACGGTCGTCGCGAGAGCTTCAAGTCGCACCCCATGCCGCGTATGACCAACACCTTGTTGTTGGCGGGCCAGCACAGCCGCGACGAGATCATCAAGAGCGTCAAGCGCGGCATCTACGCGTCGCACTTCGGCGGTGGCCAGGTCGACATCTCCAACGGCGACTTCGTGTTCTCCCTGACGGAGGGGTACTTGATCGAAGACGGTAAGATCACGGCGCCGGTCAAAGGCGTCAACCTGATCGGCAACGGGCCGGAGGTCATGCGTAAGGTCGTCATGCTCGGCAACGACATGCAGACGTCAGACGGCATTTGGACTTGTGGCAAAGATGGTCAGAGCGTGCCGGTCGGCGTGGGTTGTCCCACCATCAAGATCAGCGCCATGACCGTGGGAGGGACCGAGCTGTGAGCCTCGACCTCAACCGCATGCTCGAGCTCGGCGAGGGTGTCGTCGATCGAGCCCAAAAAAAGGGCGCAACCGTCGCCGAGTGCACGGTCCACGAGAGCGCGCATCTGTCTGCCAAGGTTCGGCTCGGTGAGCCCGAGCTGGTCGAAGAAGCGTCTTCGCGCTCGGTGGGTCTGCGCGTGATGCTCGGCCAAAAGGTCGCGGTCACGTACACGAGCGATCTCACTCCAGGCGGCCTCACGCGCCTCATCGAAGACGCGCTCGAGCTCGCGCAGCTCAGTCAGCCCGACTCGTTCGCCGGCGCGCCCGACCCAGCTCTGCTCTCGTCCAGCGCGCAGCACCAAGAGCTCGACTTGTTCGATCCCGCGGTCGATGGTGTCGATGCGGCCGAGGCGGTTCGACGCGCCACGCTCGCCGAGAAGGCGGCGCTCGACCACGACAAACGTATCACCAACACCGAAGGCGCTACGTTCACGCGCGTCTCGGGTGGCTCGGCGCTGGTCACCAGCGGCGGTTTCCGCGGCGCCTCGCGTGGCACCTACGCAAGCATCGTGGTGAGTCCCATCGTCGACGACGAGGGCGGCAAGAAGCGC
>JBEGTL010000224.1:0-12095 GCA_041179425.1 Pseudomonadota bacterium | reverse complement strand
GAAGCAGCGCCGGCTCCCCCTCCAGCCCCGGCGCCCGTTGTCGAGCCCGCCCCCGCCCCTCTGCCCGCTGTCGAGCTCGCGCCAGCCCCAGCGCTAGAGGCCGCACCCGCGCCCCAGGCTGAGCCTGCGCCTGCAGTCGACCTGACGGTTGGTGAGCAGACCGAGAGCGGCGGAGTCGTGTCGACGGGCGACGCTGCCGACTCCGAGCTCGGCGCAGTGATCGTGACCGGCACGCGCCGCACGGACCGCACGCTGTTCGACTCCAACTCGCCAGTCGACGTGGTGAGCGCGAGCGACCTGAGGTCGGTGCCGTCTGCAGACCTCAACAGCAAGCTCCAGCAGACCGTTCCATCGTACAACGTGCAAAGTTTGGCGAAGAGACGTTCTTCGACGTGCTCGCCGGCTACGAGTTTGCCAAGGGCCTGCGCCTCACCGTGGGCGCCGAAAACGTGCTCAACAACTACCCGGACAAGGCCAAGTTCCCGAACACGCTGGCCGACGCGGCCGCGGGCAAGATCCCGAACACCGGCCGCATCTACCCTTCGCAGCGACCGTACGAGTCGGACGGCGGTCGCTACTACGCACGCCTCACCGCCAATTTCTGAGCGATCGGAGCGCGCATGTCAGAACACAAACCCGCGTTCACCAGGCGAGAACTTCTCGAGCGCGTCGGCTACGGGGGCGGCCGCGGTGTACAGCGCGATGAGCACGCTTGGCCTGATCGCGGCGCCAGGCTGCACGCCCAAACCCGAGCTCCCACCCGGCTCGGGCAAGGGCAAAAACGTCGTCGTGCTCGGTGGGGGTATCGCCGGTCTGGTCGCTGCGTACGAGCTGCGCAAGGGCGGCTATCAGGTGCGTGTGCTCGAGGCCCGCAGCCGGCCCGGCGGTCGTGTGTTCACGCTGCGCGGAGGCAGCGTGATCGACGAGGTCGACAGCCAGCAGAAGGTCAGCTGGGAGGCGCATCCCGACCTCTACTTCGATGCGGGCACCGCGCGTTTGCCCGCGCACCATCAAGGCATCCTCGGCTACGCGCGCGAGCTCAATGTGCCGCTCGAGGTGCTGAGCAACGACAACCGCAACGCACTGCTGCACAACAGTACGGCCTTTGCCGGCAAACCTCAGCTCAACCGACGCGTGCGCGCCGATCAGCGCGGCGTCGTGGCCGAGCTCGCTGCCAAGGCGATCGATCAGGTGAACCTGGGCCGTCCGCTCACCAGCGAAGATCAGGAGAAGCTCAAGAAGTTTTTGCGAGACTTTGGTGGGCTCGACGAGTCGCTCGTCTACCGTGGCTCCGCACGCAATGGCTACCGAGAGCTGCCCGGGGGCGGTGAGGCCAAGGGCCAGCCGCTCGAGCCGCTCGATCTGCAACAGCTGCTCAGCGCAGGGTTTTGGAGTCAGCTGACCGAAGCGTCCGAGGGTCCCACGCAGGCACCCACGATGCTGCGGCCCGTCGGCGGCATGGCCAAGATCGCGGAGGCCATCGCCAAGTCACTCGGCAAGATCGTGAAGTACGATGCCGAGGTCGCGCGTCTCTGCCGACGAGGTCAGGGCGCGCAGGTCGAGTGGCGCGACAAGAAGACCGGCAAGCTGTCGGCGATCGATGCCGACTTCGTGGTGGTCACCATCCAGCCGGGCCTGTTGCCCGCACTCGATCAGGACTTCTCGCCCGCGTTTCGCCAGGCGCTGGCCGCTCCCACTGGCTCGCCGCTGGCCAAGGTCGGCTTCTTGGCCAAGCGCAGGTTCTGGGAGCTCGACTCGCAGATCTACGGCGGCATCTCGTGGACCGATCACAGCATCACGCAGATCTGGTACCCGTCGCACGGCCTACAGACCAAGAAGGGCGTGCTCGTCGGCGCCTACGTATTCCGTGACGGGGAACAGTTCGCCGCGCTGTCGCCTGCGCAGCGCATCGAGATTGCCATCCAAGGCGGCGAGACGCTGCACCCGGGCTACCGCAACGAGGTCGAGCAAGGCGTGTCGATCTCGTGGCGCAAGGTCAAGTATTCGAGTGGTGCCACCACACACTGGACCGACGAGGCGCGCAAGAACGCCTACCCAGTGCTGCTCGAGCCCGACGGACCTTGCTACTTTGCCGGGGAGTACCTCAGCTACATCAACGGCTGGCAAGAAGGCGCAGTCCAGTCTGCGCACCACACCCTCGGCAAGCTTGCCGCCGCACTCGGGAATCGAGCCAATGCAGAAAGAAACAAAACATGAAGACACTCTACGTAGGTCTCACGGTCGCTGTACTGTCGCTCCCGCTCTTTGCGCAGGCGGCGAACGTGCCTGAGGTCAAACGCATCAAGAACGCTGCGCCCAACGCGCCCATCCTCGCCGGCGTGGTCGTGCCCGCGGGCAACACGTTGTTCTACCTGAGCGGGCAAGTCCCGGCGGTGGTCGACAGCACCAAGCCCGCCGACAGCATCGATGCTTACGGCAACACCAAGGCGCCAAGGACGTCGTCAAGCTGACGGTGTACCTGGTGGGCGACCCCAAGCTCGGCAACAAGCTCGACTTCAAGGGCTTTTCCGAGGCGTACGCGCAGTTCTTCGGCACGAGCGAGCAGCCCAACCTCGTCGCGCGCACCACGGTGCAGGTCGCCGCGCTCGCCAATCCTGCCTACTTGGTGGAGATCGAAGCGACCGCGGTAGCGCAGTCCTCAGCGGCACCGACAACAAAACCGAAGCCCGCCCCCGCACCGGCGAAGTAGAGCCTCTGTTCGGGTCGCGAGGTCGTCGCTTGTGCCCAGAGGTCGACGCGCGCCGTGCAGACCTAGCCGTCAGTCGAACAGATCGGGCTCTCGGCGACTGATCAGGTCGAAGTAAGGCTGAAACGAGTAGAACCCGCCCGCGGCGCTCCCGACTTGTGTCGCGGTGTGCCGTTCGAACGATCGCCGTCGCGCGCCATCTCCTCGTCGGCGCCGCCAGTGATGATGTGCACGGCCACACGTCCGCCGCTGAGCTGGTCGAGCGTGGCCAGCTGACGAGCCGCCACCGTCGGCTGGGTGAAGCCGGGCCGGTGCGCGATCAAGAAGCCAAGCTTGGTAGTGACCGCCGCCGCGTGCGCGGCCACGATCTGGCTCTCTGGCGAGATGGACCCGAACGGAATCAACACGCGGTCGAAGCCACCCTCTTCTTGCGCCTTCGCAGCAGCTTCGATGTGCTGACGATCCAGCTCGCGGCTGAACTGCGGATGGATCTCCGAGCTGTTGTTGAAGCCGATGTAGCCGATGAACTTGACGGTCATGTGCGCACTCCTGTGCTGACTCAGATCACAAAAAAGCCGTGCGTCCCGTCGCGCTCGAGCTGCGCCACGAGACCGTATTCCCACTCGAGATAGGCCTCCATGGCGGCCTTTGCGTTGTCGGTGCCCTCGTACGGACGTTTGTAGCGACCTAACACCGAGCGCGGCGCGGCAGGAGGCAACGCGCCCGACTCGCGCGCACCAGTGAAGGTGCCGGCTGACGGATCGACGACGTAGACCTCCCACGCCATCTGTGCGAGCCACGACGCCGTCATGTCGGCGCGCGCACCGAGCTCGCTGCCCGGTCGGCCGACGTCGGACAACACGATGCGTGCACCGCGCACCGGCGCAAACATGTCTGTCTCCTGCACGAGCTGCCCTCCGGGGGCGGAGCGGAAGCCGGGTAGACGGCCGGCGACGAACTCTTCGGGTGTGCGCACGTCGAAGCGGTACAGCGTGCGCGTGGTGTCGGCGACGAGCTCCTCAAGGCCGTCGGCATCGAGGCGGCGTACGCCCGCGCGATAGGCCACGTCACGCGCTTCGACGCGGGCACTGTCGGCGACCGTGCGCGCGACCTCTCCCGCGCGCCGTTGCTGCCCGGTCTCGAGTTTTTGTCCGGCGAGGGTCCAGCCGATGGTGCCATTGCGCAGCGCAAAGATGGGGTTGGGGAGCCCGGCGTTGATCAACGACTGCGTGCCGATGATGCTGCGCGTGTGCCCAGCACAGTTGACCACGATGGTGGTCTTGGGATCGGGCGCCACGGCGCGCGCTCGCAGCACCAGCTCGGCCCCAGGCACGCTGGTGCTGGTGGGGATACTCATCGTGTTGTACTCGTCGTAGCGGCGCGCATCGAGGATGGCGATGTCGGCGCGCGACGTGATCAACGCATTCAGCTCTTCGGCCGCGAGCGAGGGCGTGTGCCGGCGCGACTCCACCAGCTCGCCAAACGCCTTGCTGTACGAGTTGACGTCTTGAAACAGCTCCAGGCCGGCCTCGCGCCAGCCTGCGAGCCCGTCGCGCAGCACCGCCACCTGCGTGTAGCCCAGCGCTGTGAGCTGCCGGCTCGCTGCCTCGACCAGCTGCTCGCCGTCGTCGTACAACACCACCAACGCGTCCTTACGCGGCAGGCGAAGAGGCGCGTCGAGCGCGATGCGCTCGGGGTCGAGCTGCGCCGCGAACAGCGGATGCGCGCTGGCGAACGCCGCCTCGGTACGCAGGTCGAGCAACGCTACTTCGCGCCGTGTGAGCAGCGCGTGACGAACTTCGCGGGCGGACAAAACACGCGTCATGATCGCTCGCTTTTATAGCGGCGCCTGTCTTTCGTCAAGGACAGGAATCTTTTGCCGAAATGCGACCAGGGCCAGCCGCACGGCAAAACGCTAGCACGCCACACTTCAGTCCATTATTGTAGACACAAAGCACAACGACGGGGAAGTATCATGACCAAAAGGCAACTCAAGCTGGGTGCCATCCTGGCCGGCGTCGGCACGACGCAAGAGGGCTGGAAGCAGCCCGGCCTGCCTGGCGACGCCAGCATCAGCATCGACTGGTACAAGTCTCAGGCGCAGAAGGTCGAGGCGGCCAAGTTCGACTTCATCTTCATCGTCGACAGCCCCTACATCACCCCCGACTCGGCGCCGCACTTCCTCAATCGGCTCGAGCCCCTGACCCTGCTGTCGGCGGTCGCCGGTGCCACGTCGCACCTCGGTTTGGTGGCCACGGCCACCACTTCGTACAACGAGCCGTTCAACCTCGCGCGCGCCTTTGCGTCGCTCGATCTGATCAGCCACGGACGCGCCGGCTGGAACGTGGTGACCACCGGGCTCGAAGGCGCCGCCGGCAACTACGGTCGCGACGCACACTTCGAGCACGGTGAGCGCTATCGGCGTGCGCGTGAGCACCTGAGTGTGGTGCGCGCGCTGTGGGACTCGTACGAAGACGACGCCTTCCCGCGCGACACCAAGAGCGGCGTGTTCCTCGACAAAGAGAAGCAGCACGCGCTCAACCACAAGGGCGAGTTCTTTTCGGCGCGGGCCCGCTCAACATTTCGCGCTCACGCCAGGGACACCCTGTGATCTTCCAGGCGGGCGGCTCCGAAGATGGGCGAGACCTCGCGGCCACCACCGCCGACGCGATCTTCACCGGCCACGAGAACTTCGACGAAGCGCTGGCGTTCTCGCGCGACATCAAGGCGCGCGCCGTGGCGGCCGGCCGCAAGCCCGACGAGGTCCTGATCTTTCCGGGCATCCGCCTGATCATCGCGGACACCGACGAAGAAGCGCAGCGCCTCGAGGCCGAGCAGAACGACAACGTCGACCTGAGCAAGGCGCTCGTGCAGCTCGGCCGCCCGTTCAACTACTACGACTTCTCGGCGCACGATCTCGACGCGCCCTTCCCCGATCTCGGCGACCGTGGCCAAAACGGCTATCGCAGTGCGGCCGAGCGCGTCAAACGTATCGCGCGCGAAGAGAACCTTACGCTTCGTCAGGCCGCATTGCGCTTTGCGACGCACCACTCGGCGTTCGTGGGCTCGCCGGCGACCATCGCCAGCGAGCTCGAGCGCTGGTTCGTCGAGGGCGCGGTCGATGGCTTCAACATCGGCGTGGGCAGCCCGGCCGACCTCGACGTCTTCATCGAGCGTGTGTTGCCGCTGTTGCGCGCGCGCGGTCTGGTGCGGCAGGAGTACGCGTACGAGACGTTGCGTGAGAACCTGGGGCTCGCCATCCCCGACAACCGCTACGCCGCGCCCAAGCCCAAGACCGAGTCCCTGCACCAGCTGTTCCGCGACCTGCACGCGTTCCGCGTCACCACGTTCGAGCCGGCCAAGCTCGCGGTCAACGTCAACCAGCGCAAGACCCTGGTCGACACCGCGGACCGCGCCAAGTTCGTCAAGGTGGGCGACGAGGTCGTATCGTTCAGCCTCGACGAAGTAGACGGCGAGACGCTCAAGCTCGACGCGCTGCTCAAGTCAGGTCCGGTCGTGCTCACGTTCTTCCGTTTCGAGGACTGCCCCGCGTGCAACATCGCGCTGCCTTACTATCAGCGCAACCTGTTCCCTGGGCTGTCCGCGCTCGGCGCAACACTGATCGCGGTCAGTCCACAGGTCCCGGAGAAGTTGGTGGCCATCAAACGTCGCCACGACCTGCCGTTCGCAGTCGCGACCGATCGCGACAACGCCCTCGCCCGCAAGTTCGGCGTGCTGTACAGCTTCGACGAGGCCTCGCGCGCGTCGTCGCTGGCCAACGGCGGCAAGGGCATCGGCGACATCACGGGCACCGGCACCTGGGAGCTCCCCATGCCGACGGCGGTGGTCATCGATCAGAACCGCGTCGTCCGTTTCGCGGACGTGCACCCTGACTGGCTGCTGCGCACCGAGGCGGGGCCCATCCTCGCTGCGGTCGCGGCGCTCAAGAGCGAGACGAGCACCAAGACGGCCGCTTCCACACGCGACGTCCGCATCGACGCAGCACCCCCAAGCGCCGAGTAAGACTCGTACGCCGCCCGGCGCCACGTGCGCTCTGCGGCGTACGGTGTCCTACCGCTCAGCGGTCGGTGGGTTCGTCGCGCAGCTGACGGCCGCGCGCAAACAGCTCGCCCTGTCGCCAGAACAGGTTGGGATGTGTGTCTGCCCACTCGTGCCAGCCCGAAAAACGCCGGTACTCCCCGAGCAGACCCGACGCCACGATGGCGGCTTCGTCGACCGGCGTAGGCTGCTCGGCGTTGGGCGCCACGTACAGTGCGTCGGTGGTGCAGTACAGCTCGCACAAGAAGCAGGTCTGACAGTCTGCTTGGCGCGCGATCACCGGACGTCCGTCGGCCACCTCGAACACGTTGGTGGGGCAAGCGGCCACACACGCGCCACACCCGCTGCAGCGATCTTGGACGACGAGCTCGATCACGACGGCACCGCGCTTTCTTGTGCATCCCCTTCGAAACGAGTCCACGGAGCGCAGAGGCCGCCCACCAACAGTCGGCGCGACAACGCAGCGTCCTGCTGTGGGTAGTCCTCGCGCTGGTGCATGCCGCGACTCTCACGTCGCGCCAGCGCCGCGCCGTAGCTCCAGCGTGCAGACGCGACCAGTGCCGCAGCCTCGCGTGTTGCGATGGCGCCGATGCCCTCGCCGAACAGGTGATCGCGTACCTGCGTCCAGGCTCCCTCGAGACGCGACAACGATCGTTGCAGGCGCTCGCCGTGGCGGAACATGACCTTGTCGTACGGCAAGAGCTCTTCTTGCACCACAGTCACCAATACGCGCGTGTCGCCTGCCGAAGTCGGGTGAGCCGTCTTTTCGGGACGAATGCCGGCGCGCCCGCTGGGCCGAACGGGTTCGTGGGCACGGTTGCCGACGCTGCGCGAGCGGGCCGCGGCCGCCTCGCCCGACCACACGCCAGACGACAGCGCCCAGGCCGAGTTTTGGTTGCCGCCGCCGGAGGTCGCGCCTGCGATGAGCTCGCGCGACGCGGCATCGCCGGCCGCGTACAGGCCCGGCACATCGGTCTGGCAGGCGTCGTCGGCGACGCGCAGGCCACCGATGCCGCGCACCGTCCCCTCGCCGTGCAACGTCACCTCGAAGCGCTGGGTGTACGGGTCGATGCCCTGCCGCTTGAAGGCGAGCATGAAGGCAGGCTGGATGTGCGGTACGGCCTCCTGCAGATCGAGCGGGGTGCGCGCCAAGGTCGCGTACACCGGACCACGCAGCAACGCGCGCGCGAGGCCCGCTGTGTAGTCGGGGCGACCGCCCGACGCGAGCGCATGCCCGTCGACGTCGAAGAAGTCTGCAAACGCGTAGGATGCAGACCGAGTCTGGGAGGTGTGTGCGAGCGCGACGGTGTGATAGTTGGAAAACTCCATGCCCGAGAGCACGGCCCCTGCCTCGACGCCCATCAGGTAGCCATCGCCCGTGTTGTTGTGGCTCCCCAACAGGCGCGAGCGAAACGCACAACCCCCGGTCGCGAGGATGACGGCGCCGGCGCGAACCGTGAAACGACGCCCTGTCCCGACCTGCCGCTGCACACCGCTGGCGCCCGCCACCGAACCATCCGAGTGGAGCAGCAGCTCGAGCGCCGGGCTGTGATCGAGGATGCGCACACCCGCGTGCTCGGCCTGTTGGCGCAGCGCGCGCAGATACTCAGGTCCACGCAGTCCGCGATAGTACGTCTCGCCCCGGTGATCCTTGGGAAACGGATGGTAAGGCTGCAGCGTGGGTAGCGTGCGCCAAGTCGTCTCGAGGATGCGCTCCATCCAGTGCGGATCGGCGAGTCCGTAGGCGCGCGCCAGGCGCTCGTCGATCGCCGCGCGCCGCAGGTCACTCTCCGGAGCCACCCACCAGTGTCCGGGACCTGCCGTCGCGGTGACGCCACTGGTCCCGAAGTAGCCCTTGTCCACGAGCACCACGTCGGCGCCCGCACGCGCGGCAGCCGTCGCGGCCCAGCCACCCGCGAGCCCGCCGCCAACCACCAATACGTCGGTCACCAACGAGAGCGCGGCCTCACTCGTATTCGTCAACACCATGACTCGTTCGCGTTTCTGCGCCCGCGGGCGGCCAACCAACGCTCCTCTGCGTGGGAGGGCTGGACGGCGGAGCGCTCGCGCTGCAACGACCGGTCCACGAAGGTCCGCGCGCGCCTCGGCAAAGATCGGCTGCTTCAGATCGAGTGCCTCGGTCGCTGAGCGCTAGGTCAGCGACCGAGGCACGCTGTTCAGAGCGAGACGACGAGCGCACCGTGCACGGACCACAAAAGGTCCCAGTTGACACTCGAGGTCGAGCTCTTGCCGCCCGTGTCGAAGAGAAAGAAGCTGGCCCCACCCAGCGTCGCCTGCGGCACGAACATCAACGTCGGGACACGCCGGAACAGCGGCAGGTAATAGCCCAGCGTCGCGTTGCCCTGCAGGTAGCCCATGCGCCAGTCGTCGGGTGCAAGCGAGTTGAGCGTCAGCTTGCGCGTGAGCCTGACCTCTCCCAGCCCGACCTGCGCGTCGGCGCGGAAGAACACACGGTCGGGTCCTCCCGCGACATCGACGCCGAGCATCAGGCCCGCGCCACGAAAGCGCCCATCGAACAGGTAGCCCTCCAGCGTGTTGCCGTCGACGTTGACTTGGTAAGGTTTGCGATAGGACATGAGGCCCACGCCAAACGTGATGGGTGGCAGCTTGTGCCGAGCGCGCTGCTCGATCACCGCGCTGGGCGACTTGGTCTGATCGTACCGAACGCCGCCCACCAGCGTCTCGAAGCCAGACCGCATCGACAGCCGCGCGGTCGACTTGGGACAGGTCGACAGATCGGAGGCCACGGCATCGTTGACCACGCACACCGGCTGTTCGGGTCGTGCCTGTGTCTGAAACGCGCGACTCTCGTAACGAATGATGGGTTCCCACGCCTTGAACAGCGGGAAGCCGAGCACACCGAGCAGCCACGCGGCCTTGGGCACGTAGCTGCCGACCTCTTGCGCGATGGCCGCTCCGTCGGTGCGCGGGCCCCGCAGCGCGTTGGACTCGTAGTAGCCGCGGTGCAGGTTGAGGAAGCCGTACACCTTGGCTTTCACCTCGACGGTCCACACGTAGTAGCTGCCAGCCTTCACGGGGACGTTGGGAAACTGCTGCGGTAACCAGCCGCGGTAGCCGCCGCCCAAGGTGACATCGAGCTTGAGGTACTTGGGAATCACGCGCCTTGGGAGCGGCGGGCCCTCCGGTTCTGGAGGTTCGGGCGTGTCACTCGTGGAGGTCGACCACGAGTAACTCGCACTCGCTCCACCCGGCGCCGGTGCGGGCTCGGCCGGTGGTGGTGGTGGTGGCGGTGGCGGCGGTGGTGGCGCTGGCGGGGGAGCCGGTGGCGGTGGCGGGCTCTCGGGCGCAGTCGCATCGCGCTCTTTGAGAGCAGACTGCGAGCGAGAGGGTTGCTGTGCCGGCTTCTCGAGGTTTTGTTCGAGGTGCTCGCGCACAACGTCGCGAATGTCTTGCGCCGCCGCGCGTGGTGCGTGCACAGCGAGCGCCACAGCACTCGACCACAGCAACGCGGCGACCAGCGCGACCCGCGGCGCGCGACAGAACGGGGAGCGAACCATGACCACGCCCGAGGATAACGCGCACGCGCCACAAGCGCCGCGTTGTCGACAGGTGCGTGGTGCTACCGAGCAGCCCCAGGGGCTTGGCCGCGCACGGCGTGCAGCCAGCGATCACACGGGCAGTTGGCACACGCAGCGGGAAACGCCTCGCCCTGGTCGAGCTCGATGCCGAGACCACACGCGTCGCAGGCGTAGCTGGCCGTGTCAGGCGCCGGAGCACGCGCCGTGTGCACGGGCGGGAAGTCGGGATCCGAGCGCGCCACCATCGGTCGCCCTGTCCGTGGTTCGTCGATGCGCAGCACGCTGATCGCACCCGAGGGCTCGATGTACGCTCGCTCGACCTCGCCCAGCTGACGAATCCCCTGTGTGCGCAGCGCCGCGAACAGCTCCTCGGCGTCCAGCTGCTCGTCGCGCAACGTCTTGTGATCGACCACGCCGCGCAGCACGAGCCGTCGCGGCACGCTCTCGATGAAGTCGCGGGCGTGTCTACTGCGGTCGCTCAGCCAGCTGACGGACCGCTGCAGGATGACGATCACCGTGATCACCACGATGCAGTGGACCACCGGTACATCGTCGTAAAACATGGGGTCGCCGACCGCCGAGCCCAGCGCGATGACGATTGCGAAGTCGAACGGTGAGAGCTGCCCGAGCCCACGCTTGCCAAGTACGCGCACCAGCAACAGCGTGTACAAATAGATGAGCACCGTACGAAAGACGATCTCGCCCAAGAACCAGAGAGGCAGGTCTCCAAACAAGATGCGCTGCAGGTCGAACTTGTACGGCTCGGACTTCATGCGCGCAGTGTAGTCCAGGCCACGGGCCTCCATCACGGCTGGACAAGGGTCGGGGTCCGTCCAGCCACAGCGTCGATTGCTCGCCTTCGAGGCCCAGGTGGCGCAGCGCGGGCCGCAGCTGGGACGGGACGAAGAACGCCATGCGCGGGTTGACCCACGTGAGGGCCGTCATCAGCCCCCGCTTCACCAGGTTGTTCATACCGGGGACAATCACGGAGGTGGTGACGGCGCGGCCATCCCAGATCGCCTTGAGCTGAGAACGCTGCTTTGCGTCGGGGCCGCCGCCGTCGGTGATGACCAGCATGCGGGCTCTGTCTGCATCCCTCTCGCTGAGCCGCGCGTAGTGCGCGAGAGCGGCATTCCACTCGTCCTCTGGGACCGCCTGCGCCGTGTGCAGACAGATGGCCACGTGCAGGCCCCGAACTGTCGCCAGCGCGAACGCGAGTTGCATCGATCAGTAAGGTACTGCGCGAGCGACGGGTCGTGAAGCCCGACGAGGCGATCGTGCCGCCCGCTCGTTTGGGGACGCAAACCACTTTGCAGTGATCTCATGGAGCGCCGGAGCAACACAAGCTGGGGCTCGGCTGGCCCACCACGAACGCGCGCAGTGTACCGGCATCGCCACAGGTCGTGCCGAGCAAGCTGCTCTGTGTCCCCGCGGTCTGCACCTTTGGCCCTGCCTGCGTGCAGTTCTGTGCCGGGACCTCGATGGGGTAACAGCAGTCTTCGTACTCGCCGACCCCCACGCCCGCGAGCACGCAGAGAGCGCAACGTCGCGTCCGCGCAGCAGCTCGACACCGTCACGCGCCAGCGCGGCGCCCCCGTAGTAGTCGCGCTGGCGTGCGAGCATCGCCGGCAGCTCGACCGTCAGCTGTTCTACGAAGGCCTCGGCCATCGGCGTCGTCAGGAGCCACTCCAGCAGCGTCCACCCAAAGTCGCGATGCACCACCTCGTCGCGCAAGATGCGGTCGAGTGCGTGTCGCACAGAGGGAACGG
>JBEGTL010000223.1:0-12105 GCA_041179425.1 Pseudomonadota bacterium | reverse complement strand
GTGCACATCCTCACCGACGCACAGGTCGAGGGGGTCGAGCTCGACCGAGGTCGCGTCTCCGGGGTTCGCCTCCTCGATGGGCGGCGACTGGCGAGCGAGCGCGTGGTGCTCGCAGCAGGCGCCTGGGCCGGACAGCTCGGTACCTTGGTGGGCTCTCCCCTCGCGCTCACGCCGCGGCGCCGACACCTGGTGTTGCTTCGAGGCGAGCACCTGCCCGGTCCCGACACGCCCGTCGTGTGGCGCGTCGATGAGCCGGTCTACTATCGCCCTCACCCCGGCGGAGTGCTCGCCTCGCCGTGTGACGAGACAGAGCACGAGCCAGGCGTGCCGGCGTGCGACGACAGCGTCATCGCGGGCTTGTCGAGCCAGCTCGAGCAGCTCGCGCCCAAGGTCGCGGTGAGCAGTATCGAACGTAGCTGGGCCTGTCTGCGCACGGCCAGCAGCGACGGCGACCCGGTCGTGGGTCCGGACGGGCGGGTCAAAGGACTGTACTGGTGCGCGGGCCTGGGCGGTCGCGGCATGACGTGCGGGACCGCGACAGGAGAGCTGCTAGCACGCGTGATGCTCGGTCTCGCCCACCCGCTCGCGCGTCCATTGGCACCCGATCGGTTTCTGTAGCCCCAGCGCCGAGGCGGCCGCGCGCCCGAACGGTTTCTGTAGACCCGCGCCGAGGCAGCCGCGCGTCAGTAGTTCTGCCAACGCGCGCCCCAATGGCCGCCCGCGTAGTCTGCACTCCCCACCGTACCGCCGTCAGGCCCGCAGTCGCTCGCACCGAGCTGGTCGGTCAGCGACCCGTGGGTCCCGTCGACCGCGATGAGGAAGCGCACCGTCGCGCTGATGAAGCAGTGCTCGCGGCGCAGCGTAGGCTTGTAGCTGCCCTTGAGCTGATGCAGCACGAACGAGCCGCGCGCTTCGTCCTCGGAATACGCGATCATCCGAATGCTCCCGACCGACTCATCGAGCCGACCGTCCACCGTGCTGATCCTGAGCGTGGCGTCGATCCGTGCGTGGTTGGCGCAATGGCGCGCCCCGAACGGCTCTTCGGCAGCTGGGTTGGTGCGCGACACGATCGAGGTCACCTTCGGGTCGTGGATGCTGAGTGTGATGCGTGTCGCGTCGCCACCGACCCAGAGCAACGCGTTGCCGTGATCGCCATCCACGAGCGCGACCAGCTGCGACACCGTCGCGCCGATCACGGTCTTTCCGTTCGCGGTCAGAGGCTGCGCAGTCTCGAGACAGGGGTCCGAGCTGTCTACCCCGCCATCGATGCTGGAGTTCTCCGGGAACAGCTCGATGGGCTCCCCGATCCACACACCACAGCCAGCGCCGAGCGAGAGCGCAGCCAGCGCACACACCCTGCGCAGCCCGCTCCAGCGCGCCGCCAAACGTCCCTCGCCCACGATACGAACAGGATAGGCGAGCTAGCCCGTGCGCCCGATGTGAGTGTGCGTGAACGGCAAGCCTGCTCACGCGAACCCGAAACAATGAGGAACGCAGCTCGCACCAGCGCTGCCTCGAACATGGCGTAGGCTTACGCCATGCATCCGCTCGCTGGTCGACAAGCTCCTCCATCCACGCTGGTCAACGTGCCCCGTCTGGTAACCGCGTTCTACACCGAACGCCCAGACCCGGCCGTCTCTACAGAGCGCGTCGCGTTCGGCACCTCGGGCCACCGTGGCTCATCGTTCACGCGCAGCTTCAACGAAGATCACATCGCCGCGGTGACCCAGGCCGTGTGCGACTACCGGCACGACAAGGGCATCGACGGGCCGTTGTTTCTGGGCATCGATACGCACGCGCTGAGTGAGCCTGCGCTCGAGGTCGCGCTCTCGGTGCTGGCTGCCAACGGCGTGCTCACCATGGTCGACGACCGGCGAGGCTACACGCCCACGCCCGGCGTCTCCCACGCGATCATCACGCACAACCGCGGTCGCAAGAGCGCGCTGGCCGACGGGATCGTGGTCACGCCGTCGCACAACCCACCCGACGACGGCGGGTTCAAGTACAACCCCACGCACGGCGGTCCTGCCGATACCGACGTCACCAAGCTGATCGAGGCACGCGCCAACCTCTACCTCGAGTCCAAGCTCGCCGGCGTCAAGCGTGTGGGGGCGCGCGCCGCGTGGAACGCCGACACCACCAAGCAGTACAACTACCTCGACACCTACGTCGCCGACCTGATCAACGTGGTCGATCTCGAGGCCATCTCGCGCGAGAAGATCAAGCTGGGTGTCGACCCGCTCGGCGGCGCCAGCGTGCACTACTGGGCGCCCATCGCCGATCGCTACAAGCTCGACCTCACCATCGTGCACGACTACGTCGACCCGACCTTTTCGTTCGTCCCTGTGGACCACGACGGGAAGATCCGCATGGACTGCTCGTCGCCCTCGGCGATGGCGGGTCTCGTCAAGCTGCGCGATCAGTTTGCCATTGCGTTTGGCAACGACGCCGACGCCGATCGACACGGCATCGTGACGCCGACCGGCGGGCTGATGAACCCCAACCACTTCCTCGCCGTGGCCATCGAGTACCTCGCGTTGCACCGCCCGGGCTACGCAGCGAGTGCCGGCATCGGCAAGACGTTGGTGTCGAGCAGCCTGATCGACCGCGTCGCCGGTGCGCTCGGTCGTCGGCTGGTCGAGGTGCCTGTCGGCTTCAAGTGGTTCGTCGACGGGCTGATCAAGGGCGACCTGTTCTTCGGGGGCGAGGAGAGCGCGGGTGCGTCGTTCTTGCGCAAGGACGGGACCGTCTGGACGACCGACAAGGACGGTCTGATCATGGATCTGCTCGCGGCGGAGATCCGCGCGGTGACGGGGCTCGATCCGTACCAGCACTACCAGCGCTTGGTGGGCCAGCATGGGGCGCCGCTCTACTCGCGGCGGGACGTGCCCACGACGCCGGAGCAAAAGGCCGTGCTGGGCAAGCTGTCGCCGGAGAAGATCGGGGTGAGCGAGCTGGCGGGCGACCAAGTACGAGCCGCACTGACGAAGGCGCCGGGCAACGGAGCGAGCATCGGCGGAGTCAAGGTGATCACAGATCGCGGCTGGTTTGCAGCACGTCCGTCCGGGACCGAGAACGTCTACAAGATCTATGCAGAGAGCTTCGTCGATGCGGCCCATCTCGCGCTGATCAACGCGGACGCCGAGCGCGTCGTCAATGCTGCACTGGCTGCTGGGGTCTGACGGCTGCGTCAGTTGGTGGGGTAGAAGAACTCTTCTTTGCTGATCTTGCCGTTCGTCACCGTGAAGACTGCGACCTCGTCCATCACAAAACGTTTGTCGGTGGGCTTGTGGGTGATGTCGTAGACGAAGCGGACTGCGAAGCGGTCGTCGCCGTGCGGGTATGGGCCGAAGGCTTCTGACTTGTGCACCGTGTGATTGTCGACCCACCACTTGCTCTTGGCGCGGACCGCCTCGATGCCTCGCGCGGTGCGATCGCCACCGGGGGGCGCCGACGCTTCGACGCTGACGATGTCTGATGCGTAGAGGGTGTCTTTGCACTCCTCGCCCTTGCCCTCGCGACAGAGCGCAACCAACTTCGTACCGATTTCTTGTGCACTCATCCTGGCCTCCTGGGTCGTCTGCACCTGAGTATCAGACGACGGCACGAACATCACGTTCCAACGTGGCGCCATCACGGCAAACAAATCCGCCGCAACGCGACGCCCCAAACTATCCGCTCAGCTCACGCAGCTTAGTCTCTGTGCCCCGGCTTGCGTTACCCACGAACCACAACGCCACCCGCCCGCGCTCCACCGCCACAAGCGCGCGCTCCTCTCGTTCCACGGCCACCAGCGCGCGCTCCTTCCGTTTACCCCCCAAAAGAAGGGGCAACGGTCCGTCCCAGCCCAGCTTCGTGGAGAGGGGTGGTCTCAAAAAATCGTCGATGGAGGGGACCCTTGGTCCCTGATCGAGCGCATGAAAAAACTGCGCGAAGCGCTGTCGACAGCGAGTAGGAGGGAGGCTCCATCGACGATTTTTTGAGACCACCCCTCTCCACGAAGCGTCCAGAACACGATCCACCATTGCCAGGACACTAGTTGCCCGTGTAGGACAACCCGAGAATGTTTTTTTCGCAGCCTCGGGTGCTTGCTCTCATGGTCTCGCTCAGTGCCGGTGGCTGCGCGAGCAGCCAGCTCGAGCCCACCACGGTCTCCTCCGCACACGGCTCTGGCTACGCGCTCGGCTACGTCGACCAACTCAAGCGTGCGCGCGACACGTTCGAGCGCGACGACGTTCGTGCACGTGAGCTCGGCAGCTCCCTGCGTGCACACGCTGCCGCACTCAAGCTCGACACCGATCGCGCCATCGCCCTGCGCATCGTCGAGCAATCCGACGAGAGTGGGCGTGGACAAAACTTCTCGCGATCGCGCTCCGACGAACGTGCGCTGCGCTCCATCTGGGAAGACGAGCGCGGAGCCCTCGGCGCGCGTGTCGGCGGCGCGGCCCAAAAAGAAGTGCTCGACGCAGGCTGCAACCAAGTCGATGTGGTCCCCGCCGTGCAGCGAGCGCTCCGCGATGGCTTCGACCGACAGCTCGAGCGGCGCATGCGGGCCAGCAATGAGGGCCAGCGCACGCTCGAGCAAAACAAGGCACGCCTCTCTCCAGCTGGCTACACCACGCTCGCCAAGCTCAGCGACGAGGTCGCGCTGACCAGCCAACTCGTGCACGTCGCGCTCGTCGAAGACGTCCGCGAGCTCGACCGGCTAATCGCAGAGCGCAACGAGATCGACAGCACACTCGCACGCACGCTCGACGACGAGCGGGCCATTCAGAGCGACCCCAAGCGGCCGAGCGAACAAAAGGCGAGCCAAGACCGAGTCATCCAAGTCGAGAAACAGCGCGCCCTGATCGGTCCCGAGGTCCAAAAGCTAGAAGCCGAGCGGCACCAGCTCGACGAGCGTCAGCGCCTGGCAGCGAGCGAGTATGAAAATACGCTGCGCGCCGTCAAAGACAGCCTGCAGCAACCTGCGCTGCAGGCCCCATCTGATAACAAATAGGCACGGAATGACGGGAGTTGGCCCATTGCCCCACGCGTTGCATCGCGCATGATGGTCAATCCCTTCCGAGGTGCAGCGATGGCGACCCGTGACGAGCAGATCGAGACCCTCAAAGAGCTCTGGTTGACCGAAAGCGACCTCTCCTTCCTCGAACAGCTCGACCCCGATGCGCTCACCCGCATCACCGACGAGGTCATGGCCCACAACAAGCGTGTGATGGCCGACCAGAGCGCCGTGTTCGAGGGCATGGCCAAGACGACGCGCTTCATCCCCAACTTCCTGCTCGGCAAGCTGAGTGCCGGCCTGAGCCCGTACGTGCTGGCCCGCATCACCGAGCACCTCGAGCCCAAAAACGCGGCGTCACTCTCCAAGTCCTACGAGCCCACGCTGCTGGCCGAGATCTCGCTCCACCTCGACGCCCAGCTGGCCGCCAAGATTGCGTCGCACACCGACCTCGACACGCTCCTCATCATCATCAACACGCTCGCCAAGCGCGGGCTCTCGCGGCGCCTCGGGGAGATCAGCGACGCGCTCGAAGAGCGCATGCTCGAGAAGCTGGTCGCCCGCATCAACGATCCCGAGCGCATCGCCTCGGTAGCGGCGCACATGACCTCGGCGTCCAAGCTCTCCAACGTGGCCCGGCGCCTCGACAGCAAGATGCTGCAGGCCGTGATCAGAGTGCTGACCACGCAGGGTCACACGCAGGCCGTGCAGTTCCTTCAGAGCTGACCCGCGCGAACGAAGAGTCGAAGCGCGCCCTTGGCCGCGCAAACGAAAGACTCCACGTTCGTGGTGGTACCGCCACGACGACTCGGATCGCTTCGCGTTTGCTCAGGGCAGCGCGGCGCGAACTGCCGAGCACGATGCCGTCCCGGTGCGCTGCGCCTTGAAGCTGGCAGACGTGACCGTCCACTGCGGCATGTTGTCGTCGAGGAAGTTGACGAACTCTGACGAGCAGTTTTGTTCGTTGGGGTTGCCCTCGACCACGCCCGAACACGCCACCGCGCCCTGCTCGAAGACGGGTTGGTTGACCACGCCTTGGATTTTGCCGCAGCCGCTCACGTTGCCCTCGAGCTGCGCATTGATGCCGATCGCGAGCATCATCTTGCGCGCTCGAATCCACGGGGCGAACAGCGGCGGGTAGGCGTACGGCTTGCCCGCGGGATTGACTGAGGTCGGACCACGCGCAAGCAGCGTGAGCGAGGGCTGCCCATCTCCATCGTGGTCTGCAAGCTCGATGCTGGACGCGCCCCCTGGCTCCATCGGAGGCACCGCGCGCGCACCGAGCAGAGCAAGCAGCGGTTGCGTACGGAAGGCACAGCCCGGCTGATCGCAGGCCGAGGTGAAGCCCACCCGCCAGCGCGGCATCTGCGAAGACTCCCACGCAGCGTCGGGCACGTACACGCTGTACAGCTCGCCCTTGTACATGTTGTTGCCCGCAGCAAAGTCCGGGATGGTGGTGCCGCACGGCGCAAGCACGGCCTCGTGGTTGAGGCCACGGTCGCGCAAGTCGAGACTCGCGAACAAGCTGAGCACGCCCGTACCAGGAGCGAGCACCGGGATGATGCCCTCTAGCGCAGTGCCCGCCCACTTGACCTGGAGGTCGATACGCAGCGCGAACAGGTCTGCCAGGCTGCTGCAGCTGGCGCCCGCGTCGGGCACGCCCGTGTCGTGCGCACCCGCATCGACGGGACCTGCATCGACTGGACCTGCATCGATGATCGTCGCCGCATCCACGACCAAACCACCGTCGTCGTCGACGACGAACGATGCGTCGGTCACGGCTGCGTCCGACGCTGTGGTCGTCCCCGCCTCTCGCGCCGCATCTGCCTTCAGCGCGGCGTCGAGACCCGCTTCATCGGCCGGGGCGCGGGCATCGAGGCTGGCGTCGCGCTGGGCACTCGGGAGGGAGACGTCTGCGTCGAGCGGATCGGGCGACTCGGTCGGAGACACCTGCTCGCCGTGCCCTCCGGTGCCCCCGCCCGAGAGGCTACAGGCAGACGAGGCCCAGACCAACCACGACAGCCAAGCCGCTCCCCGAAGAGCGCTTGGCGAGACGACCCAATCACCGAGATGCGCACGAGCGCGAGGCATGGGGGGAACCCTTTCGGAGTTTCAGCTCTCGAAGTGCTTTGCGTTGCGCTCTGCGTTGGCGCGAAACGTCTCCTCGACGCGGTCTGCCACGATGCCCTCGAGCTTTGCGCCGACGAGCGGGATGCGTGCCGTGACCTCGAATGCAGACTCGTACTCCGTACCGGTGCCCGACTTTGCGAGCGTGCTCCTGCCGCGGACCTCGCCTGGAACGCCCGCGACGATGACCTGATACTCTGCCGTCCACTGTCCATTGCGGCGCACCCAGGTGGTGTCGTCGACGATGCGGTTGTGCGGCTTGAACATCTTTTTGGCGAAGGCCGGAAGCTCGACCTGTTTGTCGCGCGCGACAACCACGCGGAAGCCGTCGGCGACCTGCTCGACGCTGACTTCGATGTTGGTCTCGCCGGCTGCCTCGGCGCGCTGGCGCAAGAAGGCGGGGTCGTGGAGGAGTGCGGCTACCGCGTCGGGCTCTGCGGGGTACTGATACGTGATCCTACGGGGAGTCGGCATTGCGGGAACACTGCCACACAGGCCTTCACTGAGGAAGGGGTGCGCTGTAACCGCGGTGACCAACGGACCTGACGCGGCCCGCGCTCACCCACCCGCTCCGGTGTAGGAGCGAACAGATCGCAGCCAGACCAGACGCGACCCGATCAGGAAGGCGGCGGCGACTGCGACCGAGGTGCCGGCCTGGGAAACCTTGAGCCGTCCGAGTAAGGCCAGGGCCGGGTACGTGGTCATCAACGCGAGCGGCACCACGAAGGTGAACACGAACGAGAGCGCTCCCCGGAACACGCTCGACGGCCAACGCGCCGCGTCGAAGGTGCTGACTATCAGGTAGCTGAGGTTGTCGATCTTCACGACCTTGAAGGCGAGGCTCACCACCAGGATCCAGATCGCGTAGAGGATGGCGACCGCGCAGAGCACGATGCCCGCAGCCAGGAAAACCTCGAGAAAAGAGGGCTGACGCCCCGTCTTGTCGACCGCCCACACGATGATGCCGAGGCCGGCGAGCACGTCGGTGCCGTGCGCGAGGTCGAGCTTGGAGGTCGAGAGCAAGAACTGCGTATCGACCGGCTTGAGCAGCAGAAAGTCGAGCGTGCCCTTACGGATGTGCTCGACCACGTTGGTGAGCGCCGGCTGGATCACTCCCTGCAGCACACCCTTGAGCGCGATGAAGAAGCCCGCCACCAAGAGCGCCTCGTATCTGCTCCACCCAGCGACCCCCTCGCGCATCGAAAAGAGCACCCACAGCGGCACCAGCGCGGTCGCCGTCCAGAACAGCGCCATCACCACCTGAAACGCAAAGTCGACCCGGTACTGGAGTGAGAGCAGAGCCGACGCCTTGATCTGAATGGCGAGCAGACGCAGGTAGCGGGACACCGTTCACCCTCCAAAAGCGCCAAAACGCTTCATTCCGCCGCGCCAGAGCAGACTACTGACGAGCACGAAGAACAACACCCACGACCACTGCAGGCAGAGATCGTCGAGCGACCGACCGCGGTCGACCAGACCAAGCAAGTTCTCGACGGGGAACGCGAGCATCTGGCGAAACGGCAGCTTGTCGACCACACGGCGCACGTCGGGCGGGAACAGCTCGAGCGGCATCACGTACCCCGAAAATACCGTGTAGAAGCCGAGCCACAGGTCGAACACCGAGATGGAGCTCTCCCAGTACAACGAGAGCGTGCCGATGCAGGTCATCACCACGAAGGTCAGAAAGAACGCGCCCAGCAGCGTGATCGGCACCAGCACGAGCTGCACCCAGTCGTGCGTGATGACGCCGACCCCGAGCCAGAGCAGCGTGCCGAGCAGCACCGGCAGCACGATGATGAAGCGCATGGGCAGCGCCGCCAGGTTCTCCGTCAGGTACGTGACCAGCGGATGCACGGGGCGCAGCAGACGCTTCTGCAGCGTGCCCTGCCGAACCTCCGTGTTCATCTCCCACACCACCCAGGCTCCCGTCACCAGACGCACCATCAACGTGCACAAGAAGTAAGCCTGGAACTCGCGCTCTCCAAAGCGTCCCACCGGGGCCTCGCGCGCCACCTCGGACCACAGCGCGAGCATGATGATGGGCATGGTGTACGCGAGGACCCAGACCAAGAACTCGGCGCGGTAGGCCAGGGCCTCGGAAAAGCCCACACGCATCAGCGTGGGAAACGCGCGCAAGGTGTGCAGCAGCTGCTTCACGCCGTGGCTCCCGCGAACAGCGCGCCCAGCACCTCCTCGAGCGGCGGGTCCTCGACCGTCAGGTCGACCACCGGCAGCGCAGCGAGCAGTCCACCCACCACGCGCTGCAGATCGGACTGCGGCACCTGCAGCTCTACCTCGCGTCCCTCGAAGCGGATCAAACGCGCCCCGATGCTCTCGAGTACGTGACGCTCCACGTCGGCGGCGAGCGAGATGCGCACGCGCTTCTCGGGACGCAGCTTGCGGACGAGCTCGACCAGGCCCCCGTCGTACACGATGTGCCCCTGATCGATCACGATGATGCGCGGACAGAGCGCGGCCACGTCCTCCATGTAGTGGCTGGTCAGGATCACCGTCGCGCCGTGCTGCTCGTTGTAGCGGCGGATGAACTCCCGCACCGCGACTTGCATGGTCACGTCGAGGCCAATGGTGGGCTCGTCCAAGAACAGCACCTTGGGCTGATGCAGGAGTGCCGCTGCGAGCTCACACTTCATACGCTCGCCGAGCGAGAGTTGACGCACGGGCTTGTGCAGGAGCGTCTCGAGCTTGAGCAGCTCCACCAGCTCGTCGAGCGTGCGCCGGTAGTTTGCCTTGGATACGCCGTAGATGGCGCGGTTCAGCTCGAACGTGTCGAGCGGCGGGAGGTCCCACAGGAGCTGCTGCTTTTGCCCGGCGACCAGCATGATCGACTTGAGAAAGTCGGCGTCGCGACCAAACGGCACGCGGCCGTCGACCTTGGCACTGCCGCTGGTGGGGTAGAGCAAGCCCGAGAGCATCTTGAGCGTGGTGGTCTTGCCAGCCCCGTTTGGGCCGAGAAACCCCACCCGCTCGCCGGCGTCGATGCGGAACGAGATGCCATCCACGGCTTTGACGGCGGTGTAGCTGCGGCTGAAGAGCGAGCGAAATGCCGACCACACCCCCGGTGCTCGCTCGTGCACACGGTAGTGTTTCACCAAACCAACGACCTCGATCACGGCAGCGTTTTACCGCGCCCCACGCGGTTGCGCCCTCCTCGTGCTCTCCTGAGCGACAGCCTGAGCGCGACCTTCCGCCCCGGGCGGCTCGTTATCCGCGCGGCTCGAAGAAGGTCAACGAAAAGGCAACCTGGGTCATATACCCCGGTGATGGCGAGAGCGTAGCCCTGTCCAACGGGACAGCCGACCGTCAACACCGAGCGGCCAACTGGCACGCGGGAGGACCCATGAGCCGCCATCGACAGAGCTGGATCCGCAGGCAAAAGCGCAGCGAGCCAGACCTCGTGGGCAAGCCTCCGATTCAGCTCGGAGCCCTGAGCGACGGCGAGATCTTCCGCGGCGCCACGCCCGAGTCCGAGCGCGCGACACGCCTCATCCTCGAGAAGGCAGACGAGGGAGCGCGCCGCCTCGGCATCGATCGCCGCGACTTTCTCGCCAGCAGCATGGGCATGGCGACCTCGCGATGGAGCGCACGCTCGAGGTGTACCGTAAGGTCGGCGCCTGGAAGTGTTACCCGGCGTGGTCCCCGCAGAACACCGAGCAGGTCGCCAACGACGGCTGGTTCTTCGACGACCCGGCGACCGGCATCAAGGTGGTGCAAAAGGGGCTCGAGCTGGGCGTGGGCACGTTCTGCATTCACAAGGGTCTGCCCATCCCGGCGTTCTCGACCAAGTTCAACGACCCGGTCGACATCGGCCGCGTGGCCAAGATGTTCCCGACCGCCAAGTTCATCATCTACCACTCCGGCTACGGACATCAGGGCTACAACGAGGGCCCGTACAGCATGGGCTCGCGCCAGGGCACCAACAGTCTGATCACTGCGCTGCTGGAGAACGGCATCAAACCGAACTCCAACGTGTACGCCGAGCTGGGGACCACGTGGCAGCTGGTGAGTACCTTGCCCATCGTCGGAGGCACGACGGCGGCGGCGCACGTGCTCGGCAAGCTGCTCAAGTACGTGGGTGAGAACAACGTCGTGTGGGGCACGGACTCGATCTGGTACGGCTCCCCGCAGAGTCAGATCGAGTCATTTTTGCAGTTCCAGATCTCGGAGCAGTTTCAGCGGCAGTACGGCTACCCGGCGCTAACGATGGAGATCAAGGCCAAGATCCTGGGGCTGAACGCGGCGAAGGCGTACGGCATCAACGTCGACGCGATGCGTTGTCAGGTCGAGGAGAGCAAGCTGGCAGTCCGCAAGCGCGAGCTCGACGAGGACTGGGGCGATCGGCGTTGGGTGTTTCACGAGCCTCCTCTTCGTTCCCGCCGCGATTTCTGGCAGCTGCATCGTCAGAATGGTTTCCGGCCTGGTTGATCTTTCTGACTATCTGATCTGGTGATCTTCGATCGTAAATTGGCGGCGGTTGTTCGCGGTCTTGAGGCTGTCTCTACCTTGGCGCTGCGGGAGGAGGTGTGCTCGGCTAGCTGCTCAAGAACGAATCAAGAACAGTCCAACCGACCAGCCTTAGTGACGAGATAGTCCCGCTCGGGAACGCTGGCAGTCCGAGAAGCAGCGGCCCGATAGTGCCGAACCGCATTCGCGCGATCACCCAGCATCTCAAACAAATGCCCGCGCACTGCATAGAGCCGATAGTGATCAGCCATCCTGCTGTCTCGGTCCAGTACCTCCAGTAGAGATAGACCATAGGCTGCCCCATGAACCATCGACGCAGCAACAGCGTGATTCAGAACCACCATGGGGTTAGGAGACATGCTCACGAGCACACCGTACAGCGCCAAGATCTGAGGCCAATCAGTATCAGCAACCCGCTCAGCTTCAGCGTGCACCGCAGCGATCGCCGCCTGAAGCTGATACGCACCGACCGGACCGCGAGACAAGCTCTCGCT
>JBEGTL010000222.1:0-12146 GCA_041179425.1 Pseudomonadota bacterium | reverse complement strand
CTTGCCGTGCATACCTACTGCCTCTCGTCCACTGTCGAACCGAAGCAGGATCTCTTCACATAGCCGGACGGCCCGCGCAGGTCTTCCGCTCTCGCACAGCGCCCGAGCGTACATGGCGTAGGCGAGCACGATGAACGAGTTGTTCGGCAGGACTTTGACGTCGAGCACGCGTTCGTAAGCGAGCACCGCCTCTGGGGCGCGGTGACGAAAGAGTAAGAGGTCGGCTTCTGCCAGCGCGTGCAGGGTGGCCAACCACGGGCCGAGGTGTGCCGAACGGGCGAGCTCGCTCGTCGCGCGGATGAGCGCATTGGTGTTCCTCGTCAGCAGGCTCAGCTGGTGGCTACGCATGGTGAGCAACACCAGCGCGGACCACGAAATCCCGCCGCGCAACGCGAGCTCTTCGGTGCGCGCGCGATGGCGCTCGGTCTCGACGAGCCCACCACGAAAGCCGTGGTAGAGGGTGCGCGCAAGCTCGGCGTGCGGAGCAAAGAAGGCCCCGCGGCGTGCGAGCTTGTCGGCGGAGCTGAGCGCGCTCTCGGGTCGGCCCTCGATGTTGGCTTGGGAAAGACCATTCAGGCACCCGCTCAACATCTGCTCGCGCACGCGATCGTCCATGCCGCGGACGGGACTCGCCAGCGAGGACACCACGTGTTCGAGCCGAGCAGCCGCCGACACCATCTTGCCGGCCGGCAGATCGGCGACCGCGAGGCAGAACTGACGTGCGATCTGCATCGCGCTGGTGGGCGAAGCGGCGGCGAACGGGGCCAGCCAGGCGGCGCCGCGCGCGGCTTCGGCTCCCTCCATGATGGAGGCTGCGCTGGCCGTCGCGGTCGAGGCGACGTTGATCAACGACTCCACGTTCTCGAGCACCGTACGTCGGTGCAGACGCGGTGGGCGAATGCCGCGCCACACCATTGCACACAGGATGCCGACGATGAGTGCGAGGCGCGTGCCCAAGAATCGTTTGAGCTTCGTCGCCAGCTCGAGTCCGGTTGCTGCGTACAGCGCGCGCATCGTGGCGTCGAGGTGTCGGCGCTGCGCGTCGATGTCGCCGTAGAAGCCTGCGACGCAGAGCGGCACCAGCAGATCGAGGAGCTCACGATCGGGTCGGTCGAGCCCGCGGTACACGTGGACTGCGGCCTCGAGGTAACGAACGGACACGGCGGAGAGCGCGACCTGGTAATTGCGGACGCGCGCGGTCTCGGCGATCAGCGCGGCGCCCTCGAGCTCGTGCGCGGTGCCTGCCCGGATGTAGTGCAGACCCGCGGCGTAACGATCGAGCAACGTGCCCTCTGGCTCGGCTGCACGGGTGCGCGCGAGTGCGAGGTGCAACGCGCTCGCCTGCTCGGGCGGGACGGCTTCGGCGAGCGCGGTGCGCAGCGCACTCCGGGCAAACACGAACTGGCCGCCGGACTCGAGCAGCAGCTTGCGCTCCAAGAGCGGAGCCATGCCGAGGAACGTCTCGGGAGAAGAGCCGCCCATGGCACGCGACAGTTGTTCGATGCTCAGCGCACCATCGCTGAGGCTCAGTAGCTGCGCGACGCGGAGTGCAGACTCGGGCAGATCGCGCAGCGCGTGGAGAGCGGAGGCGTCGGCTGACTCTTGGGCAAGCCCGGGCTCGAGCTCGGCGGGGACGATGAACGTACCGCGCGTGTACTCGACATCGCCCTGCGCCAACAGCGTGCGCACGAGGTCGATACAGGTCGCAGGGGAGCCGCCTGACTCGTCGTGGAGCCAGCCCGCGATCCGATTGACGTTGGGCACCTCGCCAAAGATGTGGCCTGCGAGCTCACCGACCTCGGCGCGCGAGAGGAGGGCGAGTGGCAATTTCTGGGCACCGCTGATCAGTACGGTCATCGAGTCGCTGCTCGCTGGCCCGGCAAGCCTGCTGAGGGCGAGCAAGATGGGGTGGCGCGACACCACCTGACTGAGGGCCGCCAGCAGGCCGAGCGACTGCACGTCGGCGCTGTCGGCGTCGTCGACGAGGAGCACGAGAGGCCCTCTCATCGCCATCTGCAGCAGTGCCTCTTGCATGGATGCCATGACGTTCGCGTGCAGCTCGGCCGTCTCGAGTGGACTCTGCTTGCGAGTCGCGGGTGCCTGCGCGGGTGGCAGGCTAGAGCGTGTGATGTCGCTGCGCAGCGGTGCGAGCTCGGGGTACGTCGCGAGACCGGTGCGCACCAGGTGCCTCATCAGCCCGAGCGGGCCTGTGTGCACCTTGCCCTCGGCGCGCAAGACGGCTGCACCGCACAGCTCGGCTTCGATCGCCAGCTGTTCGAGGACGGCCGTGCGGCCAGCGCCCGCGGCGCCATCGACGACCAGCGTCGCGCCGCGTCCCGCGACCGCCGCGGAGAGCGCCGAGCGCAGCGTGGCAACAGCAGCGCTACGGCCACACAACGGCGTGTGCTGCAGGTAGCTCGACGCGACCCGCGCCTCGTGTTGCTCGGGCCCCAGCTCGGCGAGCGTGCTCAGGCGCTCGATGACGTCGGACGCCGAGCGCGGGCGCGCATTGGGATCGTGCTGGAGCAGGGACAGGATGAGCTCGTCGAACGCGCGCGGAATGTCCGTGTCTTGGGGTGGACCGTCTGCTGCTTGGGTACGCGGGAGCACGGTCGACGGCGGCGCAATGCTGTGTGTCCAAGCTTCGGGTAGCTCGTCGAGCGCGTGTGCGCGCACCGCCAGGCGCCGTGTCAGCATCCAATACGCGAGCGCTCCGAGCGCGTACAGGTCGGTCCGCTGGTCGAGCGGCTCGGTCGTCAGACACTCAGGTGCCATGAAGGCAGGTGTGCCCACCACTTCGGTCGGCGTACCGAAGCTCGTGAGCGCACCGAAGTCGAGCAGCTTGGCCTGTCCATCGCTGGCGATGCGTACGTTGTTGGGACCGACGTCGCGATGGACGAGCTTGCGGGCATGGACCAGGGCGAGCGCCGAGGCGATGTCGCGCACGAGCCGTGCCGTCTCGCGCCACGGCAGCGGAGCAAGCTTGGCCAGGTCGTCGCCCGAGAGCAGCTCCATGGCGTAGTAAGGACCCTCGTCGTCGAAGCCGTAGTCGTACGCAGCTACGATGTTGGGATGGCCCAGCCGCGCGAGCGTGTCGTACTCGCGCTGAAAGAGTGCGTTGAGCCGGGCTCGATCGGCCTCGTCGGAGACACGCAGTCGTTTGTACGCCACGTCGCGGCCTGCGAGCCGGTCGTATGCCCGATGGATGGTACCCATTCCGCCCGAGGCGAGAACGTCGCCGACTTCGTATCGTCGTGCTGCCTGCGCAGTGCTGAGCGTGGGACTATCGGCGATCATCGTCGAGGACGATGTTACTCTGTGATTCTGCTGGCCGGGGCACAAGAAATGGAGACGCTCAGACCTCGCAGAGGGCGGCCGGACGGACGCGCGCCCTACCCAATGGCAGGTCTAGAAAGCGAGCAGGGAAACTGAAGCCGCTGAGTCGGGCCCCGAAGTGCAGACGGGCACCGCTCACCACCTTGCGGTACTCGCCGAGCGCCATGGGCTCAGGGTGCCGAAACCAGATGTCGAGGGACTCTCTGAGTCGGTTTGGCCAGGCCCCTTGCAGCTGCGCGAGCACGCTGCAGGTCTGGTAGTCCTCGCCGAGCGCAGGGAGCCGCACGCTGTTTTCTAGGCGCAACAACGCGTTGCCACTGTGCAGCTCGAGCTTGCACTCGGTGCCGTCGCTCAGCGCGCGCAGTCGTTGGCAAGCACGCTCGATCGATGAGCCGACGGTGGAGAGGCTCTCGCCCAGCGCTGGGCGCCTACGGCGTGGTGCAGTCTGCACGGCCGCGCGGACGCCGAGGCTCGGGTTCTTGGTGATGGTGGTGATCAGGTCGAGCAGCGCGTGGGCGGTGAGCACAGGCACGAGCGCGTCGCGACCGAGCAAGTCGAGCCAGGCGAGTGCGGCATCGAGTACGGGCGAACCGTACTGTCCCTGGCGAACGAGCTGGCCTATCGGCCTGAGCAATCGCACGGAGTAAGTGCTCTGCGGACTCGACGAGAACGTACCCATGATTCAGGCGTATACCGCGCACCGACCTATCCAGATCGCTTGTTGGCTTATCCAGCTCTCGCTTTGCACTCGTCGATGGAGCGCGGCTGCAAAGCTGCAGATCTTACTGTCTGCGGCGCGCACAGACGCTCGGCCGCGCGTTGTGCGCTCGCGCCGTGGACCGTGCGTATGAGGCGACAGGCTTGAAAGCCGAGCGACGCGATGAATGACGATGTTTTGTCGCGACTGGTAACAACGGAGGCTCCGATCTCAGCGCAGTGGAGCACCTCATGCTTGGTTTGCGACGACACAAAATACTTGGTTATGGACTTACGGTCATCGGCTCGTTGGCTGTTCTGCAGTCAGGTTGCGAGGAGCCCGTCTCGCCTGCTCCCAAACGAGAAGAAGACCCCGATCCTGCCGAAGGCTCCGACGAAGACGACGCTGGAAAGGCGACCGTCGATGCCTCGACTCGGCGCGACGCAGGCAAGCCCGTCACGCCGCCCAAGTCGGACGCCGGAACCGCCAAAGTCGACGCGGGGACAGACGCTTATCCAGCGAAAGATGCTGGCCGCAGCGACAGCGGCACGGTCAGCACGCCCCCCAAAGACGGCGGTACAGCGGTGCTCCCCGCGACAGGATGCGCCGGCGACGCGCCCGAGGTGCCGGACGATCCGTTGTTGCGCGGGCCCTGGGAGACAGGCGTGCGCACTGCGAAGATCGGTCGTCTGACGGTTGAGGTGTTTTATCCCGCCAAGGAGGGCAGTGCAGAGGGCAAGCCGGTGGCGACCTACGACGCCCGCCAGTTTCTGCCCGCCGCAGAGCGTTCCAAGATCACAGACGCGCACTCGCACATCGTGTCTCCGGTAGGCGGGCACCTGTATCGCGATCTGCCCATCGACGACACGTCCGCGCCGTACCCCGTCGTCGTGTTCATTCACGGCACGGCCTCGCACCGCGCTTCGTCCGTGACGACGCATACGCACTGGGCGAGCCGCGGCTTCGTCGTGCTCTCGGCGGACTATCCGGGCCTGGGTCTGGGCGACCAGATGGCGTCCACGCTCGAGTGTCTCCTGCCCACGACCGGCGACCAGGACATCCCGGGTGACGTCAACCTCCAGCTCGCTGGACTCAAGAGCGTCAGCGGCGACCTGGCGTTCCTCAAAGACCGCATCGACCCCACACGACTTGCCGTCTCGGGCCACAGCCAGGGCGGCTGCCTGACGGCGACGCTCAGTGCCTTGCCGAACGTCAAGCTCGTGATGCCGCTGTCTGGCAGCACCACGGTCGGACAGTCCAGCTCGCTCGAGTCGATCCTCTTCGTCTCGGGTGTTGCAGACACCGTCATCGGCTACGACTCGCCGCTGATCGGCAACACCGTCTGCCCGCTCGGGTCGAGCGACAGCGTCGATGCCTACGTGGCTTCGCCTGGCCCGCCCAAGGTCAAAAAGCGGATCGTCGGCATCACCGGCGGTGGCCACCTGAGTGTCACTGACCTGTGCGACCGCAACAAAGCCGGCAAGTCTTCGATCGAAGAGCTGCAGGCTGCCGGCGTGTGCGGCGTCGGTAGTGCCGTCATCATCGGCCTTCCAGCGTTGTTCGACTGCGGAACGATCGACTGGAAGAAGGGCGTCGAGGCAGTGAACTACGCGACCACGGCCGCCCTCGAAGAGACCTTGTACTGCCGCGATCGGACGAGTCAGTTCGCCGCGCTCAAGAGCAAAGTGCCAGAGGTCGGTGACTTCCGCGAGACCGTCAAGTAGCAGACGACCGGTCTCGCGAAGTCGACCCAAACCTCACGGACCGACCTGGGTCATCTTCCCCGAGATGAAGTCCTTCACCCAGGCGGCGATGGTGACATTGCCCTGCGCAGCTTCGTAAAAGCGCGGGCGCCAGAGGTGCTGGTGGTAGGTCTTGTTGCCCGCGCCATTGATGTAGTACGAGGCGAAGGCCTTGGAGGGCAGATACTGCGCACGCGAGGCGAGCAGCCCCTCGGTGTATTGCTCGGCCGGGAAGCTGAACAGCACGGCGGTCGCGGGGTCGCCCGTGTCGAAGCCGCTGCAGTTGTCGAGCCCCGGTGCGTAGAACGAGCGGATGACCTCGTCTTGCGTGCTGGAGAGGCTGGCGAACGTGTAGTTCGGGTGTTTCTTTTGCAGGAACACGCCGAAGTTGCCCAGGCCGCCGCCGTCTGCTTGCTGACACTCTTTGCAGTCCTTGGGAAAGGAGTCCGCAAAGCCCCACAGCTCGCGCCACTTCTTCTGCATGCAGACGGGCTCGATCTTGTCGGGGAAGGGCGGCCCGGAGTCGTCCAGGGCCATCACGCGCGCGTCTTTGAAGGTGTCTTGCACCAAGCTGTAGTTGAGCGATGCGCCAAAGCCGCCTGCACTCGCGCCGGTGAGCACGACCTGCTTGGCCTTGTCTTGGAAGGTGGGCGCGAGGCGCGCGACGAACTTCTCCATGTTGCGGTAGCCGACGAACTGTTGTTTCTCGTCGACGCCCGGAACCATGACGTTGGTGCGCGTCCCAAAGTGCACGTCGCCCGTGCAGTAAGGGATGTAGACCATGCTCCAGTCTTTGAACGGATTTTGCGCGTTGCCCAAGGCAAAGATGCCGTCTTTGCCAGGCTGCTGCCGTCCCGAGGTGGCACCGCCTACGGAGCCGATCAACGTCTGACCGTCACCCGAGAGCACTTGGTTGACGTTCTTGGGGTTGTACGCGCAGAAGCCTGGACTGGTGCAAGCGCCGCCGCCCTCGAGGTAGACTAGCAGCGAGTCCGACTCGGCGAAGTGCACGTAGAAGCCGGTGGGCGAGCCATCGCGACAAATCGCGCCGGGGATGTCGTACCAGACCCATCCGGTCGGCGCCGCGGGCGTAACTTTCGAGCTGGCTTTGGGGTCGAGCGGCTCGCCGAGCGGCGGCGCGAGGTTGGCAAAGTCGGGCAGCGTGAACGGCCCCTCGAACGTGGCTACTTCGCCCCCCGCGTCGCTCGTGGCGGCGTCTTTGGGCGCGGACGGGCCCGCATCTTTGCCCGTCGTGTCGGTGGGCTTTTTGCCAGCGTCGGCAGTGACCTTGCCCGCGTCTACGCGTCCCGCGTCTTTTTTGCCGGAGCCTGGACTCGCGCTGTCGGTCTTGGTGTCGTCCGAGTCGTCAGAGTCGCCTGCGTCGTCGACTTCGCTGTTGCCACCGGTGGTGCCTCGGGCTGGCGTCCCCTCTTCGGCGCAGCCCCAAACAAGTGAGCCGACCAGCAGGGTCGTGCTCAGTAGGAAGGTAAGTCTCATCTCGAACTCCAACGTGACAGGCGCAAACGGCGCACCGTGGAGGCGTCAAGTTGGCGTGCTTTTCTGCGCGTAGAAAGCTCATTGTCGACCGCTCTGCGGAGTTGACCGATCTGGATGAGCAGGTCGATTTTGCGGATAAGTCGGCTGTCTAGACGGCGTTCGACCGAGCCGACAGATCGCAGCGTCCGGGGGCAGCTTGCGCCTCCGTCGTCCGAACTCCAGCATGGCGCCCGATGTTCCGCGCCCTGGCCTCTGCCGTGTTGTTCCTGACTCGTTTTCCATTGCCTCGGCTCACGCTGAGCGCGGAGGACTTTGCGCGCAGTGCGGGGTGGTTCTCCTGGGTGGGGACGCTGGTCGTGTTGCCGGTGTGGGCCGCCTCGCAACTCCAGGGCGCGCTCGGCGTGCGACTCGCTGCGCTGATCGCGGTCGCGTCGTGGGTGCTGATCACGGGCGGGCTGCACCTCGATGGCCTCGCCGACACCGTCGACGGGCTCAGCGGCGGTCGCGGGGAGCGCGCGCGCACACTCGAGATCATGCGCGACAGCCGCATCGGTGCGCACGGCGCGCTCGCGCTGAGCTTGGTGCTGATGCTCAAGTGGGCGGCGCTCGAGCAGGCGCTCTCGCTTGGTGCACGACAGTGGTGGGTTTCGCCGCTGGCCGCACGGTTTGCGGCGACCCTCTGTATCGCGCTGTTTCCGTACGCGCGGAGCGAGGGACTCGGAGGTCCGTTCGTCGGCATGGTCAAGACGCAGGCGGTCGTCCTCGGCGCGCTGCCCGTGGCGCTGACCGCGCTGTGGCTCGGGCCGGCCGCGTGGGCCGCCGCGGGGGCCGCCGTGGCGGTCGCACTCTGGCTGGGGCTCTCCACAAAAAAGCGGCTCGGCGGGCTGACCGGAGACACCTACGGCGCGGCCATCGAGCTGGGCGAGCTGGCGGCTCTGCTCGGGGTCTCCGCCTTGCGCTGAAAGGGCCTGCGGCGTACACGGCCAGCCGCGATGCACGACAAGGCGCTCACCATCTTGATCGGCGGCGGCGTGCGCTCGGGCAAGAGCGCGTACGCCCTGGTTCGCGCGCGCGAGCTCGGGACGCGGCGTGTGTTCATCGCGACGGCCGAAGCGTTCGACGACGACATGCGCGAGCGCGCCCGTCGCCACCGCGACGAACGTGGCGACGAGTTCGTCACCGTGGAGGCGCCGCGTGCGCTGGTGCCCGCGCTCCGGGAGGCCAGTGCACGGGCCGACGTGGTGGTGATCGACTGCCTCACGTTGTGGCTCTCCAACTTGTTGCTCGAGGGCCTCACACCGGGGCAGATCGCACTCCGCGTGCGCGAGCTGTGCGCGCTGTTGCCCACGCTCGAGGCCCACGTGGTGGTGGTGAGCAACGAGGTGGGCATGGGTGTGGTGCCCGAGTCCTCGCTCGGGCGCGCCTTTCGCGACGTCTCGGGCGCCGCGCACCAGGCGCTCTCGCGGCAGGCGCACGAGCTCTACTTTGCGGTGATGGGACAGCTCCTGCGGCTCTGTCCGGGACCCATCGAGCTGGTCGTCCCCGCACCGTCGCGGGACGTTCAGGCCGATGTGGCGCGCTGACTCCGCGCTCGTGCTGGCGTTTGCGTTCGCGCTCGATGGCACCCTCTGCGAGCCACCCAACGCGCTGCACCCCGTGGTGTGGATGGGCCATGCGATCGCGCCGCTCAAGCGCATGCGCGTGCGGACGCCCACGGTCGAGCTCGTGCTGGGCGGGCTGTACGTCGTCGCCGTCACCGTCGGCTCTCTGGCGCTCGGCTGGGCGATCTTGCGCGTGTCGCAGGTTCACCACTTGGTTCACCTTGCCGCCCAGGTGTTTTTGTTGTGGAGCTGCTTTGCACTCAAGGGGCTGTGGGCCGCGGGACGAGAGATGGCGCTCGCCCTCGAACACGCTGATCTGCCGCGCGCACGCCGAGCGCTGCTGAGCTTGTGCAGTCGCGACCCGAGCGAGCTCTCGCCGTCCGAGCTCGCCGGCGCGACCATCGAGTCGCTCACCGAGAACGCGAGCGACAGCGTGGTGGCGCCGCTCTTCTATTTTGCGCTGTTCGGAGTGCCTGGGGCGCTGTTTTACCGCGCCGCCAACACGCTCGATGCGATGGTCGGGTACCGCGGCCGCTACGAGTATCTGGGCAAGGTCGCGGCGCGGCTCGACGACGTGCTCAACTTTGTGCCCGCGCGCCTGACGGCGTCGGCACTCGCGCTCGCGGGGCTCGTGTTGCGCATGCCAGTGGGTCGCGGCGTGTCGGTGTGTCTGCGCGACGGGAGCGAGACGGAGAGCCCCAACGCGGGGCGACCGATGGCCATGGCGGCCGGCCTGCTCGGCGTGCGGCTCGACAAGCGCGACGCGTACGTGCTCGGCAGAGAGCTCGCGACGCCCGACGTGGTGGCGCTGCGTCGCGCGCTGTCGCTCACGGCGTGGGCGGGGGTGCTCTCGGTGCTCGTCTTGCTCGCGGTGTTGTGGATGTTGGGGGTGCACCATGACTGACGAGCGAGCGCCTCCCGCGCGCGTGCACGGCGGCCTCGACGCTCGACTCTTGTTGGCGCGTGGTATCGAGCCTGGATCCGTCGTCGACTTCAGCGTCAACCTCAACCCGTACGGACCGTGCGCTCCGGTGCTCGAGGCGGCGCGTGGAGCCGCGCTCCACGTGTATCCCGATGCGACCGCACACGTCGCGCGCACGGCCTGGGCCGAGGCGCTCGGCTGCACGCGCGAGCACGTGGCGGTGGGTCACGGCGCGGCCGATCTGTTTTGGGCCATCGCGCGCGCCGTGATCGCCGGCAGACCGCGCGTCGTCATCGCGGAGCCCACGTTCTCGGAGTTTCGTGTTGCCGCCGAGGCCGCAGGGGCTGAGGTCGAGCCGGTGCGCGCCTTCGGGGTGCAAGCAGGTCGCCTCGACCTCGAAGCGCTCGCGCAGGCGAGCCGGGGTGCCGCCGCGCTCTACCTGTGCTCTCCCAACAACCCCACGGGGGAGCACGTCCCGCTGACGGCCGTGCGTGCATTGGCACAAGCGCTGCCGCACACCATCATCGTGCTCGACCAGTCGTTTTTGGCGCTGAGCGATCACGCGCGCGAGCTCGGCGATGTCCTCTCTGCGCACGCCTTGCCGGACAACGTCGTGCGCGTTCGTTCACTGACCAAAGAGTTCGTGTGTCCGGGCCTGCGCATCGGCGTGTGTGTCGGCGCGCCCGCGCTGATCCGGCGTGTGGAGGCGATGCGGCCCACGTGGGCGACCTCGAGTCCGGCCTTGGCGGCGCTCGCGGTCGCTGCGCGCGAGCACGGCTTCGTCAGCGCGAGCTGGCAGCGTATGCGCGCCGACCGCGAGGCCGTGACCACGCTGCTGCGGGCGCGCGGCTTCGTACCGCGCGCCAGCGACACGTCGTATCAGCTGGTGCCGCTACAGCGCGAGGCTCCGCTGTTTTGTGAGCGCATGCAGCGCGCCGGCATCCAGCTGCGCGACTGCACGTCGTTTGGCCTGCCCCGTCACGTGCGCATCGCAGCGTTGCCGGAGCCCGCCCGCGCGCGGCTCAGCCAGGCGCTCGACGTGGTGGGGTCGGCTTGATAGACCGCCTGCATGGCTTTTCATAGTACGCGCGCGTGCGTCGATGCGCTCGAGCGCGCCGGCGAGCTGGTCCGCATCGAGCACGAGGTCGACCCGTACCTCGAGGCCGCCGAGATCCAGCGGCGCGTGTACGCGGCGGGCGGCCCCGCGCTGTTGTTCGCACGCGTCAAGGGCTCGCGCTTCCCCATGGTGTCCAACCTGTTCGGCACCATGAAGCGCGCAGAGCTGATGTTCGCCGACTCGCTCGAGCGGGTGCGCAGGCTGGTCGAGCTCAAGGTCGACCCGTCCAACGCCGTGCGCCGGCCGTGGCGCTACCTGGGCGTGCCGTTCACCGCGCTCACCATGCTGCCGCGCAGCGTGAAGAGCGGCGCGAACCTCGCGCACACCTGCCGGCTCAGCGAGCTGCCGCAGCTGCACAGCTGGCCGGACGACGGCGGTGCGTTCATCACGCTGCCCCAGGTGTACAGCGAAGACCCGGGCGCCCCGACGGCCATGAGATCCAACCTCGGCATGTACCGCGTGCAGCTGGCTGGCAACGCCTACGAGCGCGACCGGGAGGTGGGGCTGCACTACCAGATCCACCGCGGCATCGGCGTGCACCACCAAGCCGCCATCCAGAGCGGCCGTCCGCTGCGCGTCAGCGTGTTCGTAGGCGGGCCCCCGGCGATGACGCTGGCCGCCGTGATGCCGCTGCCCGAGGGGCTGCCCGAGCTCGCGTTTGCAGGCGCCCTCGCGCGCCGTGGCGTGCGGCTCGCGCGGCCCGAGGGCAAAGACGGTCCGGTCGTGCACACCGATGCAGACTTCTGTCTGGTGGGCACGGTCGACCCGAAGGGTGCGCTCAAGCCCGAGGGCCCGTTCGGAGATCACCTCGGCTACTACAGCTTGCAGCACGACTTCCCGGTGCTGCGTGTCGAGCGTGTCTACCACCGCCCCGATGCCATCTGGCCGTTCACGGTGGTGGGTCGTCCGCCTCAAGAAGACACCGTGTTCGGCGCGCTGATCCACGAGCTCACCGGGCCGATCATTCCCACCGTGTTGCCCGGGGTGCGCGCGGTGCACGCGGTCGACGCCAGCGGTGTGCACCCGCTGCTGCTAGCCATCGGCAGCGAGCGCTACGTGCCATACCGCGAGCGCAGCGCGCCCGAGGAGCTGCTTACGCAGGCCAACGCCATCCTCGGCCAGGGCCAGATGTCGCTCGCCAAGGTGCTGCTGATCTGCGCCCACGAAGACGCGCCCACGCTCGACATCCACGACATCCAGGGCTTTTTGGGGCACGTGCTGGCGCGCGCGGACT
>JBEGTL010000221.1:0-12232 GCA_041179425.1 Pseudomonadota bacterium | reverse complement strand
TATGCGCGGTCGAAGCTCGCCAGCTCCACGTGCTGAACACCGCGCTGGAAGGCCATCAACGTGCCCCCACCGATCAGGATCATGCGCGGATTGATCGGCGATACCAGCTGGCCGGACAACGCCGTAGACAGGCCCATGAACGCGACGGAGTCGAGCACGGTGCTGGGGCTGAGCGCATCGCCCTGTGCCTTGTTGAGCGTCGCCGGCAAGAAGTTGATCTCCAGCCGTTCTTGCAGCTGCCGCAGGCCGGTGATGACGGGGGGCGTACCGGAACAGAACACGTCGCGGACCGCATCCTGCCCAGGGCGGTCGCACACCGAGCCCCCCTGGCCGTACGATCGTTTGGGACCGGCATCGCTCGACTCGACCGCGGGCCCCGGCGCTAGCCATGCGTCCAGAGAGCTCGCATCGAGCGTGGCCTCGGCACCGCCTGCATCGATGACTTGCTCCGCTTGGACAGGCTGGCCCGGCTCGGGCACGGCACCTGCGTCGGCATCGTGGGTCGAAGCGCGATCACAAGCCGCTGGCAGGGCCAGACAGCTCGCTGCCAGCGCGAGCCTGACGGACACCTGGAGCACGGGCCTGCAGGCCGAGCGGGAAAACACGCTCACGTGCGAATTGGGAGGAAGTCGAGGAGTCATCAGCGATCCGAGGCTCGAGCGGCCGAAGACGCGGCACGCTACCCGTGTCTATCATCAACCAAGTTGTTGTGCATAGCGCGATGCTTCGCGTTCGTGCGCCGGGTCGGTTGCAGAAGACGGTGGAACCGCCGGGTTTGCACGGCTCGCGCGCGCGTCCGTCACGTCCATCCGAACACCCCCACGCCCGGAGCTTTCGCGTTGGACGGCACAGATGCAACAAGGGCTCGGTGAGGACGCCTACGAATGGGAGCGGCGCGAGCGGCCTCAACTTTCTGCTACATGCGGGTGCCCCAAACACGCAATCTTCGTTGTTCGCTCGCGCGTCCGAGAGCGCGCTTCGACAGCGCTGAATCTTGATTCACCTCGACTGAAAGAGATCGTCATGACGGTACGTTTCGAAAACAAGGTCGCCATCGTCACGGGTGCGGGCGCGGGCTTGGGTCGCTGCCACGCCATCGAGCTCGCGCGGCGCGGTGCCAAGGTCGTGGTCAACGACCTGGGCGGGTCCGTCGACGGCAGCGGCGGCTCGAGCGAAGCCGCACTCAAGGTGGTGCGGGAGATCGAGGCCTTGGGTGGCACAGCCATCGCCAACGGCGCATCGGTCGCGGACAAAGCCGGCGCCCAGAGCATCGTCGACGACGCAGTGCGCGCGTTCGGCACGGTCGACATCGTGATCAACAACGCAGGCGTGCTGCGCGACAAGAGCTTTCGCAAGATGGAGACGGCCGATCTCGAGCTCGTGATCGGCGTGCACCTCCTCGGCAGCGCGTACGTCACCAAGGCCGCCTGGCCCATCATGCTCGACAAGGGGTACGGACGCGTGGTGATGACCACCTCGTCGTCGGGCCTGTACGGCAACTTCGGACAGTCCAACTACGGTGCCGCCAAGCTCGGCTTGGTCGGGCTGATGAACACACTCAAGCTCGAGGGCGCGCGCAACAACGTGCACGTCAACACCATCGCGCCCATCGCCGCGACTCGCATGACCGAAGGGCTCGGCATCCCGGCTTCGCTGTTCGGGCGGCTCAAGCCGGAGCTGGTCACTCCCGCAGTGCTCTACCTCGCGAGCGAGCAGGCACCCACGGGGACCGTCATCGAAGCTGGCGCTGGCTACTTTGCGAAGGTGCACATCGTCGAGGGCAAGGGCGTCAAGCTGGGCGACAACGCCAGCGTCGAAGACGTGGCCGCGCACTGGGAACAGATCGTCGACATGAGCGAGGCCACGCCGATGAGCCAGGGCGGCGACGTGACGCGCAAGCTCTTCACCTGAAGTCAGTGTGCTCGTTTCTCGATTCAGAAGTGTGGCGCACGCTCGAGAACGGTAGATGAATCTCAAGCAGGCGGAGTAAGGTGCGCTCTCATGCTCATGCTGCGCAGCAATCTTCGTTGGCTCGCCCGAGGGCGCGCTTCAGCCCCTCGCCGCGCAACGGCGCTGTGCGTCATCGTCGTCGCCATCGTGAGCGCCTGCGCCGGCGACGCCGAGCCGCAAGAGACCACGACGGCCGACGCCAGCGTAAGCCAGGCCGCTTTGTTGCTGGCAACCAGCGAGACCCACAGCTGCGCGCTGCGCAGCGCGGGTCTGTACTGTTGGGGAACCAACTTCGCAGGGCAGCTGGGCAACGTCCGAACCCAAGACTCGCCGACGCCCGTGCTCGCCCACTTCGCGGGCGCCGACATCGCTCAGCTAGCGCTCGCGCAGGGCCGTACGTGTGTGCTGCGCAGGAGCGGTACGGTGGAGTGCTGGGGCATCAACGATCGGGGTCAGCTGGGCGACGGCACGCGTGCAGAGTCGTACACGCCGGTCGCCGCTCTCGGCATCCACGATGCCACCGCGATCGCGCTCGACGACGGCTCCACGTGCGCGCTGCGCGCGGGCGGTACCAGCATCTCTTGCTGGGGCAATACCCCGATCGAGATGGGCACGGAAGGTTCGTTGGTCCCCGTCACGGTCGGCACGCTGACGTCCGCGGTCGAGCTGCGGGGCGCGTCGCTCGGCAGGTACTGCGCGCACGAGGCCACCGGCGCGGTAAAGTGTTTTCGTTTCGAGGATGGCAAGTGGACGGCGCCCAGCGAGGTCCCGGAGCTCGCGGGCGCTCGCTCCATCTCGATGACCTACTCTCAAGCAGTCTGCGCGCTCACCGCAGCAAACCAGGTCAAGTGCCACAACTTCGAGACCGGCACGACCCAGACGCTGGCTGAGTCTCAGGGCTCCGTCGCCATCGCAACCACCGGCGGCCTGGCCGTCTGCGCTGGCGATGCAGCGCAAGCTTGGCGTTGTTGGCCCATCATCCCCAGCATCGAGTACTCCGTGCTCAACGTGCACTCCAACGTCTCCATCGTCGACCTGGTGATGATGGGCCTACGCATCTGTGCGCTGCGCCAAGATCACTCCGTAGGCTGTCTCGGCACCGAAGACCTGACCGTGGTCCCCACCACCGACTTCCCCGAGCTCATCCCCATCAACCTGCCGCAGTAAGGTCCGCCAGCACGCCATGCGCAGTCGGCGCACACCGTCAGATCACCAACACCGGCGTGATGCAGTCGATGGTGGTCTCGATGCGGAAGTTGGACTCGCCGGAGTGACGCTCCGCGTGGAAGATGTCCATCGGGTAGTCGTGTAGAACTTCGATGCCGAGCTCACCCTGACGTTGGTCTAGGTCGACGGTCTCCGTCTCGCGCGCGTGCACGCCGCCGAGGTCGATGGCGAGCTTGCCGTTGATGAACACCCACACGTCATCGTCGCCCGCGAAGGTGAACTGCTCGCCGCCGCGGTAGCTGAACGACGTGTGGATCTCGGTGGTGAACGAGAAGTTGTGGTCGCGGAACTGGTTACCGAAGCCGCGATTGTCGAGCGGAAAAAAAGCACGGCTGTCGTAGACGAAGTGGCCTTCGCTCTCCTCGAGCAGGGTGAGCTCGAGCTCGAACGCCATGTTCTTGCTGTTGTCGACGTACCACTCCGAAAAGGCCTGAATGCTCGCACCCGCAGCCACGCTCGTGTTCTCGACGGGCTTTCGGCCTGCGCCCAAGCGCGACTCGACGATCTGTTTGACTACGCGGCCGTTCACCACGTGCTCGAAGTCAGGGTGGTCGTACCCGAAGTCGCGCAGCCGCGCGCGCAACACGCCACACTCGTCAGCGCGGTCGACATTCGTCCCGCCCTCGCCTGAGACGACGGCCCACGTCGCGGCATCGCGGGGGCGGCCTGCCGTTGTCCTGGCGTCGCCAGCGTCGGTTGCCGGCGCAGACGGTCCGCTCGCGTTCGCGCCGCGGTCTCCGTCGTGCTCGCCCGCGTCGGGCCGCGCGTCATTCGCCGCGCATGCACTCCATGAGAGCACCGCCACAGCGCTCCAGACGACGCGCAGCGGAGAGCGTGCGGGGATACGGCCTGCCATCTCGCGACAGAGGCGCGCCGCCTCCGGTTCGGGTCATCGCCGTCATCGCTTCAGAACGGTGCGCGAGGGGCCGGGCAAGCGGTCGGCTCAGCGTCCACCTCGACGCGTAACTATACGGGAACCATCAGGTTACCGGGCTCGTCGCGGACCTGCGTGGGATCGCTTGCTCGCTAAGACGACTGGTCATATTGTTCGCCCATGCCGCGCACCCAGGACCCTGAAGCCATCCCGCAGCGCCTCGTCGCAGCAGGTCTCGATCTGTTCCTCAGGCAGGGGTACAACGCGACGGGCATCCAGGAGATTGCCGATCGCGCGCGCGTGCCGAAGGGGTCGTTCTACAACCACTTCGAGAGCAAAGACGCGTTTGCCGCGGTGATCGTGGGCCGCTACTCGGACTGGATGCAGCGCTCGTGGGCCCGCATGATGCTCAGCGCACCGCGCACGCCGATGGCGGCGATCCGCCACGTGTTCGCGGAGATGATCCTCTACCACGAGCGCACGCCCAGCGCGGTGGGCTGCCTGATCGGCAACTTCGCAGCCGAGATCGCTTCCTCGAGTCCGCTCTGTCGCAAGAGCCTGATGGCCGCGCAGCTCGGCTGGCGACAGCGTCTGTCGGGTCTGATTACCGCAGGTCAAGCCGTCGGCGAGATACGCACCGACATCGACGCGATGACGCTCTCCGCGCTGACCTGGAGCGCGTGGGAAGGCGCCCTGCTCCGTGTGAAGGTCGAAGGCACGGTCGATCCGCTGCGCGACACCACCGAGCTGATGATGGACAAGATCTACCCGCCGCCCGCCAGTCTTCGCGCGCACACACCTGAGGCGTGCGCTTCGACGCCGACGGTCGGGGACAACCAAGACGCTCCGCACAAACCCGCTGCGCACACGTTGGTGCGGGTACCAAACCTCAAATCGAGATCGCAATGAAGAAGCTGACGGGCAAGATCGCACTCATCACGGGGGGCGGCGGCGGCATCGGCCGCGCCACCGCACTGGCCTTTTTCGCCGAGGGAGCCAAGGTCGTCGTGGCCGACCTCGATACGTCGACTGCGCGTGCTGTCGCCGACGAGATCACGGCCGCGGGCGGCGAGGCGCTGGGCATCGCGGTCGACGTGGCAGAGAGCGATCAGGTCGACGCGCTGGTCAGCCAGGTCGTCAAGCTGTTCGGCCGCCTCGACATCGCGTTCAACAATGCCGGCATCGACGTGGAGCACGAGCCGCTGCACCTGTGCACCGAGGCCATGTTCGACAGTCTGATCAGCGTGAACGTCAAGGGCGTGTGGCTGTGCATGCGCCGAGAGATCCAGCAGATGCTGGAGCAGGGTGGCGGCATCATCGTCAACACCGCATCCATCGGCGGTCTGGGTGGCGCGCCTCGCCAGCCGGTCTACGGGGCAACCAAGCACGCCGTGCTCGGGCTCACCAAGTCGGCCGCCCTGGAGTACGGGCGCAAAGGCATCCGTGTCAACGCAGTCTGTCCGGGTGTCATCCGTACCCCGATGATGGACCGCGCACTCGAGCGTGATCCACGGCGCAAGACCCGCATCGACCAGGTCCACCCCGTCGGTCGTGTGGGTGAAGCAGACGAGATTGCGCGCGCCGTCGTGTTCTTGAGCTCGGACGACGCGTCGTTCGTGCACGGCGTCGGCCTGCCCGTCGATGGCGCCTACACCGCTCGCTGATTGCGCCGTACAGAAAGGACCCAGCCGATGCTCAGACTTCACGGCTTCTCAGCCAGCAACTACTACAACATCGCCAAGCTCGCGTTGCTCGAGAAGGGTGCGCCCTTCGAAGAGGTCACGGTGTACACGGGCGCTGGCCCCAAGTACCGACCGGACTATCTCAAAGTGAGTCCACTCGGCAAGGTGCCCTGTCTCGAGACCGACCAGGGCTTCGTGACCGAGTCGCGCTGCATCGTCGAGTACATCGAGCGCACGGTGCCTGGTCCCTCGCTGTACCCGGCGTCCCTCTTCGAGCAAGCCAAGCTGCTCGAGCTCACGCAGATCATCGACCTTTACCTCGAGCTTCCGGCGCGCCGTCTGCTCCCCAACTACTTCGCGCGAAAGCCGCCACCCGAGCGCATCGCCAACGAGGTGCTCGCCGAGCTGCACAAGGGTGCGCGCGCGCTCAACGACCTCGCCAAGTTCGACGCGTACCTGCTGGGGGACACGTTCTCCGCCGCAGACATCGCCGGCGTCATCCACTTCCCCGTGGTCCGCACCATCCTCAAAAAGACGGTCAACCAGGACCCGTTTGCCGACGTCCCGGGCTTGTCTGACTATCTGACCCGGCTCGAGCAGCGCCCGACGGTGCAACGTGTGCGCGCCGACCAGGTCGCCAACTACCCGGCGTTCGTGGCGCACCTGCAAAGCCTGTACGGCGACGTCGCGCCCACCAACAGAGCCTGAGCAGCCGCAGCACCTGAGCGGCCGCAGCGCCTGAGCGGCCGCGACGCGCTCAGAACGGGATGTCGTCGTCGTCGCTGTAGGACGGGGCACCCTCGAAGTCGCCTGCCGACTGGCCGCCGCCGTTGCCGTAGCTGCCGCCGTTGCCGTAGCCACCGCCGCTGCTGGGGCCGGCACCGCCGCCACCCGTCTTGCGCGCGAGCTCGGCTTCCATGGCTGCGAGCAGCACGCGCTCTTTGTCGTGCCAGCGCGCCTTGCTGGGGTCGTCGAGCGAGCGGCGGCTGCCGCTGATGTAGTACTCGAGATCTTGGACCGACGCGCCCGCGATGGGTGCGCCCTTGCTGCGCCCGTAGGGAGGGAACACCGGGCCATCGCCGACGGCTCCGGGCGGGACCGACGCCGCACGCGGCCGGTACGCAGCAGGATCGGCCGCTGCACCGATGGAGAGCTCTCCCAAGCTCAAACGAAAGCCGTCGTCCGTGCGCACGGCGGTGCCGACACGCACCGACTCCGACGTGCCATCTGGGCGCTTGACCAGGACCGTGACCGGAAAGCTCTGACTATCCACGAGGCAGCCATGACATCCCCCGCACGGGATCGCAAATGGGCAAGGGAACATCGAATGGCGCACGCCGCGCGCCCGGGTAGGCACGGGCCGCGGCGTGCCGGGTCGTCACGGGAATCAGGCGCTCTTGACGGGGATCCGCCGGGGCTTGGCGCGCTCCGCCTTGGGCAGCTCGAGCCGCAGCACGCCATCGACGAGCTTGGCGTCGATCTTGGACTGGTCGATGGTGTCCGACAGCGTGAACTGGCGGTAGAAGGTGCCGCTGCCGAACTCGCGCAGGAGGGGCGACTCTTTGGACTCGGTCGGAGCGCGGGCGCGACCCGTCAAGGTCAGCACGCTGTCGCGCAGATCGATGGTCAGATCGGACGCCCCCACCCCGGGCAAGTCTGCAAGCAACGTGATGGAGTCCTCGCTCTCGAAGATGTCGGCTGCAGGCGTGTACACGGGACCGGGTCGCGTCTGCTCGGGAGCCTTGCTGAGTTTCGAGGTCTCTCTGCGATCGAGCTTGCTCATAGCTTGGTTGTCCATGGCTTTGATCCTCCCTGTGTTTCGGCGTGGTCAGCGTGCCCTCAAGATCGGACCGTGATCTGACGGGGCTTGGCCTCCTCGGCCTTGGGTAGAGTGAGCGTCAAGATGCCGTCTGCATAACGGGCCTCGACTGCGTTGGTCTCCACATCCGAAGGCAGCGTGAGGGTGCGGCTGAAAGCGCCCTCGGCACGCTCGCGGCGGTGGTAACTCACCCGCTCGTTCTCACGCGGGATCTCGCGGCGTCCGGCGATGGAGACTCGGTTTCTGACTGCCGAGATCGAGATGTCGTCGCTCTTCACACCCGGCATCTCCGCACGAATGTAGTAGTTGTCGTCGTCTTGACCGACGTTCACGGGCGGGAACACCCCCACGCCGGCGACAGCCGCCGTGTCGTTTGCCGCACCGTCCAAGAGGCGGAGCATGTCGCCCCGCAGCCGATCAAAATCGCTCAACGCACGATCGAACGTGGGCCTGCCTGGCCAGACTAATCTCATCGACACGACAACCTCCTCGTCTGCGCGCGCTGCACGCAACTAGATGGAATCATGAGGATTCGTCCCTCACGCGCGCAAAATAAGCCTGCCTCCGAGGCTGTCAAGAGGCGACCTCGTCACTCTGCGACGCGTGCGCCCTCGGCCCGTACCAGCTCGCGTGGCAGCCGCACGAAGAAGGTGGAGCCTTTGCCGAGCTCGCTCTCCACCCACACGCGTCCGCCGTGCAGCTCGACCAGGGAGCGCGAGATGGAGAGGCCGAGACCCGTGCCGCCGTACTTGCGCGTGTCGCTCTGGTCGACCTGGTCGAACGTCTGAAAGACCTTCTCGAGATGATCGGGCGCGATGCCTGAGCATCAAAAAGCGACACCAAAAGCGCGTCGCCCAGAACACGGTGGCGCCGAGGAAGAACGGCGTGGCGCGGTTGGCGAGCCACACCTGGTTCGGCAGCAGATACTGAAACGTGTGCCCGTTGAGCGTGGCCTGAAACAGCGCGTACGCGAGCACGTAGCCGACGTAATAAAAGTACTCGCGCTCGCGCACCGAAAAGTACACGAAGGCGTTGTACAGAGCCATCACCAGCAACAGACCGTAAAACATCCACTGCAGCGGTTGTTCGCGGTTTTGATGATCACGAAAGCTCGCGGCCGTCCACGCGGTCAACGGCACGGTGACCTGTCCGCTACTCTGCACACGTAGATAGTAAGAGCGTGCGCTGGCGCGTGGCTCGTGCAGCTCGAACACGAAGTAGCGATCTGCGATCTCGCGCGACGCAAAGGGCAACGAGTCCCCGGTGCGCCGCACCTCGTAGCCGCCGTCGTGCGTCGGTACGTACAGCTCGACGTGATCGAGGTGTGGGTAGCCGAGCTCGAGCAACCAGGTTCGCTCACTTGCGGATCGGTTGATGACCGGCAGACGGACCCAGTATGCCGACTCGCTGAAGCCGAGGGCCACCGTGGCCGCATGCCCTGGTTCGAAGCGGTCGGGGAGCTTGCGGACCTCGCTCTAAGCGCGATGCCCCCTGGCTTTCTAGTCGCGCCTGTCGATGGCCGTGTGTTGTCGCCATGCAAGCGCCATTGCATGGGTCACGCGGGGCGCCCGAAGAAGCAAGGCGGGCCGTCAGAGCGCAGGCACACGGAGATCGCACAGCGCGGTCGTGGCGTCGTGATGGACGTGAGCGCGAGCAACTGCTGGGCCAACGGGACCTCCGCCGCGGGCAGCTGTACCGGTGCAGGCTTGACCCTGAGCGCAGCAAACTTTGCGAGTCCACTGGCCAACGCGAAGGTGACGCGCGGCGCCGATGGTGCGCCCGATCTGAGTGTGTTTGGGCTGGCCGCTGGAAGCGACCTGATCGACGTGGGAGTCACGCCGACGGGGAGCCTACCGTTTGCTGCCAGCTACTATCGGGGCAAGCCCGACCTGGGTGCCGTGGAGTCGCGCTGAGCTGCGCGCGGCCTCAGGCCGACAGCCCTGCCGCGTCGAGCACGCGAGCGCGCAGCGACTCACGCTCGCTCTTTTGCATCAGGCTGGGTGTGGAGCGCGGTTTTCCCGCTGCGTCGAAGAACGGCGACGGCTGCGCCTTACGTCCGAGCAGTCCGCGCGCGATGTGCACGGCGATGCGCGGCAGCATCGACGCGGGCACCTTCGCGTGCGCACCCGGAGGCACGCCGCCCTTGGCAAAGCGCGCCATGATACGAATCTTGGCAGGGCCGACGACTTGTTCGCGCGAGTGCCCGCTCGCCGCGTGGTCCATACAACTGTGGACCAAGATCAGCACCGGGATGCGCGGACCCAGTGTGTTGCCCAGCGGCGTGTTGCAACAGGCCGCGTACCACCGGTAGAGGCCTTTGGGACTGAGCCGGATGCAGCGGATTTGTTCGCTGCCCTGGCTGATGGTGACCTGCGCCGGCATCAGCATACAGGCGTCGGTGCCGCCACGATCGTCGAGCACACCGGGCAGACCCAAGTGCAGTGCGTAGATCTGACAGTCGTCACAGTAACAGACTGCGCGACTCTGGGCGGCGGGCGAGAGGCCGGTCGCTTGACCGCGCAAGGTGCCACACTGACAGCGCAAGGAAACCGTTTCAGTCATCCGCGCAAGCTACCACGCGCTACGGAAGTGAGCGTGCCATAGGGCTGGTCAACATTTTTCTGTGCGACCGGCGGCGCATTGCTCTGCGCGGCGGCGGGCGCGTCGCTCGTGACGACGCGTCCGACGCTCTTGCGAACGAACGACGTCGCTGGCCAGACGCCGCATCTCGTCGCGCAGCGTCTCCGTGGTGGCGACACACGTCGCGGACGACAACCCCTGCGCAAGCGAGTGGACCTCGAGAGTGGCGTCTCGCTGCCCGTCCGCCCCGTTGGGTGGCGCCGTTCGGGGACTGTCTGCAGGCGGAACAGCGCCTGTACGCGCGGACGGGTCGGTCGTGGACGCCGCGCCCGACGTGCTCTTCGGTGCCGGGGCGGGCACGGCCAAGGGCACCGACGAGACCTGACTGTCCGACTCGCGGAAGCCCAAGATCGCGCCGCTGAGTGCACCCAACAGCGCGGCGAGCGCCAGCAACGCGACCCCCGTCCAGCGCGGCCGCGACGGGGGACGAACGGTGTCTGACGGACTCGTGTACGAGTAAGGAAGCTGCGCGAGCGGCGCCTCGGCAGACGCTCCTTGCGCGCTGCCATCCCAGCTCACGTTGGACGAAGTCTGCACGGGTCCAAACGTGTGCACGCGCTCTGGCTCGGGTGCGCTGGGCGCGTGCTCGCGATCCCAGCGTACTGCAAGCTGGAGCTGCGGCTCGACGACGGCACGCTGCCGGGCGCGCTCTCGCTCGAACATCGGAACGATGCGCCGGGCCAGGCTGTGCGCGGACGGCTGGACCGAACCGCGCTGCAGGTACTCCTCGAGTGCGCACGCAAACGCCTCTGCGTCGGCGAAGCGCTGCGCCGGGTCGAGCGCGACCGCACGATCGATGATGGCCGCGAGAGGTTCGGGTGCGGAAGGCTCGACGCCCCGGATGTTGGCCTCGCCGCCCGCGAGCCGGGTGCGCACCTTGGTGAGATCGTCGACCGCGGCTCCGCCGCTGAACGGCACGACGCTGACCGCCTCCCACAACATGGCGCCGAGAGCGAACACGTCCGCGCGCGCGTCGACGCTCTCGCCACGGATGAGCTCGGGCGCGAGGTAGCTCAGCTTGCCGCGAAACCCCGGCGCCCTCGGTCGATTGCCGTGCGCCTGCGCGATGCCGAAGTCGAGCAGCTTCACCTGTCCGTCGTACGTGACGAACACGTTCTCCGGGCTGACGTCGCAGTGCACGAGGCCGAGCGGCCGGCCGTCGTAGTCGGTCAGCGTGTGCACGTGGTGCAACCCGTGCGCGGCCTCGGCCAGGATACGAAGCTGCTCGAGCAGGGGCAGCCCGCCCGTCTTCAGGGCGCGGGTCTTGAGCTGACGGTAGGTCTGGCCGTCGAGGTACTCCATGCACAACGCCGGCTTGCCATCGAGCTCGCACACGTCCTGGATCTGGACGATGTTGCGATGATGACAGCGCGCGGAGACACGCGCTTCGTGCGCGAACATCTCACGCAGCTCGTCGAGGTCGACGCCTGGGTGGTCGCGCAACACCTTGAGCGCGACAAGCTTGCGGAAGCCCTTGTCCCCTCCGATGAGGGCGAGGTAGACGGTTGCCATCCCGCCTTCACCCAAGCGCGCAAGGACTCGATAGCTTCTCTTCACGACGTTGTCGGCTCGTACGGCTGATACGAACCTCGCGGCGGGGGCCGCAGGCTCGTTTGTTATCAAGCGTACCTAAGCAGACGATCGGCCAGGGTCAACTGACAACATCATCGCAGACGATGCTGGTGACGAACTCAGGCCCCGCCGAGCGGCTTCTCGGCGGTCATGGTCCAGATCTTACAAGTGTTGTGGAAGCCCGAGGGCAAGCCACCCATGTACGGCGAAGGCTTGGTGCCGAACGGATGGTCCTTCAAGAACTGCCAGGCCGAAGTCTGCAGTGCTGCGGGTGCACCGCAGTGACCCGAGCTGTGCTCACAGTTGATGGCAAAGCCGCCCTTGCCGGTGATCCAGTTGTCGTAGGCGGCACTGGTCTGGCCAAAGTTCACGATCACGTTGTCGCCGCTGCCGCCATTCATCGTCATCACGTTGGGCACGCGCTTGGGATCTTGCAGCATGCCGTAGCCGACCGTGATGCCGCCCGAG
>JBEGTL010000220.1:0-12248 GCA_041179425.1 Pseudomonadota bacterium | reverse complement strand
CCATCCTCAGCAATACTCCCCAACGTATCCAATCGATGACCCCTCAGGCACTGCCAGATGTGCAGAGGGCTGCGTGACATGGGCCGATCTGCACCCAATTCAATGCGCAGCACCTGACGGCCTACAGTGCGGCCGTGCGTGCTCACGCTGCTCGCCTTCGCGCGAATAGTTCGACCCCACTCGAGCTCGACGAGGCGCGTGCACAGCTGGTGAGGGAGCAGGTTGTCGCACCCGATCGTCTGGTTGCCGCGCTCGTGCCGGGGTTCCCTGGCGGGAGTGCGCGCGGCATGAACGAACTCGCCGCAGCCGCACTGCCTCCGAACGCGTAGTCACAAATTGAGGTCGCGCGCGGCCCCGGCGTACCGGCAAACGTTCCTGGCTTGGCTGGGAGGGGTCTTACCTTTTTCACTTGGGAAGGTAGGGGTGGGATCGTAACTCGCTGCCGGATGTGGTCCTAGTCGCAGTCTATGGGCCGGTGGGGTAGCGGCGCGGCTGGTTGGACGGGTTGTTGGGTGGGCGATGGTGGCGGCTGATGATCGCGGCTGGTCGCCGTGCGCGCTGCGACACGTGAACATCACTGGGTAAACACCTCGTGACTGGCCACTGCCTTTGGCCGCCGTTCGCCAATTCTTGGCCCTGGCCGGGGCTATCGGTGAAGGCAGCTTGCGTCTTATGTTCGAAATGTAGGCAGTTTCGAATTCTTTACGGGGACGCGGGGTTGCCAGCTCTCACCGAGCTCGCGCCGGGACGTGCGGCATCGCTGCGCGCGCTCTGACCGTTCCACGTCCTGCGACACCGGAAATCAGAGAAGAGGAGCGATCATGTACTTTCGAAATCGTTTGGGCGGCGCGCTGCTGCTGGCACTCGTATCCGTCTTCGCAGTCTCGACCCTGGTGTCGACTCCGACCGTCTCCGCGGCGGACAGTCAGGCCGAGAACAAGGGCCCGTACGGCTACTGGAAGAACGTCGACAAGAAGACCGGCAAGCCCACGAGCATCTTCAAGGTCTACGACGACAACGGGAAGCTCGCTGGCAAGATCGTGAAGGTCTTTCCGACGCCGGGCGAGAAGTACAACCCCGTCTGCAGCGACTGCGACGGCGACCGCAAGGGCAAGCCGAAGATCGGCATGGTGTTCTTCTGGAACTTCGTCCCCGCCAAAGGCAAGGCGCGCAAGTGGGTCGACGGGAAGATCCTCAACCCAGACGACGGCAAGGTCTACGGCTCGGAAGCCGAGCTGTCCGAAGACGGAACCAAGCTCGACGTCTACGGCTACATCCGCATCTTGATCAAGATCGGCGGCACGAGCACGTGGCTGCGTCCGACGGCCAAGGAGCTCGAGGGCGCCGAAGGAGTCTAATGCCTCCCGCGCTGCCGAACAGGCGCGCGGCAGCTTTGTCTTGGCACTAGCCTACAGTGAAAGTGAGTAGATGTATTATGAGCACTATTAAGAATCTGTTGGCGATCAGCGGTCTCGTGGTCGTGGCCGCAGCAGGTTGCGCGCAGCCGGGTATCATCGAGGAGCATCCCGCTGCGACTCCCAAGAAGGATGCCGGCACCGCCACCAAGCCGAAGGATGCCGGTAAGACGGTCATCACGGACCCTGAGACGGAAGACGACGACGGAGCCTCCGACGACGGAGCTTCCGACGACGGAGCCTCCGACGACGAGACCGGCGAGACCAAAGAAGACGCCGGGAAGCTCTCCACGGCGGAGAAGGACGCTGGCAAGGGTAGCGATACCAAGACTGACGCCGGCAAAAAAACAGACGCTGGCAAGGGAACGGACCCAGCCGGCGAGACGCCCGTCGCGTGCCCCAGCGGCTATATGTGCAAGGACGCCCAGGCGACGCTCGAGATGGCGCTGGCCGGTGCGACCATCAAAGCTCCTGACGGCAGGCCGGTGGGCCTTGCATGCGGCAAGGGCGGGCTAGAGGCCTGTGATCAGAAGCAGAATGGCAAGGACTGCAAGAACTTCACCAACGGGTTCTGCGCCGAGCTCGACCTGGGCGCGCTTGGCAAGATGTACACGTGTGCGCAGCGCTGCTCCATGTGAGCTGAACCTAACCAGCGCGCTGTAGAAGTAGCGAGCCGAACCGGCGCGCGGCGGGGCGCAGCGTTGCGTGCATCGACCTGAAATTTCAGTCAGCAGTTTAGTAACTTACGAACGTTTGTGTGAGGGCAAATGAGGAACAGTAGTATTTGGGTCGTCTTCGCTTCGGTATTGCTGTTCGCTGGCAAAGCCTCCGCAAGTACAGATATCAACGGTCTCTTCGATGCGCGATCACACGGCATGGGCGGCACGGGCGTCGCCTACATAACTTCGGCCGGTGCCATTCCCATCAATCCGGCACTGCTCGAGGGCGTACAGAAGCTGACGGTCACCCTCGACGTCTTCGCCATCGGCGCCCAGCCCCAGGCGCCGTACACCCGCTGGCACGTGGACGCCGAAGGCAACCAGTACCAGAGCTACGACACGATTCGGTCGAAGGTCGCGGGCGGGCCGCTTCCGTTCTTGGGGGCTGCCTATCGACTGCACCCCAGGCTCGTGCTCGGACTCGCGTTCTATCCGATCATCGGCCAGGGTACCTCGGCCGTGTACAAGCCGGCTCCTGACGAGTATCCAAACCTGATCGCGACCAACAAGGCCTCGATGCTTCTGGTCGAGACAGGTGAGGCCCTGTCCATCAAGATCCTCGACAACCTGTCCATCGCTCTGATGTGGCGAATCACGTACATGAATCAGTCCGTGTCTACGCCCTTGGCAGCGTCCAAGTCGCCGAGTGTAGCAGCCAACGTCGAGCGGACCGAGGTGTCCAACGTAAACATCGACAACACGGGCATCAACTTCTACGGATTTCAGTTCGGCGCGTTGTACAAGCCGCTCTCCAACTTGAGCCTGGGCTTCACGTACCGCAACCGAGTCGACGTCTGGGGCAAAGACGGCCGGACCACCGGCAATATCGGCGGCAACAAGCTCGACTTCAAGACTGCGTCGGGCTTTTCCAATCCACACAGCATCCGCGCCGGTTTCGCGGCCACGGCCTTCGACAAGAGGCTGACGCTCGCTCTCGACTTCAAGTACCTGTTCTACGCGCAGGCCTTCAAGCGGCTCAAGACCGAGGTGTACAACAACGGCGAGGGCAAGCCACCGACCGTCAACTACAGCAACCAGTACTGGAAGAACTCGGCCGTTCTGCAGCTCGGAGCCGAGTACAAGACCACCGACTGGTTCGCACTACGAGCAGGCTACACGGTGCTGAACTCTGCCACGCGTGCCGAGTACGCGATCGCGTTCGGTGCGCCGCCCGGGATCTCACACCTCATCACCGGTGGGCTGGGCTCTAAGGCACTCGACAGTCTGGACGTCGACGTGGCGGGCTCGTACGTCGTGCTCGAGGGCCGCGTCAAAGAGAAGACGATGGACAACGCTGGACCCGGACTCTACGCGTCGCACGGCGGCATGATCTCGCTGTCCGCCACCTACCACAGCAGGTAAATGCGGCACTTGCGCCACTAGTTCGTCCCTTCTGGCCAATGCGATACATCGAAAAAGCCAGTATCTGAGACGTGTTGCTCTAAGCAATCTGAATGTTGTGAGGCGTCCTGTATGACGATGGCAGCAAGCAAAACCGACGGTGTCTACTACGACCCGTACGACTTCGAGATCGACGAAAATCCGTACCCGATCTGGAAGCGCCTGCGCGACGAGCAACCGCTGTACTACAACGAGAAGTACGACTTCTACGCGCTCAGCCGGTTCGAAGATGTCGAGGCGTGCTCCAAAGACTGGCGTAAGTACAGCTCGGCCAAGGGCACCATTTTGGAGCTCATCCGCAGCGGCATGACGCTGCCGCCGGGCATCTTCATCTTCGAAGATCCGCCTGGTCACGACATCCATCGCGGGCTGCTCACCAACCTGTTCCTCCTGCGCCGCATCGCTGCGCTCGAGTCCAAGATTCGTGAGTTCTGCGCGCGGGCGCTCGATCCCAAGGTGGGCACCGGCGGCTTCGACTTCATTGCAGACCTCGGCGCGCAGATGCCCATGCGGACCATCGGGCTCTTGCTCGGCATTCCTGAGCAGGACCAAGAAGCCATCCGCGATCGCAACAACGAGGGCCTGCGTCTGACAGAGGGCGCGCCCCCGGACATGCAGGCACGCCTGGGCGAGGGCGATGGCGGCGTGTTTGGCGAGTACATCGAGTGGCGCGCCACGCATCCCTCTGACGACCATCCCGCGCGCCATCGAAGAGCTGTTGCGCTACGAGTCGCCGTCGCCGGTGCAGGCGCGCTACGTCACCGAAGACGTGGTGCACCACGGCAAGGTGGTCCCCAAGGGCAGCGTCATGCTGCTGCTCACGGCTTCGGCCAACCGCGATGAGCGTCGCATCCCCAATGCCGAGGTGTTCGACGTCCGGCGTCAGGCAAACCATCTGGCGTTCGGGTACGGCACGCACTTCTGCCTGGGCGCTGCGTTGGCGCGTCTCGAGGGCCGTGTCGCGCTCGAAGAAGTGCTCAAACGTTTCCCAGACTGGGAGGTCGACAAAGAGCACGCAGTACAGGCACGCACCTCGACCGTGCGCGGTTGGGAGAGCCTGCCGGTCAAGGTCAAGTAGCTCAGCACGCTGCTGTACTCGTTCTTAGGTCGCGTTGTGGTCTGACTGGGAGAAATGACATGTCATTGTTCGATGCATTCGGTTACTCCGGCAAGCGCGCGCTGGTCGTGGGTGGCGCAACGGGAATGGGCGCCGCCGTGGCCGAGGCAGTCCGCGACGCGGGCGCCGAAGTCGTGGTGATGGACCGCAGTAAGATCACGGTCAAAGGCGTCCAGACGATCGCAGTCGATCTCGCCGAGAAGGCCTCCATCGACAAGGCGCTCGCCGAGCTGAGCGGCAAGTTCGACGCGCTGTTCAGCTGTGCCGGCGTGGCAGACGGCACGCCCGGCATCGAGCGCATCAACTTCATCGGACATCGTTACATGATCGACCGTTTGCTCGCGGCCGACATGCTGCCGCGCGGTTCGGCCATCGGCTTCATCTCGTCTGCCGCAGGCATGGGCTGGGAAGCCAACCTGCCAGAGCTCACCGAGTTCCTCAAGATCGACGATTGGGACGAAGCCGTCGCCTGGGTCAAGGAGCAGGGCAAAGCCGACTACATGTTCAGCAAGCAGGCCATCTGTGCGTACGTCGCGCAGCAGGCGCTCCCCTTGTTGAAGCGTGGCGTGCGCATCAACGCCATCTTGCCGGGTCCGACCGACACGCCCCTCGCGCAGGCCAACAAAGACCGCTGGCTTGGTTTTGGCGCCGATTACCGCAAAGAAGCCAACGTCGAGGTCTCCACGTCTCTCGACCAGGCGCTGCCGCTGGTCTTTTTGTGCAGCGCCGCCGCCAAGGCGATCAGCGGCATCACGGTGATCTCCGACATCGGCTTCACCAGCTCGGCGGTGGCTGAGTCTTTCCCGTCTGCAAAGATGACCGTGAACTTTTTGCGCGGCGTCGGCGGTGCGACGGGCGGCGTGAGTCCGCAGCGTGCATCGGCCGTGGCCAAGGCGGCCGCGCTCAAAGTCAAGCCCGAGACCCGCATGCTCATCGACGGCAGCCTCGTCGAGGCCGACAACAAGGGTACGTTCGCCAACATCAACCCCGCGACCGAAGAGAAGCTCGGTGACGTTGCCAACGGCACGCACAGCGACATGCACCGTGCGATCGCCGCCGCACGTCGCGCGTTCGACACCACCAACTGGTCAACCGACCGCGAGTTCCGCAAGCACTGTCTGGGTCAGCTCCAAAAGGCGCTGGAAGACGAGCGCGAGGAGCTGCGCGAGCAGCTCATCCTCGAGGCGGGCTGCCCCCGCATGTCGACGCAGCGCCAGCAGCTCGACGTGCCGCTCAAGGAATCCATCCGTTATCCCCTCGAGCTGATGGACAAGTACGCTTGGGAGACGGTCTTGCCCGAGGCCCCCGGCAATGGCGGCGAGCCCAACACGCGTCGTATCTGGAAAGAAGCGATCGGCGTCGTCGGCGCGATCACGCCCTGGAACTTCCCGTTCGAGGTCGCCATCACCAAGCTCGCGCAGGCGCTTGCGACCGGCAACACGGTCGTACTCAAGCCTGCTCCCGACACGCCCTGGAGCGCGACCATCCTGGGTCGTCTGATCGCAGAGAAGACCGACTTCCCCGCCGGCGTGGTCAACATCGTCACCTCGTCCGATCACTTGGTGGGAGAGGCCCTGACGCTCTCGCCTGACGTCGACCTGATCTCCTTCACCGGTTCCACGGTGGTGGGGCAGCGCATCATGGAGAGGGGTGCCGCCACGCTCAAGCGCACCTTCCTCGAGCTCGGCGGCAAGTCGGCCAACATCGTGCTCGACGACGCCAACCTCGACGGTGCGTTGCTCGGCGCGCTCGCTGTCTGCTTCCACTCGGGCCAAGGCTGCGGCATCCCCACGCGCTTGCTGGTGCCGCGCTCCAAGTACAAACAATGTGTGGAGCGTGTGACCGCCATCTTGAAGATGGCGCCCTACGGCGACCCGCAGCGTCCCGACGTCATGGGCGGACCGCTGGTCTCTGCCAAGCAGCGCGAGCGCGTGCTCGGGCTGATCGAGAAGGGCAAGTCCGAGGGAGCCAAGCTCGCGGTCGGCGGTGGTCGCCCGCAGCAGTTCGACAAGGGCTTTTACGTCGAACCGACGCTGTTCGTCGATGTCGACAACAAGATGACCATCGCGCAGGAAGAGATCTTCGGACCGGTGCTCTGCCTGATTGCGTTCGACGACGACAACGATGCGGTCCGCATCGCAAACGAGAGCCGCTACGGGCTCATCGGCAGTGTGAACTCCGGTTCACTCGAGCGGGCGCAGTCGGTGGCCCGTCGCATCCGCGCTGGTGTGTTGTCCATCAACGGCGGCGCTGCGCACGGCGCAGACATCCCCTTCGGCGGCTACAAGTTCAGCGGCATCGGTAGGCAGAACGGCGTCGCGGGCTTCGACCAATACCTCGAGACCAAGGCAGTCGCCTGGCCCAGCAGCCTGAAGTGATCGACCTGGTTGCCGCTGGCTCATTCCCTCGCTGAGAGTCCCATGAGTAAGATCGACTATAAATATTCGCACGGCGCGATCCTGGTGTCGGACCTCGAGCGCTCGGCAAGCTTCTACAACCGCGCGTTGAACAGATCAAGCCACTCATTGGTACCCGTGTGCTCAACAGCAAAAAGGAGCTGCTGAGCGGGCACCTGGGCACCGCGATTCGTGAGCTCTTGCAAGAGCGCGGCGTGTTGGTCTTCCCAGAGGTCAACTTCACCGACGAAGAGCAGATTGCGTTCACCAAGACGCTCGGCGAGTTCGAGGCCGAACGCAACTCCAACGACGGCGTCTTCAAGGTGACGCTCGACAACAAAGAAAACCCCCACAGCGCCGAGTACCTGAAGGGCTCGCTGTTTTGGCACCTCGACGGCACCATGAACGACGTGCCGATCCTCGCCTCGCTGCTCTCGAGCAAAAAGCTCCCGAGCTGGGGCGGCAACACTGGCTTCTGCAGCACGTACGCGGCGTGGGAACACCTGCCCGAGACGCAGAAGGTCGAGCTCGACGGACTGCGCGTCGTGCACTCGGTGTGGGCGACGGTGTACTACTACGAGCCCGAGCCGAGCCTGGCCAAGCTCAAGGGCATGCAGGCCATCGGGGAGCGCGAGCTGCCGCTGGTGTGGAAGCACAAGAACGGTCGCAAGTCGATTATCGCCGGCGTCACTGCGCATCGTGTGCTCGGCATCGAGCCGCCCAAGAGCGCGGAGATCCTCACGCGCCTGCGCGAGTGGTGCACGAGCGAGCAGTTCTCGTACAGTCACGAGTGGAAGGTTGGCGACCTCGTGATGTGGGACAACACCGGGACGCTGCACCGCGCAGAGTCCTACGACGCCAACAGCGGCCGTCTGCTCGTCCGCACCAAGTTGAAGGGCGAAGAGCCCTTTGCGTGATTGAGTGGTTCGCTCGCTACTGCGCACAACATCGCCCTCGGCGACGTCACCGGAGGACCTGTTGGATTCCCTAGTCTGTCTTGCACCGCCCTGCGTCGATGGCGCGCTCACCACGGTCGACTTGGTGCGCCTCGCCGTGGCCGCGTTGCTCGCGATCTTGTTCTTGCAGTCGGGCATCGACAAAGTGGTCGACCGCAAGGGCAACGTGGAGTGGCTCACGGGCCACTTCTCCTAGTCGTTTCTGCGCTCGCAGGTCGTGCCCATGCTCTCGGTCATCACCATCATCGAGCTGGCGGCGGGCGCGCTCTCCGCCGTGGGCGTCCCCGTCCTGATCTTCACCGGGAGTCGTTTCCCCGCGGCGCTCGGGGCCGTGCTCGCGGCGACCGCCATCTTGATGCTCTTTTTCGGGCAGCGCGTGGCCAAAGACTACGCGGGTGCGGCAGCGCTCGTGCCGTACTTCATCCTCGCCATCGGCGGCCTCGGTCTGATGGGCATCCCATGACACGTGGACTGTTCGATCTGAGCGGCAAGGTCGTCCTTGCCACGGGTGCCAACAGCGGCATCGGCCTCGGCTTCTTGCAGGGCTGTGCCAAGCAGGGAGCAGACGTGGTGGTGTGGGGCCGACGCGCCGAAAAAAATGCAGAGGCCGTCAATACACTCAGATCGCTCGGGGCCAAGCGGGCGCACGCCGAAGCGGTAGACGTCTCGGACGAGGCGGCGGTCGTGGCTGCCTTCGCCTCCACGCTCGAGGTGATGGGGCGTGTGGACTGTGTGTTCGCAAATGCGGGCTACAGTCAGCGCGCGGAGTCTTTCTCCGATCTGACCAGTCAGATGTACCACGACCTGCTCAACGTCAACTTGCACGGTGCGTTCTACACGCTGCGCGAGGCGACGCGGCACATGCGAGAGCGCGCGCGCGCGGGTGACCCGGGTGGCTCGATCGTCGTGTGTGGCAGCCTCTCCATGTTTCATGGACTGCAAGGCATGGAGCACTACGCGGCCGCCAAGGGTGCGCTGTCGGCGATGATCAAGGGGTTGGCGGTGGAGATGGGACAGTTTGGCGTGCGCGCCAACATGCTCGCGCCGGGCTTCATCATGACGGGCATGGCCGAGGGAGATCCGCGCGCCGCGGCGATCAGCGAGCGGTTCGCGGCCATCACGCCGCTCGGTCGACCGGGCAACATCGCCGAGCACAGTCATTGGTGCTCTGCTCAAACTGGAGTAAGGACTCAGCCCCACGCGTAGAGCGCTCGTGCGCCGTGTTGTTTTGGCGCGGCTCAAGCATCGCAAAGAGTAGGACGCATCATGGCAGACACATTCACCGCCGTCGTCATCGAGGACGAGGCAGGCAAAGCGCGCACCTCCTTCAAGCAGCTCACCCTGGCCGACCTGCCTGATCTCGACGTCACCGTCGAGGTCGACTTCTCGTCGCTCAACTTCAAAGACGGCCTCGCGCTCAGCGGCAACAAAAACAAGGTCGTGCGCAAGCTGCCGCTGATCGGCGGCATCGACTTGGCCGGCACGGTCGTCGAGTCGCGTTCGTCTGCTTGGAAGGCGGGCGACAAGGTCGTCGTCAACGGCTTCGGTCTGTCCGAGTCGCACAACGGTGGCTTCTCCCGCTACGCGCGCCTCAAGCCCGAGTGGTTGGTCCGTTTGCCCGACGCCTTCACGACCGAACAGGCGATGGCCATCGGCACCGCAGGCTACACGGCCGCGCTGTGTGTCGACGCGCTCGTCGCGTACGGCATCACCAAGGCCGCGGGCGAGGTGCTCGTCACGGGCGCCGCGGGCGGCGTCGGCTCGGTCGCGGTCGCGCTGCTCGCCGCCGCCGGCTTCGACGTGGTCGCCTCCACGGGTCGACCCGACACACACGACTACCTCACGGGTCTCGGAGCGCGCTCGTTCGTCGACCGTGCCAGTCTGCAAGAGAAGGGTGGGCCCCTGCAGAAAGAGCGCTGGGCCGCCGCCATCGACGTCGCCGGTGGCACCACGCTCGCCAACGTCTTGGCGCAGACCAAGTACGGCGGTGGTGTTGCCGCTTGTGGCCTCGCTGCCGGCCTCGAGCTGCCCGCGACGGTGCTGCCGCACATCTTGCGCAGCGTCGCGCTCTTGGGCGTCGACTCGGTGATGGCTCCGCTCGCAAAGCGCGAGAAGGCCTGGCAGCGGCTCGCCCGCGACCTGCCCGCAAAGAAGCTCGCAGACATCACGCGCGTGGAGCCCATGTCCAAGCTAGTCGAGCTCGCGGCCAGCATCCTCAAGGGCGAGGTCCGCGGCCGCGTCGTCGTCGACGTGCGGCGCTGAGCCTCGGAGCGCACCGTGGATCCGGCTCGAGGCGTCACTGTTTAGCGAGAGATGCGCTGGCGGAACTGCCTTGGTGTCGTGCCGGTGGCGCGTCGAAATGCGACCGTGAAGCTCGAGGGCGACGCGAAGCCGACTGAGTACGCGATGGCCTTGATGCTCTGATCGCTGGCGAGCAGATGTTTGGCATTGTCGAGGCGACTCTGCGCGACGTGCTCGCCGATAGAGCGGTGGAAGCTCGTCCGAAAGGCGCGCGTCAGCTGCCGAACAGACAGGTTGCACAGGTCGGCGAGCTCGGTGAGCGTGGGTGCTTCGCCTAGCTCGCGTAGGCGCTCGTCGATCAGCCGCAGGCGCCAGCGAGCCCGCCCGTGGCCGGCCCCTCTTTGATGGCCGCCCAGTAGCGGCTGAGCTCGATGGCCAGCTGCCCCACCATCAGCTCGATCAGCGTCGTGCTCGCGAACCCCGGATTCTGCATCTCGTCGGCAATCCGCACCAAGAGCCCGCGGATGTTGGGGTCGGCGACGTCGAGGCTCGCTTTGAGGCGCCGGTCTGTCCACTCGAGCTCGCCGTCGAACCACTCGCGCATGGCCTCGGGGCGTAGGTGACAAAGGATGGAGGTCTGCGGTGAGCCCCCGTCGCTGCGCGCGTGGATGGTCTGACCGGGCGGCAGCGCAAACAGGGTACCCAGTCGCTCGAAGCGGTGGGGTGCCCAGTGATCCCGATAGCAGGCGCGGGCATTTCGTGGCCGCGGCGTCAGGCACATGTCGAGCCAAAACGCGTCTTCTTCGCGCAGAAGGTTGTCTGCAGGGTCGGTCATGTGGAAGCGCGCGATCTGTGCGGTGGCGACCGGCACCCGGATCTCCGCTTCGACCGTCATCATCTTCGCGGCTTGTTGCACTGCTACCACCACCTTGCGAGGTCCACATCGAACGGATACCGAACCGATCGCATGTGCAATATAGCCGTCAGGCAGCGGTCGATAAAAGCGCTCGTTGCAGGGCGATCTGGCAATTGAGTCAGCGTGCGCACGAGGACGGGTGGCTCGCGGTGCGATTGGCCGTCGTCCGCAGGCGGAGCGGCGCCGGCGCGCACGGGGTAAACTATGGACGAACTCAAGCTCAGCACGCGCGGCGACACAGTCTTGCTCGACGTGCACGTGGTACCGCGAGCGGAAAAGACGGCCATCGTCGGTCTGCACGATGGGCGCGTCAAAGTGGCGCTCGCTGCACCGCCAGTCGACGGCGCGGCCAACGCGGCGCTGCTGCGCTTCTTCGCGGACGCGCTGTCGCTGCGCCTCCGCGACGTCGCCTTGGTGCGCGGCGAAAAGGGCCGCCAAAAGACGCTCGCCATCCGCGGCTCCGACCAGGCAACGGTGCGTGCGCTGTGCCTCTCCGCGCGCGGGTGAGGGCCCTGGCGAAAGGGGGGGATGGTGTCGGCCCGCACGCTTCTCCGCGCTAAGCCTGGCTACCGTCGCCGTTCGGCCCTTCGGGCCTGCGCCGCGCGATCACGGACTTCGCCGAAGAAGTGTTACGTTGCGCTTCGTGATCGTCTCGGGCTGCGACGATGGCGCCACGGACGACCAGGTCGATCAGATCGTGCGCGACCTCGCTCCCGACGTCCAAGCGTGTGGCGCCTGCCGCGGTGAGCTCGCCCTCGATGCCGGGGAAGAGCCGCTCGAGCTCGAGCAGGCCTGTGCTCGATCAGACCGAGCGCCACAGCGTGCTCGCGCACCTGGTCGGGATTCGTAACATCGTCGTCGCCGTGAACAAGATGGATCTGGTCGGCTACGACCAGGCGGTCTTCGATCAGATCGTGGCGAGCTACACGGAGCGCGCACGCGCCATCGGCATCGAAGGCTTCGTGGCGCTCCCCATCAGCGGCTTCAAGCATATATGATCAGTTAGTGTTCACTGCAGGGACGCTGCTTTCTTGCGCGGCCGGCCCGGCGTGATCTTCCACCCTCGAAGCTGGTCGAGAATTGACGG